>NZ_CP013372.1:311238-622477 GCF_001522585.2 Burkholderia sp. NRF60-BP8
TCATGGCGTTCGCCGTGGCGATTGCCACATTGACGAATCAGGGCGTCTCGACCGAGCATCCGCTGCTTTCCGCGCTATTACCGGATAACGCGCGCCTCCAACTCGTGGTGCCGCCCGTGGTTCCGCCGCGGACGGTATCGATCACGATCAGGCGCCCGAGCGCCGATGAAAAGACGCTTGAGTGCCATCGTGCCGACGGCATGTTTGAGGACACGGTTTGGCGACACGTTGATGGTCTCGGCAAGACAGGCTTAGCGTTGCGCGGAGCCGATCGGATGCTCGTCGAGCGGCTCGAAGCGCGTGATTTTTCCGCCTTCTTTGAAAGCGCCGTGCGAGCACGCCGCAATATTGTCATTGTCGGAAGCACGGGCTCCGGCAAGACGAGCTTTATGCGCAGCTTGTGCCGATACCTGAGCGCAACCGAGCGCATCGTGACGATCGAAGACGTACGCGAGCTGTTCATTCGGCATCTCGAAAACTGCGTCCATCTCCTCTATAGCAAAGGCGCTCAGGGGCGCGCACACATAACGCCTGCAGATTTGATTGCCTGCGCCATGCGCATGCGTCCCGACCGGGTGTTGCTTGCCGAGCTCCGCGGGGCGGAAGCGTACGACTTCCTGAAGCTTTTGACCACCGGGCACGCCGGCTCGATGACGAGTTTTCATGCGTCCAGTGCGGGCATTGCCATCGAGCGTTTTGCGCTCATGGCGAAGGAGCATCCCGAGGCAGCCGCCTGGGACATTGCTTCGCTCAAGCGTGTGCTGCGCTTGACCATCGACGTGATCGCTCACATGGAGGCGCAGCCCGTATTGGACTCGCACGGTGTGCAAGTCGGCAAACGCTGGGCGATGACCGAAGTCTGGTTCGACCCGCGCGAGAAGGCCGCTATCGAGTTTGACCCAACCGAGAGGTACTGCGATGGATGACATGTCCGGGACGCTTGCTCCAGTGTGGCGTGTGACGATTCTCACGCTTGCCATCACGATCGGGATATACGCCGAATTGGCTGCTGCCGAATGGTTGGCTTCATGTTTGTTATATGCAAGCGTGCATCTCAACCCACTTCGGGCAGGGTGGTCAACCTGGCTTGATGCGCTAGGGGCATGGCACGACGGCCGTCTTCCGAATATGGGGCGACGTGTGGCCGGTGCGGGCCTCATAGGGATGCTCGTCGCCTTCGGCGGCCCTGCGCTTGCCGTGTATACGTGGCTGGAACAAGCAGGCCGCAGGCCCTTGTATGGCGACGCGCGCTTCGCGAACGATGCGGAGATTCGTCGGGCGGGGCTGTTATGAGACAGATTGCACCCGCGAAGCCTCAACCGACGCTTGTGGTGGGCCGTTGGCGTGGCCGCTACCTGCGCTTTGCCGGTCAGCAATTCGTGCTACTTGCCGCGCCTGCTCGTTCAGGAAAAGGCGTGGGGATTGTGATCCCGAATCTGCTGAGCTATTCCGACTCCGTGGTCGTGCTCGATATCAAACAGGAAAATTTTCGCCTCACGGCGGGCTTCCGGCGCGCGCACGGACAAGCTGTGTACCTGTTCAATCCGTTCGCAGAGGATGGCCGCACGCATCGCTACAACCCGTTGTCGGTCATCGCAGACGGCATGTTTCGCGTCGGCGATATTCTGGCGATCGGTTACGTGTTGTATCCGGCCGGCGGGCATGACGAATTCTGGAAAGACCAGGCACGCAACCTTTTGTTGGGACTGGTCCTGCTGCTGTGGGATTTGCGCGAGGCCCGTCGTGCTGGCGCGAGCGGAGTGCCCGACTATCCGATCACAATAGGCGAGGTACTGCGGCAATCATCGGGAAATGGTCTGCCCGTCAAAACCTACTTAAACCGGATGCTTATACAGCATCGACAGTACTTGAGCCGCGCCTGTATTGATGCACTGAATCGATTCCTTACGAATGACGACAAGGTTCTGGCGAGCATTCTGGCCACTTTTAATGCGCCACTGACGATCTGGGCCAACCCGATTGTTGACGCGGCGACGAGCGCAAACGACTTTGATCTGCGAGACGTCAGACGCCGCAAGATGTCCGTATATCTTGGCGTGACGCCCGATCACTTAAGTGAAGCGGCGATACTGATGAATCTGATGTTCTCGCAGCTCGTGAATCTGAACACGAAGGAGTTGGCAGAGGACAATCCGGCACTGAAATATCAATGCCTGCTGCTGCTCGACGAGATGACGGCGATTGGAAAAATCCAGATTATCGCGCGTGCGGTGGCTTATATGGCGGGCTACAACTTGCGCCTGCTCTCGATCGTGCAGTCCGACTCGCAGCTCGAGTCTGTTTATGGCAGAGCTGACGCGAGGACCATTGTCACGAATCATGCGATGCAGATTCTCTTCGCCCCGCGCGAACAGAAGGACGCCAATGCCTACTCCGAGATGCTCGGCACGCGCACGGAGCGATCGCGCAGCACCAGCCGATCGAATGGCATGTTCGGTGCGCGCGGCGGTGCGAGCGAGAGCTTTTCCGATCAACGTCGTGCGCTGATGTTGCCGCAGGAGATCAAGGAGCTCGCTCGCGACAAGGAAATCATTCTTCTCGAAAATACCAAGCCGATTTTGGCGGACCGGATCTGCTACTGGCGCGATCGTGCATTTACTTCACGGGTAATGGACGCGCCGACTGTGCCTGCGCTCGATCTCATGCGATTTGGTGCACAAATCGAGCAGCGGCTGCGCGAACTGAGCGATGACGACGTCGATGATCAGACGGGCGAGTTGGCGCATGTGCGAGCGGACTATCTGGAACTTGTACACGCCTGGGATCCGCGCGAGCTGCCGCAGGCGCTGGACAATGTCAGTTGCGAGGAGGCAGCCGCATATGTGGATCGGCACTTCACGCTGCTGGGGGTGCCGGCTGACGACGTAGCGCGCGCCGCACGTCGTTTGGCGAGAGACGAAGATGGCATGACTGAGACGGGCGCGCGCAAGCGCGACCCGAGCCCCGTCGCGCGGGCAAGTGGTGGTGTTCAATGAGCGTTGCATATATCAGTGAGGCCGATCGCGTGCGCGCTGCTTTGGCGGCGATTCCGGCCGGCGACTATACGACATGGGTCGACATGGCGTTCGCCGTGAAGCATGGGCTTGGCGAGGCAGGTTTTGATCTGTGGGATGCATGGAGCCAGACGGCGCCGAATTACGATGCACGATCGGCGCGTGCGACATGGCGCTCGGCGAGCGAAAGTGGGGCGATCACGCTTGCGTCGTTGTTTTGGCTTGCCCGCGAGCATGGGTTCGATCTGGCCGGCTCGCGCGCGTTTGGCGATCGCGCGGCGCGGTCCGCGTCGGCGCATGCCCCCATTGTGGGCGCCGACGCCTCACTCGAGCGCAAGCGCCGGGCGCGCCGCGCCGCCGTCGCTCGACAGGCGCTAAGTATCTGGAATTGGGCACGACCGGTGGCACCTGACCATCCTTATCTGGCGCGCAAGCAGATTGCGCCGTTGCCTACCTTGCGCGAGCTGGAAGCAGAAGAGTTGCATGTGCTGCTCGGCTACGTCCCGAAATCCAATGACACTGCTCTATTGGGACGTGTGTTGATCGTGCCTGTTCGTATCGGCCACCAGATTTCGACACTCGAGCTGATCGATTGCGAAGGGCGTAAATCATCGCTGGCAGGCGGTGCGAAGGCGGGAGGCTGGTGGTTTGTTACGCCCGAACAGCATCGACGCGACGCGTGCTTGCCGGTGCTGATTGCCGAGGGTGTGGCCACTGCCGTATCCGCATGGCAGGCGACAGGGTGGTACACGCTTGCGGCTTTGTCGAGCGGAAATTTATCCAAAGTGGCTACGGTATGGCGCGCGCAGCACCCAAAGGATGCGCTTGTGATTCTGGCCGATCTCGGTGCTGGATTTACGCATGCGGAGCATGCGGCGCGCAATGCCCATGCACGACTGGTCGTTCCTCGGTTCGCATCGGGGGCGCATATTGCGAATCAGTTGCCGACCGACTTTAACGATATGGCGGTGCTCGACGGAAAGGAGGCGGTCGGCGAGCTGTTGCGGCGTGCGGTACTGGAGACACCGGCGCCTACATCGACTGACGCCAAGGCGAGCCGGACGCAAACCGAGGGTATGTCGTTTTACTTGACGGGAGACGCAGACATGGGATCGAGGAAGACGGACAAGGGCACGGCGGCGGACGACGTGCGCCGGCACGCCGAGGCCGACCGCTCGGACGGTGATTGCGCGTCGACGCAGCCATCTGGTACTCCGGAGGAAGGGAAACAGGCTTTCACCCACGAACCGGCGGCGAGCTCGGTCACCGAAACCACGGACGACGGGCAGCATTCGAGCCGGGGGCCACGTCATGCGGCGGGAGAATTCATATACGGGCTCGACGCCGTGCCCACGGAGGTCAAGGTGGCGGCCGAGCGGCGGTTTGGGGCTGCACTGAGGATGTCCACGCCACGAGAGAACGGAGGTCCCTATCGCGGGGAGGTGCTCAATACCGAGCATTTCCTTGTTCAAGAGGTGGCACCACGCAGCGTGGTGTTCCATGCGAAGGGAAGGATGACATTCGTGTCGGACCGGTTACGGTGGATGGACGAGCACCATCGCCTAAACGGCGCGGACGTACAGATTGTCTACGAAGGTGAGCGCGCGAAGCTGTACCCGTGGGACCGGGCTCGCGATCAGCTTGAGCGGGCGGTTGCATCACTGAAAAAATCTGCGCGGGAAATGGGGCTCGACGACATGGACGTGAAGCTCGCTGCGCTGCATGCAGCGTCATGGGCGCGCGTGAAAGCTGCACGTGCGGCCGCGCTCGCGCAAGCCAGGTCGCGCGTGGACGGGCGTGGCGATATCGACGACCCGCAGCGGTAGCGATTCGGTCACGCGCAATATGGATGGTGACGCCGCGCAGCTGAGCATTGCGCGACGCATAACCGGTGAGGTACATGATGGATGATACCCAGTCGCCGGCGCTTTTCGCACCTAGTGCGGACTTCGCCGTGAACGCCATCGAGCCTGAATGGACTGCGGACGTCGACATAGCGCGACGTCGTCCGTCGGACCGCTTTCCGGCACAACAATTCGGCTACCTCGCAATGCTTGCGCGTCGGCGCAGCGAGTCTGATGCGGCGCGCGCCCTGCTACGAGAGCAGGCTGGTGGCAGCCGCTTCGAGGCGGGGCGTGACGATGCAGGCACGGATGGTGTGTCCGATACCGGCGCGATAAATTCGGTGCCGAAGTTCACGGAAATCGCAGACGCGCCAGAGCGAGTTAGGCGAGGCTACCTGCGCGCCGGCGGTCAATATTTCCTGAAGGAGGCCCCGTACCCTCTGGCATTCGAGGATCGGGGGCGATATCTCGTCACGATGCAAACTCGTACAGACATTGTTGCTTCCATGATGGATATGGTGCAGGCGAAGGCGTGGACGCGCATTCGCGTGTCGGGGCACGACGCCTTTTGCCGCGAAGTATGGCTGCAGGCCGTTTCGATCGGTATTGAGGTAAGCGGGTACACACCGAAGCCCGCCGACCTAGCGCGCCTTTCTGAGTTGAACGCGCCCACGGAACACACACGCGATCGCGACTCCGAGCGTCCTGTGTTGCAGCCGCAAGTAGGGACGACTGCAACGCCTGCGGGTGCCCGCGACGAAAGTCCAGACCGTCGCATGGGCGCACCGATGCGCCACTCGAGATCGCTGGACGATGAGATTCAGCTCGCCGTGATTGTGGCGGCTATGCGCGAGCAGGGTTTCAGTGATCGTTCGGTCGATCGTGTTAAGCGTCGCGCTGTGCGCATGCTCGACGCGCTTCACGCTGAGGGCGTCGAGCTTCCCCGACCTCGCGTGTTCGATCCGACGGCTCCTTCCGCGCGAGCGGAAAAGGACGAAACCCAGCAATCGTCTGCCCCGTCGCGAGAAATCAATCACGCACCCGCCATGCAGTTGCCTGGCCAACGGTAGACGAACATGGGATCGCGAAACCGAGCGCGCATTGCGGTCGAACTGGGTGCGCTAAAGCCTTTGTGGCAGGCACGATGTGCGCAGAACGGGGTGAGCGCCGGTGAGGGCATCAGGCGGCTCGTGGCCGAAGCACTGGACATTGCCCATGACCCGCCGGACACGGCCGCAATACTTTCGGCGCCGAGCGAGCCGTTTGTACGGATCGGTGTGGGTCTGATGCCGGCCGAGTTGCAATGTATCAAAGGGCTGGCCCATGTCCAGGGGGTCACCGCCAATCGATGGATTGCTGCGTTAATTCGCGCCCATCTGACCGGAGAGCCGCAACTGGGAAACCGGGAGATGATGCTGCTTGCGGAATCGAATCGGCAGCTCGCCGCGATTCGTACGCGACTGGGTGAGCTCGCGCGCGACACGGGCGAGGGCCACCACGTACCTGATTGGGAGCACGCGCGCGCCATGATCCTTACACATCTGCGTTTTGTCGCACAGTTGCTGCAAACCAACCTGGACCGATGGAGCCGTTGATATGCCGTTTCCCAGACAGTACGTCGATGCGCTGCTCGTCAACTGGGGCGATCGACTGTTTCACGATCCGCTACGGCATGTGCGCGCCCCGCATCTGCCCGGCGTGGCATTGCCGCGCGATGCGCGGCGTCTGCGCGAACGGCTGGCTTTGACGCTTCGGCGCGCGCCCGAGGTCATGGTCAAGATTACCAACAAAGCATCAGGCGCACAGGGCATGGGTGCGGTGCGTCGACACCTGCAATATATTTCACGCGATGGCCATGTCGAGTTGGAAGACCAGGACGCGCGCGTGTTAATCGGAGACGCTGCCCTGCAGGACCTCTTTGACGAATGGCGATGGGGTGGTTGGGGGATGCCGGAGGAGAGCCGGCGTCGGGAAACCTTTAATTTGATGCTGTCAATGCCGGCGGGCACGGACCGCGCGGCCGTCCGAGAGGCGTCAAGGGCGTTCGCGCGCGAGATATTCGGCGACGGACGATTGTACGTGTTCGCACAGCACGATGACCAGCCGCATCCGCACGTACATCTGTGTGTTCGGGTGCGTGGTCCTGACGGGCGGTGTCTGAATCCGCGCAAGCGGGATCTGCGCACATGGCGCGAGGTATTTGCGCGACAGTTGCGCGAACACGGGGTCGATGCGAACGCAACGCCGAGGCTGGCTCGCGGTGAGACACAACGCTTTCCGACGCAGGCGGTGGTACGAATGCAGTCTCGTGGAGTTGCCCCGCGTTTTTACCGATCGGTGCTCGATGAGCGGGCGCAAATGGCGTTATGGGATGCGCATATCGAAACATTGGCAGTCTGGCGTGGGGTCGCGCAAGCATTGGCCCATTCCGGTGTCCCTGAAGACCGAACCATGGCAATGGCTATTGTGGATTTTGTGCAGCACATGCCGGCGAGGCAATTGCAGCCCGGCGCTACCCGACTCGACTCGGCCACCACGTGCTCACATCGTGCCCCCCCTCATGAGCACAGGTATATCGCTCGCTTCAAGGGTAAGCAGCGCAGTGTTGATGACAGGCCACCCGAACCGGATCCGCTATTTGACCGAGACTGATCGCCTTTCCGTCGGCCGTGTTTGGGTGTCGGGTGCGCGATTCTGCACGCATGACGTATGCTGCCGCGAACGGCGATTCGTGTGCACACACTGTTGGTTCACGGGCGTCGTGCGATTGTGGTACCGCGGCTGATGGGCACTGGGTAACGTGATGGCGTCCGTCGGCCTGACCGGTTCGCGACGTATACCGGCGCCGTCAGTGTTCACGTATGCAGAGCTTGCATCTGCTTTCGCGCATGCTCTGGCCTGGCGTCGAAGTCACGCGGCTTCATGTCGAGCCCTTAGGCGTAGGCAGATTCCATATCGGCAATGCCCATCAGGCGGAGCGCGGCATACAGATACGGAGTGAAGGCATCCGTCTCCTGGCCGATGTGCAGGCCGTCGCGCGAGTTGGCCACGATCGCGCTGACACCTTCGACGAGGCTTATCGGATAGGTCTTCGTGTACCGATTTGTCGCGCTCGAAGCTCGGAAGTGATGAAGCGGCGTCGCTTCCCGATCCGCCGCCGGGCATTACTGTCCGAAGCGCTGCGTGACGGTGTCCTTTAGGCGCGCTGCAGTCAGCTCGCCCATGTGCGATTCGACGAGCTCGCCTTTCGCGTTGAAGAACAGTGTGGTCGGCAGTCCACGCGAGCCATACGCATGCATCGCGTGCAGCGACGGATCGAGCAGCACGTGATCGAAACGCAGGCTCTGCTGCTCGAGGAACGCACGCACGGCGTGCGCGTTTTCTCCCTGGTTGAGCATCAGCACCGTGATGCTCGGATGGTCGCGCTGCGCCTGTTCGAGGATCGGCATCTCGCGCCGGCACGGTGCGCACCACGTCGCCCACAGGTTCACGACGACCGGCTTGCCGACGAAGCCCGCCGGCATCACGGGCGTCGAATCGAGCGCCTGGAGCGGCATCGCGGCAAGCGGCGGCGCGCCCCGCTGCAACGTCGCCAGCGTACCTTGCGCTATGCCCCACGCGCCTAGGCCCGCGACGATGCCGGCTAGCACCGGCCGACGCAGCGCCGGCAGGCGGCGCAGGCGCCAGGCTGCGAACACCAGCGCGGCCGCGATACCGATGCGCGCGTCGAAGCCCCCATCGCCGAGCGCGACGATCGCGCGCGGCGACGCCGCATAGTCCGGCCACCATTGCGCGACATAAGCGACCCGCGCCGCAATCAATCCGAGCAACAGCACGTCGAGGATCAGGCTCGACGCGCTCTTGTGATGCCCATCAGGCGGACGGCGCTGGATGAGGTGCGCGACGAGCCACGCCAGCAGCGCGGCGACAGCTACCGCGACGACGCGGATCGAGAAGGGACCAATGCTCAGCATGCGATGGGAAAAATGGACGTGATCGAGCGGGACAGGAGCGCAGGTGGGCCGTCGCAGTGCTCAAGCCTTCGACGGTCGTGCGGCGTTTCGACCGGTTGGCGCGTATGGGGGTTCCCTCAGAGAACGTAACGGCGTATTGCGGGTCGCGATGAGTGCCCCGGGGCAGCTCACGAGGGCGTGACGTTCACGCCAGCTTGCAGCGAATCAGACCAGTCTGATGGTCAACGGTATACCGTTCATCAACAATACGCAGACCGGTTTGGTGTGGTGTCCACCGGTATCCCGCCTAGGGATCTCTCCTTGCCGGCCGCTCCGCTCGCGAGCGGCCGCTTTTTTGCTGTCATGCGTGCGCGCGTGAATGCCTTGTGGCGGTCGGTGGGCGCGGCCGCACTCCGATGCATATCGGCTGATTTAACGGAATAGGACCGCTGCCAGATGCGAGCACCGGGCATTCACTCGCGCATTGCAGGACGCATGATGGTCGGTTCGTGACCGGCGAGGCAGTGCGTTGATGGCAGCACCGGGTCTGCCGCCATGGCCCGACGGGCCGCACATCCGCGATCCGTCGGGCGGCGGGCCTTACAGCCTCTTCGACGCTGCCGGTGCCGCGTCGCCTTGCGTGGCCGCGGCCGTCGGATCGAGCGTCGCGAGCGTCTTCTCGGTGAATTTCTCATACAGCCAGTCCATGCGCATGCTGTCGATTCCGGCGATACCGCCGAGCGCATACGACGCCGACACCTTGAAGTGGTCGACCGGATGATTGTCGGCATCGGTGAACGTGACGGTGCCGTCGACGTAATCGCTGCCGGCCATGAAGCCGAACATGACGGCCGAGAAACTTGAGCGCACGCGAATGCCAGTGACTTTGACATTCAGGTGCATCGCATCCGTTGCATCCGCCTTGGCCAGCAGCTTGCGTGCGTCCAATGCGTGTTCGATTTTCTCCTGCAGTTTCTTTGCGTCGAACTTCAGGTTGTCTTTCAACGCTTCCTGCGCGGCATTGTCGAGCGTGACCGTCACGATCACGGGCTTCTTGCCGAATGGGGTCGTTGATGCGGTCACGGCGGCCCCGGCCGTATCGCTGGCGTCGCGCGTCACGCTGCTGGCGCAGCCCGACAGGAAGCCGATCGTCACGAATGCCGGAGCGGCATGGCGGATAAGAGATTTCATGATTTGGTCTTTGATTGAGGTTATTGGAATGGGCTCTGTGGCCGAGCGGGAATCTAGCACGGAGCGATTCCATTCAAATCGTCGAATAGATCGAAAATCGATGCGGTGTTTGGTCGACGCGGCGCGATTGACCGAGGAATGGTCGAAGTAATGGGCAGTGCGTGATGAACGGCGGTGGAGATCCGCTATAGCTTGCGCGGCGGCGTCTCTTGGCTCGCGGTTATTGGCCGTTGCCCGACACCGCTTCGCCCAATCGATACGCGGTAAAGAACTCGTACCACGGCGAGCCTTGCGTGACCGGCACACCGAGCGCCGTCGTGCGCTGTTTCAGCGCGCCGAATACATCGTCGATGAACGCCCTCTGCGCGCCGTCGCGGAACGGAACCGGTTGCGTCCGCCCTGCGGCGAATGCGCCATACGCGATCGCCAGCAGGCGGGCGCGGTCGTCGGTGCCCGCGATCGTCGCGTTGATCGTTTCGACGAAGCGCGACCGGTCTTCCGCGCGCGGCGCGGACAGGCACAGGTACACGATCGCCGAGAGTGCATGCCGGTCCTTCACCCGCAGCAGCGCGGGTAGCCGCGCAATGATCTGTTCCACCGGTTCGTCGCGCAGCGCATCGGCGAAGTCGAGCACGGCAGTCATCGGGTTCGTGTCGGCTTTCAGGCGGTCGAGCGCCGATTGCGGGGCCGACGACGCGCCGTCCTGCATCCCCGCGGGCGCGGACCGCAACGCATCGGCCACCTGCTGCGTCCATTCCGGAAAGATCATCCGCACGTTGCCGAATTGCTCGCCGCCTTCCGCGGACGGATTCCACCGATAGACGATCGTGCCGCCGCGAATGAACGGCGAATACAGATGCTCGGCCGTTTGGGGTAGCGGCCGCCGGTTGATCGGCAGCCACGCGAGCGTGAGCCAGTCGTAGCGACCCGTCGCGGGCACCGCCGGGCTCGAACTCGCGACGACCTGCCACGTGCCGCGATTCGCATAGCGGCGGCGCGCGTCGGGTACCGGGACGGTCTGACCTTTCGCGGTGTCGAAATACGTCGTGCCGGTGACGTTCGCGCCGCTGTCTGCGGCCGGCGTGATGACGGAGATGACCCACGACGCGCCGTCCGCCGAACGGTAGTCGGACAGCTTCAGCGTCGCCACGTCATGCACCATGCGCGTTTCCGCGGCGACGGGGGGCGCGGGGAGATTGGCGGGGGCCAGGATGCTCGGCATGGACTTTCCTCGGGATCGGATGCGTATCGTCGAGCGGGGGGGCGATGCGCGGCGGTGCGGGTCGTTTCTCGTAACTGTAGGACGTTGCTACCGGCATCGCGAGGAACCGCCGCACAGGGCGACGAATGACACGGAATCATATATTGTAGTAACAAACCTACATATATGGCTTCCAGGAGTTCATCGTGACCATCACCACGCTCTCGAGTCGTGAACTCAACTAGGACGTGACCAAGGCAAAGAAGGCGACAAAGGACGGCCCCGTGTTCATTACCGATCGCGGCAGGCCGGCCCACGTGCTGCTGAGTTTCGAGGAATACCAACGTCTCACCCGGCAGCAGCGCAACATTGCCGACGCGCTCGCCATGTCCGGTGTCGGGGACGTCGAATTCGACCCGCCACGCGCGAACGTCAAGATCAAGGAGGTCGATTTCTGATGATGTTCGTTCTCGATACCAATGTGGTTTCGGAACTCCGGAAAGTGCGGGCGGGCAAGGCGGACAGGAACATGGCGGCCTGGTGTTCGACCGTCGATGCGTCGGTGCTGTTTGTCTCGGCGATCACGATCATGGAGCTGGAGGCAGGTGTCTTGCAGATCGAGCGCAGAGATGCGGAACAGGGGGCGCTTCTCAGGGCATGGCTTGACGGGCACGTCCTGCCCGAGTTCGCTGGTCGCGTGTTACCGGTCGATACTGCTGTCGCCCAACGATGCGCACGGCTTCATGTGCGGGACCGGCGATCCGAGCGGGACGCGCTCATTGCAGCGACGGCGATCGTGCATGGCATGACCGTCGTGACGCGCAACGTTGCCGATTTCGTTGAAACCGGTGTCGCGATTCTGAATCCGTGGGATTGAGCGAACCAATCGACTTGCTCCCGACGGAAATCGGATTCCGCTTGCACGCAATCGCGTCGATGCGCTTCGGCTTACCATGCGCATCTTGGGCCTACGACGCAGACCGATCGGGAGCACGCATGACCGACACGAAAGCCATTACCGAACACTGGACGCGGGTCGCCGACCAATGGATTGGCTGGGCCGGCAAGCCGGGCCACGATGCGTTCTGGAAATATCGCGCGGGGCTCGCGGCCTACATCGGTCGCGGCACGGGCGTCGCGCTGGAGGTCGGCTGCGGCGAAGGCCGCGTGAGCCGTGAGTTGAAGGCGCTCGGTTACGACGTGACCGCGAGCGACGCGGTGCCCGCGATGCTCGATGCCGCGCGTCATGCGGATTCCGCGCATCGCTATCGACTGGCGGACGCGGCCGCGCTGCCGTTCGACACGGCCAGCTTCGATCTCGTGATGGCGTACAACGTGCTGATGGATCTCGACGACATGCAGGGCGCCTTACACGAGGCGCGCCGCGTGCTGAAGCCGGACGGCACGCTGTTCATCTCGCTCGTGCATCCGTTCCGCGATCGCGGTAGCTTTGCCGGGCCACAGCCCGATGCGCCGTTCGTGCTGACGGGCAGCTATTTCGGGCGCGAGCATTTCGACGGAGTGGAAACACGCGACGGGCTGTCGATGCACTTCGCGGGCTGGTCGCTGCCGCTGCAGGCGTACATGGAGGCGCTGGAAGCGGCCGGGTTCGCGATCGTGTCGTTGCGCGAACCGCCGCCGGATCATGCCGATACGGATCAGTTGAAGCAGTGGGCGCGCGTGCCGCTGTTTCTGTGGATCAAGGCTCGGCCATTGCGTTGAGCGCGTGCGACTGATAGGCGACGCGGATGCTTCGTGCGATTTTCAATTCGAATGTGTGACCGACTCATCGCGCGCACCTATGCTGAACGAGCGCGAGTCGGCACCGTGCTTTCGCGCCTCGACATCTTATACTCGCAGCGTGTCCGCAACGCTGAACTTGCGTTACACAACCTGCTGATCGTCGCTGGTCTCGATCGAAACAGACAAGAACTGCTTGCCACGCGCTGGTGCACCCGCCGGTTCCAGTCGCAAGAGAAAATCGAAATATCGCTCCGGGAGCTTTCCAAGTTGTTCCTGGATCGCTGCCAGCTTGATGAGGCACTGGGCGTCCCAGTTCATTCCGACAACAAGCTCGCTCGTCACGCCGTTCCACTCGCTAAGTAGAATAGAGGCCGCACGAGCATGCTCTTCGGCGAAGCGTTCGATGCGTTGTTCGATGTAACGCGCATCGTCACGCATCAACGTACCCGAGATACACAATGAAACGGTATGCGCGACGGCGTCGTGTTTCACGTACACGCTGGCGATACCGCTCAGGTGCCGGGATACCCGATCGAGTTGTTCATCGTCCAAGTCGTCCTGGACGGACAGTGCGCCTGAGAGGCTGTACGGTGCGGGCTCTTCCATTGCGAACCTCCAGAGGTTGGGGGGAAATCAATGTCCCGATTGGGCCTAGAATTCCAGCTTTTAGCTAGGCTAGGCGGATTATCCGAGCGGAGCTGCCAGTACCTGAGTGTTTTGAGCATCAGAATGTGGCGGCGTAGACGTGTGATGCCGGACGTATTCTGTCGCCGGACCTTTCAACCGCTCGACATGTCGGCCCGGCGCGAGAGACATGAGAGATCGTTCCCCGAACCGTATGCGACTGAATACGGCGACGGTCCGGGCCCACTTCTGGGAGAATTCTTTCAATTTTCCTTCAATGGAGGTGACTTCTTGATCGGTAAGTGCACCGCGAAGGCGGATCATGACCGAATGCGTGACGGCGTCGGTGACGCAGTAGACGGTCGCGGAAGCGGGCAAGCTCTGCGCGAACTGCTGTGCGTGATTGCGTCGGAAGTGACCGACGACGGAGAGTGCGCCGCAGATTTCATAGGTGGAAGTCATAACGCCTCCTGTGAGAGAGCGACGGCATTGTCAGATGCATCTCGCTACCGTCGGTATCCGATCGACCATACCTGCCATGTTATGTATCAAATGAGCATATGTCAATAAAAATGAATCAACCGGATATATTTTCCGTACGCCTGAGGCTGGAGCGAAAGCGACTGGGGATGAACCAGACCGAATTCGCGGCGGCGGGAGGCGTTCAACAACATGCGCAGGTCAACTACGAAAAAGGGGCGAGGCTTCCGGACGTGAGTTATCTGGTGGGGATCGCGGACTTGGGTGTAGATGTCCAGTATTTGCTGACTGGCCGTACGTCCGACCCCGTAACTTTGGCGCTAACCAGCGACGAAGAACTGCTCCTCGCGGGCTTTCGAGAACTGAAGCTGCGAGAAAGGCGCGGGGTGCTGGCGCTCGTGGCTGCGATCAATGGTACGCCGACGGAACGACCGGGGACGGACAAGCCGTCGGATGAGACCGAGGGCGTTTGATTTCGTGGGACATGCGAGGAGCGTATAGCCGAAATTTGAGGCCGCAGAGCAGGGGAATGGCCGATCAACAGGATTAATCTGCCCCCATTATTGGCGACGAAAACTGAGACATCGAAATGGTGTCCCCGAGGATACAAAAATCCGGTGAAAGGACGAATTTGTATCCCGCGGGCTACCCGGGGTTGGGGGCCATGTCCCCCCGACGGTCGGGGTGCACGTGGCGGGTCGTCGATGCGTTGAATGAGAGTGAGTTGAATACCCGATCAACTGTACTCAGCGCGGAAGCATCTTTCTGTAAATCCTGCCGTTCGTGCCGCGCCGGTGTCGTCGGGCGCGCTGCGCTGTGTGATCCGTCGCGTGCGTCTGCCAGCCAGTGCACGTATTCGGCACGATGTCGGCGCGCGGCGTCGTACACCGCTTCGATCAGCGCGCGGCCGACACCTTTGCCGTGTTCGCTGTCGAGCGTGGACAGATCCTGCAGATAGCAGGACGGCCCGACGTGCGTCGTGCTGCGGTGGCGCAGGAATGCGCGAACCCGACCGGCCTGCCGTGACGCTCCGCGACCAGCGCGAACACCGGTTCGTAGCCGTCGAAGGAGCGCGACCACGTGAGCTGCGTGATGTGCGGCGGTAGCGTGGCGTCGAAGCGGCTATCGAAGAAGCGGTTGTGATCCCATTGCGGCAGCCATTGATCGTAGTCGTCTACTCCCAACCACGCGTACAGTCAGGCCGGTATCGGCAACGTTCATGTTCGTGAGCCTTTCGAGGAGGGAAGAGCGTTGCCGGCCAGACCGGTCGCGGGGCGCAACGACAAGAGGGCAGGGGCACGATGGGGGGCCGCGGTGCTCGCGTTTTCTGATGTCACAGCGCAACTGCATGCGGCTACCGTCGTGCAGCCCGAACGGTGCGGTGGGCTTTCTTTCAGTCTGCTAGACTTTTTGGCCGCCTGTCGCCATCCGGGCCGCGCCCCGGTCCATTGCGCCATGAACGAACACCACGCACCGAATCCGATCACCGAGGTGCTGCGCGCCTACTGGAAGGCCGATCGCTGGATGTTACTGACGGTTGCGGCCGTCGTCGTGCTGTCGAGTGCCACCGCCGTTGCCGCTCCGTATCTGTTCTCGCGCCTGATCGACGCGCTGTCGCATCGCGGCGCGCTGCACGCGCTCATGGCGGGCTTCGTGGTCTACGCGGTGCTGCTGGGCCTGTCCAGCGCGCTGCAACGCGTCGTGCAGTACCTCGCCTTCATGACGTCCGGGAATCTGGGATTCATCACCAGCACGCGCTTTTTCGAGCGCGTCCTGAAGAAAACCGCGGCGTTCTTCGTCGAACACAATCCCACCGAAATCCAGAGCGCGAATACGCGCGGCAGCCGCGCGCTGGCGGTGCTCGTGCAGCTTGCGCTGATGGATTTGATCCCCGGCACGCTCCAGATCGTCTTCACCCTCGTCACGCTGGGCGCAATGATCAACCTCGAAGTGGCGGCCATCACCGCTGCGTATGGCGCGATCGCGGTGACGATCGCGATCGTTTCCGCGCGGCGCTCGCGGGTGTACCTGGATCGCGCGATCGAGGCCGGGCAGGACAATGCGCGGTTCGTCGGCGGCGCGATCAACGCGATGGAGACGCTCCGGCATTTCGGCAGCCACCGCTGGATGAGCGAGCGTTTCGCGGAGAAGGCGCGCGCCGAGCGCGACAACTGGCGCGCCTACGTGATGCAGCACGTAGGTTTTCTTGCGCTGCTGGGGCTCGGCCTCGCAGTCCAGTTCTCGGTAACGTTCTGGCTGCTGTTGCCGCGTCATGCGGCCGGCGCGCTGTCGATCGGCGACATCGTGCTGTTCAACACGCTGCTGCTGCAACTGAACCTGCCGTTCGACATGCTCGCGCGCTCGATCGACGAGAGTGTGCGCTCCCGCGCCGCACTCGTGCCGTTCACCGCGCTCTGGACGGCGCCCGAGGAGCGGCAGGTGTCGCACGCGTCGGCGTTCGTGCCGCGCGAAGGGCGCATCGTGTTCGAGCGCGTCGGCTATGCATACGGCAACGGGCGCGGCGTGCGCGACGTCGATTTCGTGGCCGAGCGCGGCGGCATCACGTTCATTGTCGGCGAAACCGGCGCGGGGAAGTCCACTGTCTTCAGGCTGGCGTTGAAGTCGATCGAGCCGACCGCCGGGCGCATTCTCGTCGACGGTGTCGATCTCGCGACGATCGACCGTGCCGACTGGTACGGCGCGGTGGCCGTCGTGCCGCAGGACGTCGTGCTGCTGAACGAAAGCCTGGAGGACAACATCCTGCTCGGCCGGCCACGCGATGCGCAGCGCCTGCGCGACGCGGCCGCGAAGGCCACGATCCTGCCGTTCATCGAGGGCTTGCCGGACGGGCTTCACACGACGGTCGGCGAGCGCGGGCTGAAACTGTCCGGCGGCGAGCGTCAGCGCATCGCAATCGCCCGCGCGCTGTACGGCGATCCGACCGTGCTGTTTCTCGACGAGGCGAGTTCTGCGCTCGACGAAGCCACCGAGCGCGACATCATGGAGCACGTGCGGCTGCTGGCGCGCGACGTCACGGTGATCGCGATCACGCACCGGCGCTCGGTCATCGGACCGACCGACAAGGTCGTGCGGCTTGGCACGGCTCGCGTGCCGGCCTGATGCCCGTACCTCCACGACTTACCCGCGCATCGGCGGATTGAGCCGCGCGAACGCCGCTTGCCGGCGATACGGGAAGTACGGATACGGCGCTTCCACCGCGCTTGCCGCATCGAGTTTCGCGACCTGCGCATCGGTCAGCGCCCAGCCGACCGCGCCGAGGTTCTGCCGCAACTGTTCCTCGTTGCGCGCGCCGACGATCACCGACGACACGGTCGGCCGCTGCAGCAGCCAGTTCAATGCGATTTGCGGCACCGTCTTGCCGGTTTCCTCCGCGATCGCATCGAGCGCATCGACCACGTCGTACAGGCGCGCGTCGTCGACCGGCGGCCCGTAGCTGGCCGTTTCATGCAGCCGGCTGCCTTCGGGCAGCGGCGCATTGCGCCGGATCTTGCCGGTGAGCCGCCCCCAGCCGAGCGGGCTCCACACCAGCGCGCCGAGGCCCTGGTCCGCGCCGAGCGGCATCAGGTCCCATTCGTAGTCGCGGCCGACGAGCGAGTAGTACACCTGGTTCGCCACGTAGCGCGACCAGCCATGCCGGTCGGCCGCCGCGAGCGACTTCATGATCTGCCAGCCGGCGAAATTCGACACGCCGATGTAGCGCAGCTTGCCCGCGCGCACGAGATCGTCGAGCGTCGACATCACTTCCTCGACCGGCGTGCCGGCGTCGAATGCGTGCAGTTGCAGCAGGTCGATGTAGTCGGTGTCGAGCCGGCGCAGCGCGTCGTCGACGGCGCGCACCAGTCGTGCGCACGACGTGCCGGCGTCGTTCGGGCCGTCGCCGGTCGGCAGGCCCGTCTTGGTCGAGATCAGCACCTGGTCGCGGCGCCCCTTGAGCGCGGCGCCGAGCACGCGCTCGGACGCGCCGTCGGAATACACGTCGGCCGTGTCGAACAGGTTAACGCCGGCTTCGAGACAGATGTCGATCAGGCGGCGCGCTTCGTCGACGCCGGTATTGCCCCATGCACTGAACAGCGGGCCGGTGCCGCCGAAGGTGCCGGCGCCGAAGCTCAGGGCGGGGACCTGAAGGCCGGAGCGGCCGAGCGTACGGTATTCCATGTGCGTTTCCTTTCGTCGTATGGGCGCGGCGTGGCCGCGGATCGATCGTCAGGCGATCAATGTACCGTTTGCGCCATTCCCGGATAATCCAGGAGACGGCGAAAATATCCTTCGGAAGGGGCGAACAATGCTGCTCGACAACCTCGCGCTGTTCCTGCGCATCGTGGAGAAGGGCGGGCTGGCCGCGGCGGGTCGCGAGGTCGGTCTGTCGCCGGCCACGGTGTCGGAGCGGCTGACGGCGCTCGAGCGTCACTACGGCGCGGCGCTGCTTACGCGCACGACGCGCGCGATCAGCCTGACCGACGAGGGCCGCACGCTGGTGGACGGCGCGCGACGCCTGCTGGCCGAGGCCGACGAGCTCGAAAGCCGGGTGCGGCTGGGCGTGCAGACGCTGTCGGGGCCGGTACGGCTGAGCGCACCGGCCGATCTCGGGCGCGAGCGCGTCGTGCCCGTCGTCGACGCATTCCTGGCCGACCATCCGGGCGTGACGGTCGACCTGCATCTCGGCGACGGGTATGTCGACCTCGTCGGGCAGGGGCTCGATTTCGCGATCCGCCGCGGCACGCTGGCGGACAGTTCGTTGCGCAGCCGTTCGCTTGGCCGTGCGCGGCGCGTGGTATGCGCGTCGCCCGCGTATCTCGCCGCGCATGGCACGCCAGCGCATCCGGACGCGCTGGCTTCGCACGACTGCATCGTGATGCGCTTCGGCCAGGAGCTGTATGCCGAATGGCCGTTCAGCATCGATGGCGTGTTGAAGCGGGTGGTGGTGCGCGGTCGGCGCGTCGCCAACGACGGGGCGCTCGTGCGCGCGTGGTGCATCGCGGGGCACGGCGTCGCGCTGAAGTCGCTGGTCGACGTCGAGCGGGATCTGGCGTCGGGCGCACTCGTCGAGATCCTTCGCGACTTCTCGCCGGGTGAAGTCGATCTGCAGATCGTCTATCCGGGCAGCGTCGCGCAGCCGCGGCGCGTGCGGGCGTTGATCGACCGGCTGGCGCAGGCGCTGGCGTAGCAGCACGTTGCCCGCGCGCGGCCTGCGAGACGTTGCGACGGCGATTCAGCCGTGATCGCAGCGAATACCGAAGGTGCATACCGACGAACGACATCACGCCCGAAAATCGTTCTTCAAACCATTTGCCCACGTTTCGTCATTTAGCTAATATTCAAAACGTCAAACGAATCCGAATCCCCATGGACGACGTCACCCGCCTCAGCGCGCTGGCCAACGAAAGCCGTCTGGCCGTGATGCGCTGGCTCAGGCAACCGCGCAAGCATTTCCCGCCGCAACCGCATGGCGACGTCGACGAGCTCGGCGTGTGCTGCACGTACATCACCGAGAAGCTCGGCATCGCGCCGGCCACGACCACGCGCCACATGCGCATCCTTGCGGACGCCGGCCTCGTGCAGGCGACCCGCGTCGGCAAGTTCACGTACTACAAGCGGATCGACGGCGCGCTGCAGCAGCTCGGCCGCGATCTCTCGAAACTCTGACCCTGACCGAGGCAACCGACATGGACGAACTTGCATTGCTGGCCGACGCCGATCGGCGCGCACACGCGTATCTGGCCGCAACGAACGAGCGGCGCGCGTTTCCCGACGCGGCTGCGCTGGCCGGTCTCGCCGCGTTCGACGAACCGCTGCCCGACGCGGGCCGCCCGGCCGACGACGTGCTGCGCCTGCTGGACGAGCGCGGCACGCCCGCGACGGTCGCATCGAACGGCCCGAACTACTTCGGCTTCGTGATCGGCGCGACGCTGCCGGCCGCGGCGGCGGCCGAGCGGCTGATGCTCGCGTGGGACCAATGCGCGTCGTCGTATGCGAATTCGCCGGTGGCGGCGACGCTCGAGCGCCAGGCCGCGCGTTGGGTCGTCGATGCACTCGGGTTGCCAGAGGGCAGCGCGGTCGGCTTCGGCACGAGCGCGACGGCCTGTACGCTCGTCGCGCTGGTGGCCGCGCGGCGTGCGCTGCTCGCGCGCAAGGGCTGGGATATCGACGAGGACGGGCTGATCGGCGCGCCGGAAGTGAAAGTCGTGATCTCCGCGCTCGCGCACATCACGGTGAAGAAGGCGCTGCGCGTACTCGGCTTCGGGATGAAGCGCATCGTCGTCGCGCCGGTCGATACGCATGGCCGGATCGACCCGGCGCAGTTGCCGCCGCTCGACGACATGACCATTTTCTGCGTGCAGGCGGGCGAAGTGAACACCGGCGAATTCGATCCGTTCGCGGCGTTGATTCCGCCCGCGAAGACGGCCGGCGCGTGGGTGCACGTCGACGGCGCGTTCGGCCTGTGGGCGCGCGCGTCGTCGAAGCGCGCGCTGACGGACGGCATCGACGGCGCGGACAGCTGGACGACCGACGGTCACAAATGGCTCAACACGCCGTACGACGGCGCGATGGTGATCTGTCGCGACGCGGCCGCGCTCGCCACCGCGATGAACAGCGACGCCGTCTATCTGAGCGGCGCGCACGATGCGCAGAAGAACCTGAACCTGGAGTTCTCACGCCGTGCGCGCGGCATTCCCGTGTGGGCCGCACTGCGCTCGCTCGGCCGCGCCGGCGTCGCGACGATGGTCGAGCGGCATTGCGCGCAGGCGGCGCGGGTCGCCGACGGCCTGCGGGCGGCCGGCTACGACGTGCTGAACCGCGTCGTGCTGAACCAGGTGCTCGTGCGCGCCGGCACCGACGAGGAAACGGCGGCGATCCTCGAAGCCGCGCAGGCGTCGGGCGACGTGTGGTTCGGCGCGACCGTGTGGCAGGGGCGGCCGGCGTTCCGGATCAGCGTGTCGTCTTGGCGCACCGAGGACGCGCACATCGATCGTCTCGTCGCGTTGCTAACGAAGCTGCGCGGCGTGCACGTGGGTTGAGCGTCACGCGTCGTCCGCGGCCGACACGGTTGCAGACGCACCCTTCAGGCACTCGATGAAGTGCAGCGCGGCCGGCGTCAGCAACGCATGCCGCCGCATCACGATCGCGACCGTCAGCGCCGGCATCGGCTCGGCGAGATTCAACGCGACGATCCCGCGCGACTGGCGTTCGACCTCGGCGAGCGGCCGCGCGAACACGCCGAGCGCATCCGTCTGCGACACGAGCCCGAGCGTCGCGGCAAACGACGGGCAGTGCACCACGCGTTTCGGCGCGTCGAGGCCGAACGGCATGAAGATCGAGCGGATCAGGTCGTCGCCGCCTTCGCCGTAGCGCGGCACGCACCAGTGCGCATCGACGAGCTCGCGCAACGAGCGGGCCCGCGCGAGCCGATGCCGGCTTCGCGCGACGACCGCGAACGCCGTGCGGAACAATGGAATGCTCGCGAATTCGTCCGGGTCCGGCAGCGCGTTCGACAGTTGGTGCGTGACGATGAAGTCGAGCGAGCCGTCGCGCAGCCGCGCGAGGTCCGTCGCGGTCAGTGCATCGTCGACGTTCAGCGTCGCGCCGGGCAGGTCGCGCGTGAAGGCCGCGAACGCGGGCGGCAGGATCGTCAACGCGACGGTCGGGCTGACCGCGATCGATACCGAGCCGGTCGTGCCCAGCCGCAACTGCTCGATCTCGTCGCGCGTGCGCTGGATCTCCTCGACGATCAGCCGCGCGCGAATCGCGAATGCGCTGCCGTAATCGGTCAGCGCGATCCCCTTGACGCTGCGCACGACGAGCGGCACGCCCAGCTCGTGTTCGAGCTCGCGCACGATGCCGCTGACGGCCGGCTGCGTGACGCCGAGCGCACGCGCCGCACCGCGAATGGTGCGATGCTCGGCGACCGCGAGAAACGCATCGAGTTGCTTGAGCTTCATGGGCGATCGATCCAGTGAGAAAGAAGGCACGGGATTCCGGGCGGAACGCCGGGTGACAAGTAAAAATTATCGTCCACAACGAAATCTTGGATTTTTCTTATTGGATCGAGTGTATATGCTCAGTGCTTTTCAGGAGTGGCGACGATGATGCGCGTGAACCAGCAGAGACTGTGGGATTCGCTGATGGAGATGGCGACGATCGGCGCGACCGCGCACGGCGGCAGTTGCCGGCTCGCGCTGAGTGACGACGATGCGCAGGGCCGGCGCCGCTTCATCGCATGGTGCGAGGCCGCAGGCTGCGAGATCCGCATCGATCCGATCGGCAACGTGTTCGCGCGCCGGCCCGGCACGCAGCCCGGCTTGCCGGCCGTGATGTGCGGCAGCCATCTCGACACCCAGCCGCTCGGCGGCCGCTTCGACGGCGTCTATGGCGTGCTCGCGGGCCTCGAGGCGATCCGCACGCTGAACGAGCACGGCATCGCGACGCGGCACCCGATCGACGTCGTCGCGTGGACCAATGAGGAGGGCTCGCGCTTCACGCCGGGCATGATGGGCTCGGCCGTCTATGCGGGCGCGCTCGATCTCGACTACGCACTGGCGCGCCCGTGCATGCAGACGGGGGTGCTGCTGCGCGACGAACTCGAACGCACCGGTTTCGCCGGCCCCGCGCGCGAGCGACAGATGCCGAAAGCGTATTTCGAAGCGCATATCGAGCAGGGGCCGGTGCTGGAGCAGGCCGGCTTGCCGATCGGCGTCGTGACGGGGGTGCAAGGCATCTACGAGCTCGACGTCACGGTGGTCGGCTTCGAGTCGCATGCGGGCACGACGCCGATGAGCGTGCGCCGCGACGCGATGGGCGTGGCGGCCGCGATGATCGCCGCGATCGTCGAGCACGGTCATGCGTTCGATGCCGATGCGCGCGTGACCGTCGGCCATGTCGCGTGCCAGCCGAATTCACCGAGCACGATACCGGGCAAGGTGCGCTTCAGCGTCGACGTGCGCCACCCGTCGCGGCCGGCGTTGCAGCAACTCGTCGCCGATATCGAGGCAATCTGCATGGCGCGCACCGCGCTGCGTGGCACGAGCGTGCAGGCGCAGACGATCGCCGAATATGCGCCGGTGGTGTTCGATGTGGACTGCGTCGCGCGCGTGCGGCAGGCGACGGCCGCCGCCGGCTATCCATACCTGGAGATGTGCAGCGGCGCGGGGCACGACGCGGTGAACCTGTCATACGTCGCGCCGTCCGCGATGGTGTTCGTGCCGTGCAAGGCCGGGCTCAGCCACAACGAAGCGGAAGATGCCGATCCGGTGCACCTCGCGCAAGGCGCGTCGGTGCTGGCGAACCTGCTGGCCGATTGCGCACGTTAACTGCGTCGCCGGGTGCGGCTCGGCGCCCCCTTGCCAGCGTGAAAATGTCGGACAATGGCTGCTGCGCGCGCCGCGCCGGCGTCGCGCGTTCAACCGAAGCATTCACGCTTGCGAGATCCCCATGTCGACTCCCTTTCCCCGGGAACTGCTGAAGGCCGCCGATATCGCGAAGATGGAACCGACGCGCGCGGTGCATTCGCTCAATCCCAATGCCGTGCGTCTGAAGCGACCGCTCAGCGACCTGACCGGGCTGACGCAATTCGGCGTGCACCTGCTCACGCTGATGCCCGGCCACGAATCGGCCGAATATCACCGCCACCTGTACGAAGAGGAATTCGTGTACGTGCTGTCCGGCACCGGCGCGGTGACGATCGGCGAGCACGCCAGTGAAATCGGCCCCGGCGATTTCATCGGCTTTCCGCGCGGCGGCGACGCGCATACGGTGCAGAACACTGGCGATGCGCCGCTGGAACTGCTCGTCGGCGGCCAGCGGCTCGAGCACGACGTGTGCGAATACCCGCGCATCGGCAAGCGGCTTTATATCGCGGGCGAGCTCGAGGAGTATGTCGAGCTGCCGAAACAGCCGTGACGGCCGGTTGCACGTCATTTTCCGAGCAAGCTGTTCGTACAAAGTGCGCGCGGGAACTACCGCGGACAGATAGTGCGTGCACATCGAATACTCGGTGAATGTCCCGATCTCGGACGAGTGAGATGATACCCGTCGCCGGCGCATGCATCGCGAAGCCACGAAGGTCGTAAACGTGGCCGCGCGAGATGCGCGATTCGTGCGCACAATGCTCTTGATTCCAATGGAATGGTTGTCGTCGGCTGCTGCCTATATCGATGCGTCAGATACCTTTTCTTGCTTTTGCACTTTCGGCCCTTGTGCCCGGTCTGGTGTGGTCGTATTGGGCCGACGATCCCGGATCACTCAAATACTCCATCCCAATCGCCTACCTGGGCACGGCAGCGTTTGCCATTCCACAATATCTGCTGGTCACGAAATACTGGCGCGTTTCGATGATTTCATTGTGCCTGTGTGGCAGCATCACGGGGGTGTTGACTTGGATTGCCACTTATTTGATTTACACCGCGATCTGGGATGACGATGTTTTCAAGGACGGTTTGGCGGTCGTTCTCGGGTTCATGGCGTTCGTGGGCCTTGGGGCACTGGCGGGCTTCGAGTTCTGGCTCATGCATCGTTGGCAGCGATCCGAACGATGAATTTGCTCCTCGCGGGTGGGGGCGACGACGGATTCCATATAAAAATCGAATCAATCGCTTTTGTTTAGATAAACAAAATAAAAATTCGTAAAAACACGGGGTAGAGAAAACGCGTTTATTTGGGCACGCTGGTGCCCATTGTCCGTTTCTGGGTGCCGGTATTTCGATAGGTCGGTGCATCTTTTTGGGATACCAGAATGCGGAAATAAATACGCGCCCGGCATTTTCGACCGATTGCGCGGGTGCGCGACGAGTCACGAAAAGATTCCTGATCGAAAGCTCAGTAGTTCGAACAAACGGCTTGATTCAAGAACGAAACGGAGACAGGCGATGTCGAGGAACTGGGGGTTGGGAACGGCGCTGCTAGCGCTGTGTGTGGCCGTAGCTTCCTGCGGCGGCGATGGCGATTCGCCGTCGGCCGTGGCGGCGAACATGTCGACGTCCGCGCAGTCGCAGGGCAATGAGAACGGCAACGGCGGCAAGGACAACAGCAACGACAATGAAAGCGGCAACGGCAACGAAGCGGCAAGGAAAAACGCCGACATCCGCGTCGTCCAGTACGTCAACCCGCTGATCGGCACCGACTACGCGGCCGACCAGCCGGCCGACCCGGTCGGCTCGGGCCTCGGCGGCGGCACGTTCCCCGGGCCGACGGTGCCGTTCGGGATGATGCAGTGGAGCCCGATGACGCCCACCGCGCAATACGACGGGCGCAAGGGCGACGGCTCCGGTTTCTCCGGCGGTTACTGGTACGGCGACACGTCGATCAACGCGTTCAGCATCCTGCATCTGAGCGGCACCGGCTGCTGGGCGAACGGCGGCTACCTGAACGTGATGCCGCAGCTCGCGCCCGGCGACGCCGGCACGCCGGCCACATTCGATCACGCGAACGAAACCGCGCAGGCCGGCTATTACGGCGTCACGCTCGGCAACGGCATCAAGGCCGAGCTGACGACGACGTTGCGTACCGGCTTCGCGCGCTTCACGTACCCGGCGCTCGCGCAGGGCCAGCAGGCGACGATCGCGATCGATCCGACCGTGCTGAACAACCGCGCGCAAGGCACGACGAGCGACACGGTCAGCCAGGTCGGCGACCGCGCGCTGTCGGGCACGATCGCGGGCGGCGGATTCTGCTGGGCCGGGCATGCGGTGCCCGTCTACTACTACGCGGAATTTAGCCGGCCGTTCGCGGCGAAGCCGGCGCTGTCGAACAACCGCCCCGTCACGTTGACGTTCGACGTCGACAGCAAGCATCCGGACGTGATGATGAAGCTCGGCATCTCGTTCGTCAGCGAAGCGAACGCGAAGGCGAACTTGCGTGCGGAGAATCCGGAAACGGATGTGCGAGGCGAACGGAACTGGCGTTTCGACAAGGTGCGCCGCGCGGCGAGCGCCGCATGGAACGCCCGCCTGAACGCGATCCAGGTCGCGGGCGGAAGCGATGCCGACAAGACCAAGTTCTATACCGCGTTGTATCACGCGTCGCTGCATCCGAACGTGTTCAACGACGTGAACGGCCAGTATCCGGATTTCTACGCGTCGAACGGCGCATCGACCGCTCCGACGCGTCAGGTCGAAAACGGCCGCACGATGTACGCGAATTTCTCCGGCTGGGACATCGACCGTTCGTTCATCCAGTTGCAGGCGTTACTCGATCCGGTGCGCACCAGCGACATCGTGCAGTCGCTCGTGCTCGATGCGAAGGCCTGCGGCGCGTTCCCGCGCTGGGCGTACTTCAATACGGAGACGGCCGTGATGCCCGGCGATGCGGGCTCGATCATCGCGGCGAACGCGTATGCGTTCGGCGCGACGCACTTCGATACGCAGGCCGCGCTGTCGATCATGAAGGCCAGCACCGCGCCGGGCGCCGCGTGCGCCGGCACGCCGGTGATGGGCAGCCGTGCGGACTACGACCGGCTCGGCTACGTGCCCGCATCGGGCAGCGGCGACAACCAGACCGCGTCGAACACGCTCGAATACGCACTGCGCGATTTCGCGGTGTCGCGCTTCGCGACGGCGCTTGGCGACACGGCGACGGCCGGCGCGCTGCTGAAGTCGAGCGGCAACTGGCAACACCTGTTCGATCGCGGCGCGATCCAGCCGAAGACGTCGGCCGGCGCGTGGGTCACCGACGGGTCGGGCTTCATGGAAGGCAATTCCGAGCAATACACGTGGTACGTGCCGCACGATCTCGCCGGCGTGATCGCGCAGGCGGGCGGCGCCGCGCCGGTCGTCAAGCGGCTCGACACGTTCTTCACGCATCTGAACATCGGCACCGAGCAGCCGTATTTCTACGTCGGCAACGAAGTGACGATGGCCGTGCCGTGGGTCTACGCGTGGGCCGGCGCGCCGTCGCATACACAGCGCGTGCTGCACGCGTCGCTCGCCAACGCGTTTGGCCCCGGCGCGGCGGGGCTGCCCGGCAACGACGATCTCGGCGCACTGTCCGGCTGGTACGTGTGGGCCGCGCTCGGTCTCTACCCGGTCGTGCCGGGCGTGAGCGGCGTCGCGCTGTCGAGCCCGCAGTTCGAGACGATCACGGTGCGCGTCGGGCAGCAGGACGGCAGCTACCGCCTGCTGCACATCGTCGCGCCGGGCGCGGGTTCCGGCGACCGCGCGTCGTTCTACGTGAAGTCGCTGAAGCTGAACGGCACGTCGTGGCCCGCCGCGTGGCTACCGCTCGAGCACATCGCGAAGGGCGGGAAGCTGACGTATGCGATGACGGCGGATGCGAGCGCCGCGACGTGGGGCGCCGATGCATCCGCGATGCCGTCATTCCCGCGGCCGGCGGGCGCGCAGTAGGGCGGGAGGATCGAAGAGCGGTTCTTGCCGACAGGATCGACGCAAGAGATGGAGGGACGAACGGATGAAGCTACGTCACGTGGTGGGTATCGGATGCCTTGCCGTGTTGTCGGGGTGCGGCGGCGATCAGGGGGCAACGGATGCGAGCGTGCTCGCGCAGATGTCGAACGCACCGGGCAACCAGAACGACCAGGGCGATCAGAACGATCAGAACGATCAGGGGGAAAACGGCGGTGCGCACAAGCGATCGCTGCTGCGCAGCGTCGATCCGATGATCGGCACGGCCAACCTCGACATCAACGCGGACTGGAGCAGCGGCGTGCGCGGCCATGGCCACGTGTATCCGGGCGCGACCGTGCCGTTCGGCATGGTGCAGCTCGGGCCGGACACGACCGGCGGCGCGCATACGCTGCCGTGGAACTGGGATCGCACGTCGGGCTATCAGTACGACGATCCGTTCATCACCGGCTTCACGCATACGCACCTGTCGGGCACCGGCATCGGCTCGGGCGGTGAAGTGCGGTTCCTGCCGACGCTCGCGCCGGTCGACACCGCGACGCTGGCCAAGGTCGCCGCCGATGCATCGATCACCTACGACGCGTCGTTCAGCCACGACGACGAAACCGCGAGCCCCGGCTATTACCGCGTGAAGCTGGCGCCGGTCGGCAGCGGCAACACGCCGTGGAACGTGCAGGGCGCGAAGATTCTCGCGGAGATGACGGCGACCACGCATGCAGGCGTGCATCGCTACACGTATTTCCCGAGCGCGGCGACGCAGAAGCGCAGCATGATCGTGAGCATCGACAACCCGATCGGCGGCTCGACCGCGAGCGGCAAGATCCAGGTCGTCGACGCGCGGACGATTGCCGGCTGGCAGTTCACGAACAACTGGGCGAACAACAAGCCGACGTATTTCGTCGCGCGGTTCTCGAAGCCGTTCGATGCGCAGCACGTCGCGTTCAGCGCGGACGGCTTCAAGGCGTACCCGACGTTCGCCGACGGCAGCGACGGCGGCGCGGTCACGGTGAAGGTCGGCATCTCGCCGTCGAGCATCGCGGATGCGCAGGCCAATCTCGAGTCGGAAGTCGGCGCGAAGTCGTTCGACCAGGCGCGCGGTGCGGCGGAGCGCATGTGGAGCGCCGCGCTCGACCGGGTCCGGATCAAGGGCGGCAGCGCCGACCAGCGGACGATGTTCTACACGTCGCTGTACCGCACGATGCTCGCGCCGACGGTCTACAACAACGCGGACGGCAGCTACGTCGGCATGGATTCGTCAAACGATGGCACGACGTCGCCGCCGACCACCAGCAAGCATGCGAACCCAGGCTTCGACTATTCGTCGACGTTCTCGCTGTGGGACACGTTCCGCGCCGAGGCGCCGCTGATGACGCTGGTGCAGCCCGAGCGCGTCGACGGCTGGGTCAAGTCGCTGCTGACGCAGTTCGCGCAGAACGGCAAGGGCGAGCTACCGGTGTGGCCGCTCGCGCAAACGGAAACCTTCACGATGGCCGGCCACCCGTCGATTCCGATGATCGCCGACGCGTACCTGAAGCGCCTGACGAGCGCGAGCATCGACGACATCTGGACCGCGTTGACGACCACGCAGCGCGCGAGCGCGCACGGCTTCGACCAGTATCGTCAGCGCGGCTACGTCTATGCGGGCGACAACGCATCGGTGTCGACCACGCAGGACTATGCGTTCGACGACTGGGCGACGGCCGCGGTCGGCAAGGCGGCCGGCAAAGGCGCGGCCGACTACCAGCCTTATCTGACGCGCAGTCAGAACTACCGGAACGTGTTCAACCCGGCGCCGAACAACGGCTGGAAGTTCTCGCAGCCGAAGGATGCGCAGGGCAACTGGGTCGCGGGCTTCGATCCGACGGCCGCCGAGAAGACCGACTTCTCCGAATCGAATTCGTGGGTCGACACGTGGAACATCTTCCACGACTTCCCGGGGTTGATCACGCTGCTCGGCGGCAAAAGCCAGTTCATCGCGCAGCTCGACCGCACGTTCGATCCGGCCAATCCGCTGACCTTCCAGTACAACCAGGGCTTCCCGGACCTGACCGGCCGCAGCGGCCAGTTCTTCGCGGGCAACGAACCGGCGAACCACCTGCCGTACCTGTACGACGTCGCCGGCATGCCGTCGAAGACGCAGGACCGCGTGCGCACGGTGATGGACGACATGTACTCGCTGACGCTCACGGCCGGCGATCGTGCGTTGCTGAGCGGCGACAGCCTGAAGGCCGCGCTGAACGATCCGCAGCGCGTGCGCGATGCGGCGATTCCTGGCAACGACGACTGCGGCCAGTTGTCCGCATGGTACGTGCTGTCCGCGCTCGGCATCTATTCGCTGAATCCGGTGGGCGGCGTGTTCTATTTCGGCACGCCGCTGTTCGAGGAGGCATCGATCGACATCCCGGTGGCCTTACGCAACGGCGCTGGCGGCGCGTTGAAGTTCGGCGGTGCGCGACGCTTCACGATCACCGCGCATACGGCGTCCGGCGCCGCACCGTCGTCGGTCAATCGCTACGTGCAGTCGGTCAGCCTGAACGGCACGCCGCTGCATCGGCCATACATCACCTATGACGAGATGAAGGCGGGCGGCAGGCTCGATTTCGTGATGGGCTCGACGCCGAACGATGCGTGGGTCGGCCAGTGGAACAGCCAGGATCCGAACAGTGCGCTCGCGCCGGCGCTGGCGTTGATCAACTAGTTGGCAGGGACGCCGTAACAAGGTCGCCTTGATTTCGGCGCACATTTGCCGGATTCCGGCAGTACGCCGAGCCCGGCGAGAAGACGGGCCGCAGAACAACGCGGCCGCTACCTGTACGGGGAACGGTGACGGCAACTGGCCGCAGGCCAAGTGTCGACACCGTCGCGCCGCCCGCGCTCAACTAATGCGGCTTTGCTATTTGGGGGCGTATCAGGTTGACTGACTCGCCGTCACTCGGGTTCCGAGTGGGGCGGTCAGTAGCGGCTTCACGCTTTGACCGGTTTGCCTGTCGCTCGCCACTACCGCGTATTGCGAAGGGGGGTAAGATGCCTTACAATTAATTGAAAAGTAAGGAGATATGATGTTCGAAGCCACACTTACCAGCAAGGGGCAACTTACATTGCCGGCCGGCATCCGGCATGCGCTTGGCCTTGCCGCAGGCGTGCGGATTGTCTTCACACCACTGGATGACGGTACGGTCATTTTGCGCGCCAAAACCCGCAGCCTGCTTGATTTGCAGGGTGCCCTACCGTCGATCACAAGTGTGCCAATCGATGCCATGAGGATAGGCGACGCTTGATGCCCAGTCTTGATACAAATATTCTGGTGCGTTGGTTGACCAATGACGACGTTGACCAAGTCGCGCATGTCCGTGAGCTGTTTGCCGCTTCGGCTGGACAAGCGGACGCATTCTACATACCGGTAACTGTGATGCTCGAACTCGAATGGGTTCTGCGATCGCGCTATAAATTCGACCGCCAGCAGATCCTGACTGCGCTCACGGCCCTGCTCGAGACGCGGGAACTGAGTTTTGAAGCGGAGGGGGCGCTTGAACGTGCGCTGCACATGTATCGCGAGCACGGCGGGGACTTCGCAGACTGCCTGCACGTCGGCCAGGCTAGTGCAGCTAGTCGGGCACCTCTACTCACATTCGACGAGCGTGCTGCACGGTTGCCTGGCGCCGAAATTCTTGGTGCGGGGCGAGCGCAGTTGCTATGAGTCCTGCAGGATTGCGGTGATGTCGGCCGTACGTCGCTTAAGAGTCGCAATAGGCGGAACGGGTTCTACTAGAACGCCCTTTTAGGTCCTTCGTGGATGTGATCTTGTTGTTGTCGCCATCACGTTCGTGTCCAGTTGCGTCGTCGCCTATGATGCGGGAACGCCACTAACTGGGTTCCACGCCATGGACGCGCCGCTGCCGCCGATGTCTGCCCCGATTGCCGAAACGACACCTGAGACCGAAGCCGCCGGCGAGCCGCGCGCGGCGCGCGTGCACCGGCCGGTCGCGCTTGTCACTGGCTCGACGTCGGGGATTGGCGCGGCCGTCGCGCGTCGCCTGGCAGCCGACGGCTACGCGGTGATCCTGCATTCGCGCTGCTCGGTCGATACCGGGCGTGCAATGGCACGCGAACTCGGTAGCGCTTATGTGCAGGCCGATCTCGCCGACGATGGCGAGCGCGCGCGGTTGATTCGCGATGCGCTCGCGGTGTACGGGCGCCTCGACGTGCTCGTCAACAACGCGGGCGTCAGCCGCGTGATTCCGCATGACGACCTCGCGGCGGCCACCCCCGACGTGTGGCGCGAGATGCACGAAATCAACGTGATCGCGCCGTTCCGGCTGGTGGCCGAAGCGGAGGCCGCGCTGCGCGAGTCGGCGTCGCACGGGCGGGCCGGGTGTGTCGTGAACGTCAGCTCGCATGCGGGCGTGCGCCCGAAGGGCGCGTCGATTCCGTATGCGGCCGCGAAGGCCGCGCTCAATCACACGACACGGCTGCTCGCCCGCACGCTCGCGCCGGCGATTCGCGTCAACGCGGTCGCGCCGGGGCTCGTCGATACGCCGCTGACCGCCGACTGGACGGACGCGCAGCAGCTCTGGCGCGAGCGCGCGCCGATGCGGCGCGCGGCGACGCCGGACGATATCGCGCAGACGGTCGCGATGCTCGTCGCCTCCGATTACGTGACGGGCGAGATCGTGATGCTCGACGGCGGGCTGAACCTGACTTGACGGGATGACGCGGTGAACCGGCGGCGGCGCGCGCATCGTATGCGCAACCGCCGGGTTCGTTCGAACGCGCGATCGATCAGCCGAGGTTCGACCGCAGCCGCGCGAGCGCCTGATCGTGCGTGCGCTCGAACTTCAGCGGCGTGACCGCGATATACCCTTCGCCCAGCGCGACCGTTTCCGAATCTGCATCGTCGTCGCGCGGTGCGCGCGCGAGCTTCAGCCAGTGATAGTCGATCTCGCGCGGGTCGCGTCCCGACACGATCTCGACGCCCTGCAGCGTGCCGGCGCCCTGGTTCGTCACCTTCATGCCGCGTACGTCGTCGGCCGGCCGCGGCGGGAAATTCACGTTGAGGCACGCGTCGCTGTCCCAGCCGGCGGCGACGAGCCGGCGGATGACGTCCGGCGCATGCGCGAGTGCGGTGTCCCACGGCACCGCATTGCGATCGGTGAAGGCTTGGCTCAGCGCGATGGCCGGCACGCCGACCAGCATGCTCGTCATCGCCGCGCCGACCGTGCCGGAAAACACCGTTTCGGTGCCGAGGTTCGCGCCGCGATTCACGCCGGACAGCACGACGTCGGGCCGCGCCCCCTTCATCAGGTGGCTGACCGCGATCGCGACGCAATCGCCGGGCGTGCCGCGCACCGCGAAGCGGTGCTCGCCCTTGCGATGCACGCGCAGCGGTTCGTGCAGGCTCAGCGAGTGCGACGTGCCGCTCTGGTCTTCGGCTGGAGCTACGATCCACACTTCGCGCGCGAGTTGCGTGGCGACCTGTTCGAGTATTTCAAGGCCGGGAGCGTCGAATCCGTCGTCGTTGGTGAGCAGGACACGGTCGAACAGCGGGCGGGTTTCTGGCATCGGGACGATCCTCGCGAAGGACGATGAGAGGGGAGTGCGGCGTGGCGCAAGCCACAAGGCTAGCACTCCGGCGTGAGGGTCGTCGTGTCGCGCCCGTGGCGTCGGTCGGCGCGGACGTGAAAACGGGCGCATCGTGCGCCCGTTCGTCGTGTCGTGGAACGTGCGTGCCGGTGTGGCGGGCCGGAACCGTTCAGCCGAGCAGGTAGCGCAGCAGGCCGGCCGACACGACGCCGACGATGACGGTCGGCAGGATCGACAGGCGCGTCGCCGCAAGCAGCGTGAGTGCAAGCGCGAGCAGGTCGGCCGGGCGCGTCGACACGAAAGCCGGCGCGATCACCGAGATCAGCACGCAGCCGGGCACATTCTCCATGACCGACGCCATGCGCGGGCTTAGCGTGCGGTTGCGCAGTAGCACGTAGCCGAGAATGCGCGACAGGTAGGTGGTCGACGCCATCAGCACGATCGTCGCGACCGTGCCGAAGTCCGGAAGCTCAGGCATCGCGCGGCTCCCACACCAGTGCGGCGATCAGCCCCGCGCAGGCGCCGGCCGCGACATACCACGCACCGGGCAGCGCGAGATGGGTGGCCGCCGCGACGACGAGGCTCACGAACCACGGGCGGCTCGCGCGCACGCCTTTCCACATGCCGCGCAGCAGCACCAGAAACACGGCCGTGAACGCCATGTCGAAGCCGTACTGTTCGACGTTGCCGATCGTCGGGCCGACCGCCGCGCCGAGCGTCGTCATCGAGATCCACGTCAGGTAGAGCCCCATGCAGATGCCCGCGTAATAGGGCACGCTGATGTGCGTGGCCGAGCGCTCGCGCGCGTCGGCGAGCGACATCGCCCAGCTCTCGTCGCACATGAAGAACAGCGCGACGAACGCGCGGCGGCGCGGCAGGCGCCGGATATACGGCTCGAACGCGGCGCCCATCAGGATGTGGCGCGAATTCACGAGAAACGACATCGCGACGATCAGCGCGATGTGCGGCGGCGACGTCCACAGATGGATCGCCGCGAATTCGGAGCCGCCGCCGAAGTTCAGGCCCGTCATCATTGGCACCTCGAACAGGCTCAGTCCTTTCTGCGCGGCCTGCGCGCCCAGCACCAGCGCGAACGGCACGAAACCCAGCATGACAGGCAGCGCCGCGCGCAAACCGCGACCCATCTCGGCGACATAGGCGGGCTTGTCGCGAAGCCCGGACGACGTTGAAACGCTACTGCTCATCACTCCTCCTTCGGGGGAGGAATTGTCTGCTTTTTTGACTCGACTCGGGTTGCGTTGTCGCCAGATTTTTCTCAAAATTTGGCATTGGACGCGTGATATGTGAATTTTTTGGAATCGGATGCCAAATGAAACTTGACGCTATCGACCGCCGGATCCTGAGCGCGCTGCAGCGCGACGGCCGCATGCAGAACGTGGAGCTCGCGCACGAGGTGGGGCTGTCGCCGTCGCCGTGCCTGCGGCGCGTGCGGCTGCTCGAGGAAGCCGGCGTGATCGAGAAGTACGTGGCCGTGCTGAATCCGGCGAAGGTCGGCAAGGGGCTGACGATTTTCACGCGCGTGTGGCTGAAGGGGCAGGACGCGGAATCGGTGAACCGTTTTTCCGAGGCCGTCCAGCAGATGCCGGAAGTCGTCGAATGCCACCTGATGGCCGGCGACTGCGATTTCCTGCTGCGCGTTGTCGCGGCCGACATCGACGATTACCGGCGCTTCCAGATGGAATACCTGACGCGTATCCCCGGCGTGCTCAGCGTGAAGACCGACATTCCGATGCAGAAGGTCAAGCTCACGTCGGCGCTACCGACTTAGCGGGAAGCGGGCGCGCGGTGGCGCGTCGACGCGCGGTCATCGCGCGGTGACAATCGCCCGATACACTGAGGGGGCGAGTCGCGTCGCACGGCGTGCCGGTGCGGTCGCGCACTGTTCGATGTGCAAGCAACTAACGGTCAATGTCGACGCGATCGGTCCAGCGGCGCTGCGTGGCGCGCCGGGCCGCGCGTCGCAGCGGATACGTTTCTTCCTGTCGAGCCCTACATGCAGCCATTCAATACGCCGTGGAATTCGCTGGAAATCGTCAAGCTCGCGCTCGGCGTGCTGACGCCGTTGTCGGTCGCCTGTCTCGGCTGGCTCGTCGCGCGCCGGCTGAAGCGGCTCGAACTCGTGCAGTGGACCAACCAGCGGCTGATCGAGAAGCGGCTCGCGCTGTACGACACGGTCGCGCCGCAGCTCAATGCGCTGCTGTGCTTCTACACGTGGATCGGTTACTGGAAGGACATCTCGCCGGACGACGTGATCCGCGCGAAGCGTGACCTCGACCGCACGTTCCACATCTACCGCTACCTGTTCGACGACGACGTGTACGACGCGTATCACACGTTCATCCACGCGCTGTTCGAGATGCATACGGGGCCGGGCCGCGACGCGCGGATCCGCTCGCTGATCCAGGCGCCTGACGGCGACCGCAGTGTGCACGGTTCGTATGAATGGAAGCCGGCGTGGTCCGAGCGTTTCTCGACCGCGAATGTTGTGTCGAAGGACGACGTGCTGCGGCATTACACGCGGTTGATGGAGCGGCTGCGCGTGGCGCTGGGTGCGACGCGCTGAAGGGTGCTGCGTTCGGGCGCTTCGCGTGTCACGCCAGTATCGAAATCCGCCACCCGGCGGCGCGGATTCCCGCCCTTGCGGATGAAGCGGATGCGGCGTGCGGCTGCGCCTGCCATGCTCGCGCCATGTCACTCGCGCGAGGTTTGTATGGTCGTCGACACCGGCCGCCAGCCGCTTCTGGTCCGTTCGCCCGGCGCACGCCGGCGGCGGCTCTTTTCCGCCGGTGCTCCCGACCCGCTTGCCGAGCCGTTGCCGGCCGAACCGGAAATCGGCGACATCGTCTTCATCCGCGTCACCGTGCGGCCGTTTCTCGAAGTGGCGAGCGCGACACGTTCATGGACGAATCACGTCGGCATCGTCGTCGGCGAGCACGGCGGCGAGACGCTGATCGCCGAAAGCACGTTTCCGCTGTCGCGCGTCACGACGATGTCGCGGTTTCTCGCACGCTCCGAGCGCGGCGCATGCGTGATCGCGCGGCTCAGGCAGCCGCTCGACGCCGCGCAGCGTCGCGAACTCGTCGCCGCGGCGATGCGCCGGATCGGTGTGGTCTACGACACGGGTTTCAACCTCGCGTCGCGCCGGCAGTTCTGCTCACGTTTCGTGCGCGAGGCGACGCGGATCGTGCTCGGCGACGTCGAGACCTTCGACACGCTGCTGCACCGGAATCCCGATCATCCGCTCGGCTTCTGGAGGATCTGGTATTTCGGCCGGATTCCGTGGCACCGCCGCACGGTGACGCCGGCAAGCATCCTCGATAGCGGTGCGTTGCGCGTGGTGATGGACACGCGTGATTCGGGCACCGGTCGCGACGACTGACGGCCTCGTGTGTCGCCGGGGCTCGCACGGTTCCGTTCGCGCTGCTGGCTGCCCTCAGTGCCGTCCCGCCATCGCGAGCCGCGCCGCCAGCCCCACGAACACCGACCCGAGCAGATACTGCGGCACTTTCGACGGCCGGCGGCGCGCGCCGATCCGCTGGCTCAGCCGGCTCGCGGACAGAATCACCGCGCCGTTCACGACGATCCCGATCAGGTTGAGCACCGTCGCGAACACGAGAATCTGCACGGCGATCGAGCCGTGCTCGGGCCGCACGAACTGCGGGAACAGCGCGAGCACGAACAGCGCCATCTTCGGGTTCAGCAGGTTCGTCGTCAGCCCTTGGCGAAAGATCGTCGCGGTCGAATGGCGACGTGGCGACGCGACGGGCGACAGCGCGGTCGCATCCGAACGGAAGGTTTTCCACGCGAGATACAGCAGATACGCGGCGCCGGCGAAGCGCACCGCGTCATAGGCGAGCGGCACCGCGACGAACAGCTGCGACAGACCGAACGCGGCCGCGAGCGCGTGGCAGTAGGTGCCGGCCTGGATGCCCGCGAGCGTCGCGAAGCCGGCGCGTCGCCCCTGGCTCACACTGCGGGACGCGATCAGCAACATGTCGGGGCCCGGCGTAATGGTCAGCGCGAGACACGCGCCGGAGAACAGCGCGAGCGTGGAGAAGTCGATCATGGCAGTCCCTTTTGCGGGTGCGGCGTAAAAGGGAAGCCAGTTTAGGAGGGCGGGCGAAGCCGGTCAATCGAGCGAACGGACGATGGCCTGGCGGCACGGATCGCATGACGCATGCATCGCGCATGCGCCGCCTGCACGCCGTTCACTGCTTGCGACAGGCAACCTGATAGTCGATCACGGTGTTCTCGGAAGGCCGGTCCGGCTCGCCGCCCACCGTCGTCACGCCGAGCACGCCGGCCGCATTCCGGTAGCGCAGCGCGCAATACCCGACGCCGGTGCCCGAGCACGCTTCGGCTTCGATAATGCCGTGCTTCGCGAGCGTTGCAGCCCCGTCCATCGCGTCCGGCTTCTCGCGCGGCCGCAGCGGTCGCCAGCCATGCGCGATCAGTATCTTGCGGGCCGCGTCGAGCGGCTTGCCGTATACGTTCGGCACGACCGCGCGGCCGCTGCAGTGCGTGCTTTCGGCGGCGACGCGGGTCAGCCGCAGGCCGCCGTTTTCCTCGTGCAGCTCGCCGACGGGCGCTTCGGGGCCGTCGCCGCCCCAGACGAGCAGTGCACCGTTTTCCAGACGATCGACCGAGCCGAGCTGCCAGCCCGCCTTGCGCGCCGTGTAGCCGAGCGCGACGAGCGTCGCGCCGTCGAATACGCCGAGGTTGCCGTTGCGCGCGAAACAGATCGCGCTCGTGCCGGCGTTGAATCCGCTCGCGAAGCTCACGACCGTGTAGCGCCCGAGCGGTGCCTCGGATGTCACGATCCAGTCGCGCTTCGCGACTTCGCGGCCGGCCGCCGTGGTCGGCTTCGCGCGATATTGCGTGTAGAACGGATCGAGCGAACCGCTTTCAGGCGAGTGCGGCAGCGTGCCGAGCGGCACGAGCGACGCTCCGGCGATATCGGCGGCCGTGCGCAGCGGCTCGGCCGATGCCGTGCCGCCGAACGTGGCGCCGGCAAATACCGCGATCGAAACGATCGACGCCAGATGCCGGGTGAGCGGCGAGGCAACGGAAGGAAGCACGCTGGTTGTCTCCGGGGAAAGTGGGACGGGCGCGGCACGCGCTTTTTCGCCGGTCCGTCACGGTCGCGCGCGCCGCCGACTCAGTCCTTCGCGACGACGTCGATGCGCAGTGCGTCGCCGCCGGCCACGATCGCCAGCAGACGATCGACGTTCGGGTGCGCGCCCGGACGATTGCGCGCGTCGGCCGTATGCTCGGCGAACACCGCGAGCCCGTGCTCGGCCGCTTTCGCGTCGAGCGTGCCGAACGCCTGCTTCAGATAGTGATACACCGCGAGCGAGCCCTGCTTGCCCGGCTGGTTCTCGATGGTCGCGACCACGTCGCCGTTCGCGCCGACGAGATCGATGCGCGCGATGCCGTCGATGGCCGGCAGTTGCGCGAGGTTGTCCTTGAATACTGGGGTCGGTTGAATCACTGAAAACACTCCGTCGGTTCGGTCATGGGCCAAGGTGCGTGGCCGGCCGTATCTTATCCGATTGGCCTCGGTGCGCCGGTCCGCGTGCCGGTGCCGGCCGTGCGCCACGCGAGCGCCGCGCCCGCGAGCTGCAGCGTGCTGCCCGTCAGCATCGCGACCCGCAGCCCGGTCGCACCGCCGCCGCACGCGTCGTACAGCGCGCCCAGCAGCGCGACGCCGAAGACCGCGCCGGTCATCCGCGTCACGTTCATCAGCGATGCCGCCGTGCCGGCGCGCGCGGCATCGACCGCGCCGACGGCCGTCGCGGCCAACGAGCCGACCGCGAGGCCGAGGCCCGTGCCGGTCAGCGTGAGCCCCGCTTCGGCCCACGCGAGCATCGGTGCATGCGGATCCGTCGACCCGGCCGCGCCGATGCCGATCGTGGCGAGCCCGAGCCCCATCAGCGCGACGCCCCCCGCGCCGGCCGTGCGTGCGCCGACGCGGGCCGCAACGGCACCGGAGCCGAACGACACGAGCGCGAACGGCACCGACATCGGCAGCAGCGCGAGGCCGGCACCGGTGGCGTCGAGCACGTGGTAGCTTTGCCATGCGAGCGGCAGCACGAAGAGCATCCCGTAGCCACCGAACGTCATCGCGCCGTTGCCGATCAGCATCCCGCGGAACGCGCGATTCGCGAACAGGTCGAGCGGCACGAGCGCGGCCGCGCCAAGCCGTCGTTCGATCCGCGCGAACAGCGCAATGGCGGCCGCGCAGGTCGCGACCAGTAGCGCCGCACGCAGCGGATCGTGACGTGCGTCGATCGTCGCGAATACGACGCAGCCGATCGCGATCGCACCGAGTACCTGCGCGGCCGGGTCGAAGCGCCGGTCCTGCGGATCGGCCGATTCCGGCACGACGGCGCTAGCGAGTGCGATCGCGGCGATGCCAAACGGAATCACGACGCCGAAGATGCTGCGCCAGCCGAACGCGTGGATCAGCGCGCCGCCGAGCGTCGGGCCGACGATCATCGCGATGCCGCCGCACGCGGCCCAGATGCCGAGCGCGCGTGCGCGTTCGGCCGGATCGCGCCAGATCACGCGGACGATCGCGAGCGACGCGGGGGTCAGCAGCGCGGCGCCCGCGCCGGCGAGCGCGCGGCCCGCGATCAGCACGCCCAGCGTCGGCGCGAGCGCGCACACGACCGACGCGCCGCTCAACACCGTCGCGCCGAGCATGAATGCACGCCGCCGGCCGTACAGGTCGCCGATCAAGCCGCCCGTGAGCAGCAGCACCGCATACGCGAGGTTGTACGCGTCGATCACCCATTGCAGCGCACCGACGCGGGCGCCGAACGCGGCCCCGATCGGTTCGGTCGCGAGATTGACGATCGCCGTGTCGATCTGCGCGATCAGCACGGCGATGCACAGCGCCGGCAGCACGAGGCGGTGCCGGGCCGGCGCGGCGACATCGACCGCACGGGTGGCAGCAGGGCGGCGTATCGGATTCACAGGCGTTCTTCCGCGCGCTTCACTACCGTGCGCTACCGGCCAGCGTGCCCGCGTCGCGCGAACGCTCGATGTCGGGGCTGCGATACGCGCGTTCGGGAATCTCGGCGAGCCGCGACGGATGCACCTGCCGCGGCGCCAGCCCGTAGAACTTCTGGAAGCTCATGATCAGCGGCGACCACTTGTCCGGATCGATGCGGTCCGGATGACCGTCCATCAACAGGTCGGGATGCACGTGCACGCGCTGGATGCGCAGCTCGAACACGCGGATGCGGCCGCGCAGGTCGGGCGTGTCGTCGCCGATTCCGTAGGTGGCCGCGACGACCGCCTCCATGTGCACCGGGCATTCGAGCGCGCGCGGCGGCGTGACGGTTTGCGATGCCGCTTCGGTCAGCCCGGCCGTGCCGAACTTGTCCGGTTCGAATACGTAGCCCTTCGCGCGTTTGCCGTCGGGTACCGGGTACGTGCCCGTCGTGCGCGCGATCCGGTCGACCGCGTCCGCCTGCGCCGACGACGGCAGGTTCAGCACGCATTCGCCGGTGCGCAGCAGGTTGCGGGTGGTCTGCGAACTGGCGGCGATGCCGATCACGCCGCGCCAGCCGAGCCAGAACGCGGACGAGATCGGCGCGAGATTGGCCGTGCCGTTTTCGTTCAGCGTGCTGACCAGCACGACGGGCGTGCCGAAGTAGAGGATGTTCGGTTCGGTGACGCAATGCGGCGCATTCATGGTCGAAGCCTCGTTGACGGGATCGGTTCCCATGCTGATCCCGTCGCGGCGATGCGGCGCTCCGATTCTTGTTGTGTCATTCCGGACGATGCGCGCGGACTGCGCCGGCAGCGCGCGGGCTTTTCCGCTACAGTAAGAAATCGAAGGCCGCACCCGCCCGCATCGCGCCGGCGCGTGCAGTCACGTTCCGCCAACGCACACGAGGGCCTGATGGACACCGAGCAACGCTACACCGCCAACGCGCCGACCCGTGCGGAAGTCGACGCACTGGGCGGCGCAACCGTCATCGAATTCGGCGCGAACTGGTGCGGGATCTGCGCAGGCGCGCAGCCTGCGATCGCGGCGTCGTTCTCCGAGCATCCTGCCGTGCGGCACCTGAAGATCGAGGACGGTCCCGGCCGTCCGCTCGGCCGCTCGTTCGGCGTGAAGCTGTGGCCGACGCTGGTGTTCCTGCGCGACGGGGTCGAAGTCGCGCGGGTCGTGCGCCCCGCCGACGCGAAGCAGATCGAAGCCGAAGGCTTCGCCGCGCTGGGCTGAGGTCATGGCAATGCAACAGGCCATCACGCACGTCGGCGTCGATACGCGCGGCAGCGGCCTCGTCGAAATCACGCCGCAGGTACGAGCGTTCGTCGACCAGCAGGCGATCCGCACCGGCCTGCTCACCGTGTTTTGCCGCCATACGTCGGCGTCGCTGCTGATCCAGGAGAACGCGGATCCGTCGGTGCAGCGCGATCTCGAACGCTATTTCGCGACGCTCGCGCCCGAGGACGACACGCGCTACGAACACGACACCGAAGGCGCCGACGACATGCCCGCGCATCTGCGCACGGCGCTCACGCAGGTGCAGCTGTCGATTCCGGTCGAGCACGGGCGCATGGTGCTCGGCACGTGGCAGGGAATCTATCTGTTCGAGCATCGGCGCGCGGCGCACCGGCGCGACGTCGTGCTGCATCTGATCGGCGAGTAGACGAGCAGGCAGCAGCAGGGCGAGCGGGGAACGCGCGATGCCGCGTTGGCGCGGCTCAGGCGAGCAGCTTCTCGACGAGCGCGCCGAGTTCGCGCAGGTGAACCGGCTTCGGCAGGAATGCGTCGAACACCCGCTGATCCTCGCGCAGCGCGGCCGATTCATACGCGCTGACGCCGAGGATCGCCGGATGCCGGCCGTCGTCGTCGGGTTCCGCCACCGCGCGAATGCGCCGCGCCACGTCGAATCCGCTCAGGTCCGGCAGTTCGAGATCGAGCACGACGAGGTCGTAGCGGCCCGTACCGAAGCGCGCGACGCCTTCCTGCCCGGTGCCGCACAGATCGGCCTCGATGCCGAGTGCCGACAGCATCGCGCCGAGCGTTTCGCGCGCGTTGTCGTTGTCGTCGACCACCAGCGCGCGCCGCCCGAGGTGGGCCGGCACGGGCGGCAGCGCGGGCATGTCGGCCGCGCTGCCGCCCGCGCCCGTATCGACGCCGGGTACTTCGACGGGCAGCGTCACGACGAACTCGCTGCCTTCGCCGACCACGCTGCGCACGTCCACATGGCCGCGCAGCGTCGTCACGATTTCGCGCACGACCGCGAGCCCCATGCCGATCCCGTCGACGTGCAGTCCGACCGCGTCGTTCGCGCGATAGAACGGCTCGAAGATTTTCGGCAGATGCTGCTTCGCGATGCCGGCGCCGGTGTCGCGCACGGCGATCCTCAGCTGCTGACCGGCCTGCGCGTCGGCGAGCGTGATCGCCACCGTGATCGAGCCGCCGACCGTGTACTTCACCGAGTTCTCGATCAGGTTCGACAGCACCTGCCGCAGCAGCTTGCGATCGGAGCGGATCGCGAGGCCGGGCGGCTCGACGAGCTGCGTGACCGCGATCCGTTTCGCCACGATCTTCTCGCGCAGCGGTTCGAGCACTTCGGCCAGCAGCGGCGCGATGCCGACGGTATCCAGTTCGGCGATGCGCTTCGTCGAGCGCAGCTTGATGTAGTCGGTGAGATCCTTGACGAGCGCTTCGAGCGACAGCGCCGAATTCTGCAGCCGCCGGATCGTCTTCAGGTTCGCGTCGGACTGCGCTCGCGCGAGCAGGATCTCGATCGATCCGCAGATCGCCTGCAGCGGCGTGCGCAGTTCGTGGCTGACCATCCCGAGGAACGCGTTCTTCGCCTCGATCATCTCGAACGCGCGGTCGGACGCCTTGCGTTCCGCATCGAGCGCCGCGTGCTGCCGTTCGAGCAGGTCGTCGCGCGTGCGCATCGTATAGAGCAGCAGCAGGAACAACGCGCACAGGATCACGCCGAGCACGATGCCGAGGATCAGGATCGCGCGCTGCTTGTCCTTCAATTGATGGAACGTGAAATCGCGCTGCGACATTTCGATCGCGCGGAAGTAGTTCGCGAGGCCGTTGACCTTCGGCCAGTACGCACTGACTTCGTCGATCACCTGCCGCGCCTGCTGCGGCGAGTCGCGCAGCCGCGGCACCTCGCGCTTCAGGCGCGTCATGAATTCGCCGAGCGCGTCGATCTCGTTGCGCGCGCGCGGGATCCGCAGCCAGTATTCGGACACTTCGGACGGCCGCTGCAGGAAGCCGAACGACACCGACAGGCTGTCGAGCTGCATCTGGACGTGATCGAAGTCTTCGTCCTCGTGCGTCGCGTACAGAATCAATTGCCGGTCGAAGCGCGTGTAGACGTTGCGGTACTGCGCGGCGGTCCAGAACACGCCTTCGCGCGGCCCCTCGAGCACGCCCTCGTTGACCGAGGTGGCGAGGAGATCCCACAGCAGGAACGCCCACGCGGCGAACCCCATGATCCACAGCGAGCCGAGGACCAGGATGATTTTTCTATTTTTCCATCGCCGCCGCGTCATTTCACTTCACGGTCAGACCGATGATCTGCCATGCGAACTTGGCTTCGCCGAGCGGTGTTTTCAGCTCGTCGGGATACTGGTCGCGCGGATACATGATCCACAGCGGGCCGTAGTTGTCGTTGCCGAGCACCTTGCCGTTCATCGTCCGCGCGAGGATCACGCCGTACTTGTCGGCGTCGGAGACGGGAATCGTGAACGTGTATTCGTCGATGCAGCGGAATTCGATCTGCGTGCCGTGCGCGCCGACCGTCTTCAGCACGTCGGACAGGCGCGGGCCGGTGAAGGTCGCCTTCGGCGTCCAGCTCGTCGACGTGACGATCGTATGCTGCGGCAGCGCCATCAGCGCCTGCTCGGAAAACACGTAGGTCGTTTTCCCCTGCTGGTTGCTCTTGCTGATCTTGCCGTCGACGGTGAACGTGAACGACGAAGCGGCCCATGCCGCGGCGGCCATTCCGAGCAGGCAGGCCGTCAGCAGGCTTTTGGTCCAGATGGTCGAAATGCGCATGTCTTTCCCCTCGGTCTGATGGTTGGTGTAGCCGGTTGTCGTCCCGGCGTCGGTTTCCGGTTCTCAGTTCGTGGCCGCCGCGGCCGGCAGCGTGAGTTTCAGTTCGCGGGCGACTTCCGCGAACAGGATCGGCAGGCGCACCGGCTTTTCTTCGCAGCGCGCGTTGTAGTGCGACACGATGTGCGCGATCTCGTCCTCGCTCGCTTCGCCGGTCGAGATCTTGCCGGTCAGCAGGAAGATCGGCGCGCCGCTGTTCTCGCTCGAGCGAATGCCGCGCACGAGTTCGGCGGCCGTCTGGTCGCCGAGCATCCAGTCGAGGATGTAGCCATCGAAATCCTCGACTTCCAGCGCCTTGCGGAAGCTCGCGCCGTCGAAGTACGGAATCGCGTTCACGCCTTTCTCGATGAAATATTCGCAGACCGTTTCGGCGACGTCGGGCGAATCGTCGACCACGGCGATCCGCGCCGCGTACACGTTCGGCTGCGCCGAGCGCAGCTCGATCACGTCGACCGGATACGTGCGGCCCTCGCGCGCGTGCTGGCGTTCGGTGACGATCCATTCGCCCTGCCATTGCAGCGCGACGAAATCCGTTTCGATCTGGCTGGTGGCCTTCGTCGAGATCGCGGCGCGGCAGCGCAAGCGCTTCGACTCGATCACGAACGTCGCGTCGATCATCTCCGCCGCGGCCGGCTGCGTGCCCTTGTCGTCGAGCAGGATCGCGGGCGGCACGCCGAAGTGCGTCGCGATGTCCTGCAACTGCGACAGGTTCCACGGGATCAGGCCTTTCATCTTGCGCGTGACGACCGAGAAGCTCAGACCGAGCACGTTCGCGATCGTCGTGTTGTGACTTCGCGGCGGAATGCCGTTCCGGTTCAGGAGATCGCGCACCTTGTTGGCGGTGATGAGATCGACGTTGGCCTGCTCGGTGGTGGACATCTCGATGGGGTCTCCAAGGGTTTTGGCGAGGAAGAGCATATCAAACCTGACGTGCTACGCAAACTTTAAACGCGCGAATGGTCTTGACATGCCATTTTTCTCCATTATTATTGCTCACCACGTCACTATTGTTTGTCGCGTCATGTTTGGAGGTCGATACCGGCACAGTCGGATCGGCGCAAAGCGGCGGCAATGAAGTAGTGGCGAACGATTCGAAGAGAGAACCTGAGAGAGCCTTGGGCAGCGTGTCGGCGTGCGCGGATTGTATCCGCTGCGCCGCACGCGACCGGGTAAACGCTCGCGGGGATGGGATAGCTCGAAGAATTGCGGCGCCAATAAAACTTGAGGAAAGTACCCATGTATCGCCGTCTACTCGCACCGGGGCTGCTGTTGCTGTTGGCCGCGTGCGCGCAGGATCCGTCGGTTACCGCCGGCACGGTACGGATCTGCGACGACACAGGTTGTTCCGATCGCCCTAAAGATCAGGTCTCCTATCAAAAAAAGGACGATGCGGAAGACCGCGAGGACCCGCGCATCGCCGCGCTCAAGCAAACCGCGAAAACCCAGCCGAAGGCCGCCTACGATCTCGGCCTGCGCTACTTCCGCGGCGACGGCGTGCGCCAGGACAGCTACCAGGCGCTCAAGTGGATGCGCGAGGCCGCCGAACGCGGCGACCTGAACGCGCAGAAGGCGCTCGGCAGTTTCTACCTGTTCGGCCTCGAGGAAATGGGCTCGGATGCGCGCGAAGCGGAGAAGTGGCTGTCGATCGCGGCCGGCCGCGGCGACAAGGAATCGAAAAAGCTGCTCGACCTCGCACGCAAGGCGAAGAAAGAAGACGAAGAAGACTGGAAATGGCGCACGCAATGGCGTGACGTCTATTACGGCTACTGGTACTCGGGCTATCCGTACTACGGCGTCTGGCAGCAGACGTACTGGTACTACTGACCGGGTATCGAGCAACGGGGGCAGCCGCGGGGAGACCACCATCGCGCGCTACGCCGGGGGGCTTATCGAAGTTCGCACGAACACATAAGCCGAACAACGACTCTAATCGATCGACAACGACATGAAGACCAATCTTTCCCAACGTCTCGTTCAAGGTGCGCTGGTTGCAGCGCTTGGCGCGTCCGTCGCGGGGTGCGGCGGCGTGGTGACGCCCGGCGGGCAGAACGCCGGCGTGACGGGCGCGGCGGCAGGCGGCGCGAGCGCCGGCGCCGATTCGCAACTGCAGCGCTGCACGTCGCCGCTGGGCACGATTGCGGTCGACGACGGCCGCAACGCCGACTGGTGGGGACCGTTCGGCAGCGCGACTAAGATGACGACGATCGACCCGCTGCTGCGCCTGGCGGTGCAGCAGTCGAACTGCTTCGTGATCACGTCGATCGGCAACCAGAAGAGCGACGCGCGGCTGTCGCGCATCACGCAACTGCAGCGCAACTCGGGCGAATACCGCGCGGGCTCGAAGCAGCAGAAGGGGCAGCGGGTGGCGGCCGACTACTACATGGAGCCGCAGATCGTGATCAACGACTCGCCGATCGGCGGGATCGGCAGCATGATCGGCGGGCTGATCGGCAACAGCGCGGTGGCGGCGGTGGCGGGCCACCTGCAGACGAAGGCGTCGGTGGTGACGCTGACGCTGTTCGACGTGCGCTCGGCGGTGCAGATCGCGGCGGCGGAAGGCAGCTCGACGGCGACCAACTACGGCGCGGCGCTGGGTGGTTTCGGCGGCGGCGTGGGCGGTGCGCTCGCGGGCTTCTCGGCGACGCCGGAGGGCAAGGCGACGGTCGTCGCGTTCATCGATGCGTACAACAAAATGGTCGTCGCGCTGCGCAGCTACAAGGCGCAGGACGTGAAGGGTGGGCTGGGCCGCGGCGGCCAGCTGCAGGTCAACTGACGTGTCGGCGGGCCGGCGGGAAGCCGCCGGCCGATTGCCGAGTCTCGCTTCCTGATTTCCTGATGGTCGGTGCGTGCGGCGCGATGCGCGCGTGCCGGCTTCGTTCGGCCTGTTCGTTTGAAAGGGGACCCCGATGAAAGCCGCTGTACTGATCGCATTGACCTGCGTTGCGCTGACCGCTTGCGGCGGCGACGACAATTCCTCGCCCGCGGCGTCCGGTGGTTCGGGGACGAGCAACAACAACGGCGGCGGCGGAACGGGCGGCACGGGGTCGGGCGGGACGGGAAGCGGCGGCACCGGCACTGGCGGATCGGGCGGTTCGGGCGGCAGCACGCTGACGTGGCGCTACGAGGCACAGCCTGTCGCGGCCGACAAGGCGAGCTTTCTGACGCTGGTCAACAGCGAAGGCGCGAAGGGCTACCGCTATCTCGGTGACTATTTCTACAGCGGGACCAATGGCGGCACGCAATCGATCTTCGTGAACGACGGCACCGCGCAGACCTATACGTACCAGTTGCAGACGGCGCCGGCCGACATGACGTCCTTCGTCAATGCGGCCAACGCGCAAGGGGCGAGCGGTTACCGCTACGAAGGACCGCTCACGTACGGCGATCTCTATCGCAAGGATGGCGGTTCGTCCGCCACCTACACGTACACGACGACCGGCCTGCCGGCCGACGTGAACGCGTTCCTCACGCAGGCGAACGGACAGGGCCAGTCGGGCTACTGGTTCCTCGGTCCGATGGCGGTGGGCGCCGTGCAGGCGAACGTGTATATGAAGAACAACGCGTCGACCGCGACCTATACGTACGACGCGCTGGCGCCAGCGTCGACCGTCGGCGATTTCATCGCCCAGGCCAACAGCGAAGGGGCCAAGGGTTATCGCGCGAAGGGCGGGATGGCATTCGGCACGACGATCTCGTGGATCTACGTGAAGGACCAGACGCAGTCGCCGACCTTCTCGTACCAGTCGGCCGCGATCCAGGCGACCGGCGCGAACTTCGTGCAGCAAGCCAATACGTTCGGCGCGCAGGGCGCCGCGTACCTGAGCGATATCGCGCTCGGCGTTTCCTCGCCGGTGATGGCGTCGTTCTATTTCACGCCGAAGAATTGCACGGGCTTCCTGTGCACGACGCTGAATCCGCTCACGCAGAACTGAGCAGGCGCGTCCGGGGCGGCTGCATCGCACGGAACGTTCCGTCGAACATGCTCCGCGCGCATTGAATCGCGTGCCTCAGATGCGCCACGTCCGTGGCCGCATCTTTTGTCGCCGGCTTGCCGGCGACATTTCATTTTGTACGTGCGTCGGTCGGGCGCGCCGGACACGCCGCGCGCACCGTCTCGACCGCCGCCGTCAACCGTTGCGAAAGATCTCGTTGTACGCGCTCAACGCCGGCGCCCCGCCAAGATGCGCGTATAGCACCTTCGACCCCGGCTCGAATTCCCCGCGCCGCACCTTGTCGATCATCCCGTGCATCGATTTCCCTTCGTAGACGGGATCGGTCAGCATCCCTTCCAGCCGTGCGCACAGGCGAATCGCTTCCAGCGTGCCGTCGCTCGGCAAGCCATACTCCGGCCCGCCGTACCGCGTATCGAGCACGACATCCTGGTCGACGATATCGCGGCCGAGCCCGACCAGCTCGGCCGTATGCCGCGCGATCCGCGTGATCTGTTCGCGCGTCTGCTCCGGCTTCGCCGACGCATCGATGCCGATCACGCGATCCGCGCGCCCGTCGGCCGCGAAGCCGACGACCATGCCGGCCTGCGTGCTGCCCGTCACCGAGCAGACGACGACGTAATCGAACTTGAACCCGAGCGCCGCTTCCTGCGCACGCACCTCCTCGGCGAAGCCGACGAATCCGAGCCCGCCAAGCGGATGCTCGGAACAGCCGGCCGGAATCGGATACGGCTTGCCGCCCGCCTGCCGCACGCTCTCCATCGCTTCTTCCCAACTGCGGCGAATGCCGATGTCGAAGCCGTCGGCGACGAGCCGCACGTCGGCGCCCATCATCCGGGACAACTGGATGTTGCCGACCCGGTCGTACACCGGATCTTCGTAGTTGACCCAGTGTTCCTGCACGAGCACGCACTTCATCCCGAGATGCGCGGCCACGGCCGCCACCTGGCGCGTCTGGTTCGACTGCACGCCGCCGATCGACACGAGCGTATCGGCGCCCTGCGCGAGCGCGTCGGGCACGAGATATTCGAGCTTGCGGGTCTTGTTGCCGCCGAATGCGAGGCCGCTGTTGCAGTCCTCGCGCTTCGCATACAACTCGACCTTGCCGCCGAGATGCGCGCTCAGGCGCTTGAGTGGCTGGATGGGTGTCGGGCCGAACGTCAACGGATAGCGGGGGAAGCGTTGCAGGTTCATCGGCGGGCTCCGAAAAGGGAAACAAGACGGGAAATCGGGTCGTTGGGGCGCTGCCGGCAGGCCGGGCTCCGATCCAAAAAATGATAGGCACAAGCGCGGGAAATGAGCTTGCGAAATGAATTGTGTCGACCTACGTTATCGACGATACAAATGCAAATTGAGCAATTTCAATTCGTCGAAATGGGAGTTGGCGCAATGAAATTAGAGCGCAGCAATGCATCGCGAGCCGACGCCGCACCGACGCTCGACCGCATCGACCGCGCGATCCTGCGGCAACTGCAGCAGGATGCGTCGATCTCGAACGTGAGCCTCGCGGCGAAAGTGAAGCTGAGCGCGCCGGCGTGCCTGCGGCGCGTCGAGCGGCTCAAGGAAATGGGGCTGATCCGCGGCATCGTCGCGTTGCTCGAACCGAAGGCGCTCGGCGCCGGAATGCTGGTCGTGATCGGCTTCGTACTCGATCGCTCGACGCCGGAAGCGTTCGCCGCGTTCGAGAAGGCGGCGCAGAAAGTGTCGGGGTGTGTCGAATGCCACGTCGTGACGGGAGAATTCGACTACTTCATGCTCGTGCGCACGCGCGACAACGACAGCTTCAACCGGCTGCATGCCGAGCAGTTGCTTTACTTGCCGGGCGTGCGGCAGGTGCGCTCGTTCATGGTGCTCAAGGAAATCCTGTCGACGCATGCGTTGCCGCTGTAGCGCGGCAGGGCGGCCGGTTTCGCGTCGGTCGTCCGTGCGGAACGCATCGCGATTGCACCGTGCATACGTCGTTTCGCGTCCTTGACTATCATGCGTCGATGCAGGGCAGATGCTGCATGTCCCGACAACCCAACTGTGAGGGCATCATGGCAAGACAGACGATGGCGGAATATCTGGCGAAGACGCTGGCAGCTGCGGGCGTCGAGCGCATCTGGGGCGTGACGGGCGACAGCCTGAACGGCCTGTCGTTCAGCCTGAGCCAGATCGGCTCGATCCGCTGGATGCACACGCGGCACGAGGAGAGTGCGGCGTTCGCGGCCGGCGCCGATGCGGCGTCCACCGGGCGGCTCGCGGTGTGCGCGGGCAGTTGCGGCCCCGGCAACCTGCACCTGATCAACGGGTTGTACGACTGCCACCGCAACCACCAGCCGGTGCTCGCAATCGCCGCGCACATTCCGTCCACGGAGATCGGCCTCGGCTACTTCCAGGAAACCCATCCGCAGGAGCTGTTCCGCGAGTGCAGCCACTTCGCCGAACTCGTGACGAACGCGTCGCAGTTCCCGCGCGTGCTGGCGCGCGCGATGCGCACCGCGATCGACGAGCGCGGCGTGGCGGTGATCGTGCTGCCGGGCGATATCGCGCTCGGCGACGGTCCGGACGAAGCGCCGGCGTGGACCGAAGCGGCGCCGCCGTCGATCCTGCCGGCCGATGCCGATCTCGACCGGCTCGCGGCGCTGCTCAATGGGTCCGACGCGGTCACGCTGCTGTGCGGCAGCGGCACGCAGGGCGCGCACGACGAAGTGGTCGCGCTGGCCGATACGCTCGGCGCGCCGGTCGTGCACGCGCTGCGCGGCAAGCAGTTCGTCGAATGGGACAACCCGTTCGACGTCGGCATGACCGGGTTGATCGGTTTCAGCTCCGGCTATCACGCGATGGAATCGTGCGACACGCTGCTGATGCTCGGCACGGATTTCCCGTACCGGCCGTTTTATCCGACCCATGCGAAGGTCGCGCAGATCGACTGGAAAGGCTCGCAGCTCGGCCATCGCGCACCGCTCGCGCTCGGGCTCGTCGGCACCGTGAAGGAAACGATCGCGGCGTTGCTGCCGCGGCTCACGCGCAAGACGCAGCGGCGCTTCCTCGAGAACGCGCTGAAGCACTACGCGGCCGCGCGCAAGGGGCTCGACGATCTCGCGGTGGCCGAGCCGCCGGGCCGCGCAATCCATCCGCAGTACCTGACGAAGATCGTCGACGAGGTCGCGGCCGACGACGCGATCTTCACGGCCGACGTCGGCACGCCGACACTCTGGGCCGCGCGCTACCTGACGATGAACGGCAAGCGGCAACTGCACGGCTCGTTCAACCACGGGTCGATGGCGAATGCGATGCCGCAGGCGCTCGGCGCGCAGGGCGCGCATCCGGGGCGGCAGGTCGTGTCGCTGTCGGGCGACGGCGGCCTGTCGATGCTGCTCGGCGATCTGCTGAGCGCACGCCAGTTGAAGCTGCCGATCAAGATCGTCGTGTACAACAACAGCCTGCTCGGCTTCGTGTCGATGGAGCTGAAGGCCGCCGGCTATCTCGACACGAACGTCGACCTGAGCCCGACCGACTTCGCGGCGATCGCGAAGGGCGCCGGTATTTTCAGCGTGCGCGTCGAGCATTCGGAAAACGTCGAGCACGCGTTGCGTACGGCGTTCGAGCATGATGGGCCGGCCGTGGTCGACGTCGTCACGTCGAAGTACGAGCTCGCGATGCCGCCGAAGATCGAGCTCGCGCATGCGAAGGGCTTCAGCCTGTTCATGCTGCGCGATCCTCAGTGGGCGCGGCGACGAGATCGTCGAGCTGGCGAGAACGAATTTGCGGTGAGCGGGCGGCGCAAGCGGGACGGGCGCCGGCCGCAGATCCGGCACGAATTGATCGGATAAATCAGGGACAATCTTCACGTCGCCTTAAGTTTGCTTTTCCTAAAATCGATTGGGTCGCCGCGCCGTGCGGCGGATCGATTCGTTCCAGGAGGATGCGCATGCTCGAGCCCCGTGTCGCCGCAGCCCTGTTCCATGAAGTCGTCGGCATGTCGAAGCCGACGGCGCAACCGCGCGAGGCGTGCCAATGACGTGGCCGAACGCGTGGCGTGTCTCGGCGCTGTTCGTGCGCGAGTGGGTCGAGCGTCCGGCCCTGGTGGGCGCGTTGTGCCCCAGTTCGCGGCACCTGGCGCGCGAGATGGCCGATGCAGTGCCGGACGGCGACGGGCTCGTCGTCGAACTCGGTGGCGGCACCGGCGCGATCACCGCGGCGCTGCTCGAACGCGGCGTCGCGCCCCGGCGTCTCGTGGTGGTCGAACGCTCGCCGGCGTTCGTGCAGCATCTGCGGCGACGCTTTCCCGGAATCTCGATCGTGTCGGGCGACGCGCGGCAACTCGAGCGGCTGATGCCGCCGGGGGCCGCGGTCGACGCGATCGTCTCGTGCCTGCCGTTGCGCACGCTGCCGCGTGAAGACGTGGCGGCGATCGTCGGTCAATGTCACCGCGTGCTGTCGGCCGACGGCGTGATGATTCAGTTCACGTACGATTTGCGGCCGCCCGGCCGTCATCCGCTCGGCGATTCGGCATTCGTTGCCTGCGATAGCCGGATCGTCTGGGCAAATTTTCCGCCTGCGCGCATCGTGACCGTGCGCTGCGCCGCCGCATACGCCGGTTGAGCGTGGCTGCGGGGCGCGCTCAGCCGGCGCCCCGTCAAGCCCATTGGTTCGCCGTGCTCATCCATCCGGTTTTCCTTCGGCACGTCGTCGCATCGGGTTCCTGCCATCCCGGCCGCGTTCTCCTTCGTTGGCCGTCATCCGCGGAAAGCTAGACCCGCGTGCTGCTCGCCATCTGCACGGCAGGCCGCAACGCGACCCGCTTGACGAAGCGATCGAGCGGCGCCGCATAGCCGCGCGCGATGACTGCACTGAAACCTGCCGAAAGCACCAGATACGCGACGAGCAGCGCCAGCTTGTCGTCGCCATGCATGGCGGACGGCGCCCAGAACGTGCGCAGCATGCCGAGCACGATCAGATGGAACAGATACAGCTCGTAGCTGAGCCGGCCGCTCCAGCGCAGCGGCGCGAGCATGCGGCCGCGATCGGGGGTGCGTTGCGCATGCGCGCCGATCAGCAGCACGGCCGTGCCGAGCGCCATGGCGGAGACGCCGAACACATGGCTTTCGACGATCGGCCACGCGAGATAGAGCGCCGTCATCGCCGCTGCCGCGAGCCATTGCACGGGCGCGGCCGCGAGCGCCTGCCAGCGCGCGCGTTCGGCCAGCAGCGCGGTACAGCAGCCGATCGCGATGCCGTCGAAGCAGGCGAAGTACGCGTACAGGAAGCCGCCTTCGTCGCCCGGATGCGTATGGCGGTACACGGGGCCGATCGCGGCGACCAGCAGCCAGAACGCGAACAGCAGCGCGTCGCGGCGCAGTGCGATGCACAGCAGCGGGAACGACAGGTAGAACACCTCTTCGACCGACAGCGACCACAGTACGCCGAGCGCGTAGTTGACCCATCCGTACGCGCCGATCAGCACGTTCATCCAGAACGTGAGCGACGCCAGGTTCACGAGCCAGTACGACACGGCGACGCCCTGCGGCGCATGGTTCGCGAAGATCGGCACGCCGGCCGCGGCCAGTCCGTCGACGAGCGCGAGCAGCAGAAGCAGGCACGGGACGATCCGCGCGATGCGCGACACGTAGAACGCGCGCACGTCGAGCGTGCCGAGGCTGCCCCAGCGGCGGCGCGCATTCGACGTGATCAGGTAGCCCGAGATCGCGAAGAACATCGTCACGCCGTAATTGCCGTTGCGCACGATCGCATGGACCGTGTCCCAGCCGAGCACGCGTGCGAGCGCGGTGTCGCGCAGTGGATACGCGATGTTGAAGTGATGCAGCAGGACGAGCAGGATCGATACGCCGCGCAGCAAGTCGATGCGGGCGTTGCGCGGGGCGGCGCTCATTGTGGCCGGGCTGGTTCGGCGAGCGCCGGCAGCGTCGCGAGAAACGTGTCGCGCGAGCGCAGGCCGGCATTCGGCGTATGCGCCTGCTCATCCTGGATCAGGTTCGCGAACACGAGCGTACGCGACCCCTTCGTCGCCCAGCCGACGAACCAGCCGTACGCGTGCGCGGCGTCGTACGCGAGGCCCGGCGATCCGGTGCCCGTCTTGCCGTGCACGGTCCAGCCGCCTGGCTGCGCGTCGAGCAGCGTGATGCGCTCGGTCATGTCGTACGCGTGCGCGCTGACGGGCAGCGTGCGGCGGACGATCTTGCGCATGAACGCGACCTGTTCGAGCGGCGAGATCCGTAGCGACGAGTTGACCCACGCGCCCATCACGCCGGGCAGTTCGCCCTGCTTGCTGGTGACGTCGGCATTGCCGTAGCCGAACGCGCTCGTGTACTGCTGGAAGCGCGCCTGCCCGAGCGCCTGCGTGACCTGCTCCGAATACCAGAAGATCGACAGCTTCATCCAGCGCGCCGGATCCGTCGGCTCGCGCCACGGCGCACCGCCCCAGTCGGGGTAGCCGGCGTGGAAGTCGAGCGTGGGCGTGTGCTCGTCCTTCAGCACGCCGGCGTCGAAGCCCATCAGGCCGATTGCGACCTTGAACGTCGATGCGGGCGTCACGCGGGTCGTGCAATCGCCCTGCTGCACGAGCACGTTGCCGGTGGCGGCATCGGCGACGATGGTGCATACGGGATGAGCGCGAGCGGACGCGGCGGCGACGAGGCCGGCGAAGGCGAGCAGCGCATGACGCCAGTGCTTCAAGTGCATCTCCTTGAAAAGCATGCGGAAGGTGTGCGGGGCGGGCGGGGAGCGGAAGGCCGTGCGCAATCGAAGCGACGGCCGGCATTCGATGACGAGGTCGATCGCCGCCGTCGGGATAGCTCACAGTGTATCGGCGGATCGCCGGCTGTCGACCTGTCATGGTTGACGGGGCACGCGTGCGACCTTCGCCGGTTCCGGCGGTTCATGTCGTTCACGCACCCGCTGCCGGGCCGATGAAAAAGCCCGCCGGCAGACCTGTGCCTGCGGGCGGGCGAAGACACCTCGCGCCGACCGGCGCGGGTGTCGCGTGAAGAACGGAGAACGGGCTGGCGTCAGAACTTGTGGCGCAGCGCGAGCCGTACGGCCACCTGGTTCGACGTCGACGACGGCGCGTCCGTGCCGGGGATGAATGCGTTGTCGAGGATCGAGTTCGTCCGGTCGCCGGCGATGTGCTGGTACGCGGCCTGCACGTACACGTCGGTGCGCTTCGACAGGTTGTAGTCGGCCATCAGTCCGACTGAATGGATCTTCGGCTTCGCGTCGCCGCTCGATGCGTCGTACTTCTCGAGCGACAGCACGTACTGCGCGCCGACCATGAATGCCGGCGTGATCTGGTACGAACCGTTCACCTCGAAGTTCTGGTACTTGATCGCGCTGACCGTCGCCCCCGGCGCGATGATCGCGCTCGGCGTACCCAGATAGCCGTTGCCGGTCGGGTTCTTGTAGTTCGAGTTCGTGTACGCGAAGCCGACCGTCGCCGGCCCGAACGTGTAGTTGATGCCCGCGCCGAACACGCGCATGCGCTCGGCGATGTAGCTCGCGTCGTTCGCGGTGATCGCGCCGGCCGAGCCGTTGCCCGGATGGTTCGCCTGCAGGTACGCGGCGCCGATCAGCAGCCCGCTGTTCTGGTACTGCGCGCCGAAGCTGTACGCGCGGTTGTCGGAGAAACCGGTGCTGTTGCTGAAGCTGTATGCGCCGCCGAACTGGAAGCCGCCGAAACTCGGGCTCGCGTATTTCACCGTGTTGTCGAGGCGGAACGAGTTGTCGGTGTTGTCGTTGTCGAACGGGTGCGCGAGCAGGTAGCCGCCCCAGTTGCCGTTGGCGGTGGTCGGCGCGAGATAGTCCACGACGGAATCGTACTGGCGGCCGAACGTCAGCGTGCCGTACTGCGCCTGGCTCAGGCCGACGTAAGCCTGGCGGCCGAACATGCGGCCGCCTTGGCCGAGCCGGCCGCTGTTCACGTCGAAGCCGTTTTCGAGCTGGAAGATCGCCTTCATGCCGCCGCCGAGATCCTCGCTGCCCTTCAGGCCCCAGCGGCTGCCCTGCGCGTAGCCGCTGGCCATTTCGTAGACGTGGCCGGTGCCGACGTTGTTCGTGTAGTTCAGGCCTTCGTCGATCACGCCGTACAGCGTGACGCTGCTTTGCGCGAACGCGGGCATGGCGAAGGTTGCCGTTACGGCGAGCGCCGTCAGGGTCTTTTTCATTGATGAGATCTCCGGGATATCCAGCTCATATCGGTTGTCGTGAGCGCGTCCGGCGAGGCGCGCCCCGTCATCCGGGGCGATCCGGCGCAGCGCGTGCGGCGCCGGATCGCGCAACGCGCGGCGGCGCGGCACCCGGCAACGTCGGGTCGTGTCTCCTCCGATGACACCGCGCATTCTTCCGAAGCCGAAACGGAATCGAAAGCGAGTAATTTCGATGGATGGGATCGGGTTCGCCAATGGGGGCGCGACGGGCGGTTTCGACAGTGGAAACGGGCGGCCCGGCGCCACGATTCGAGGTCGCCCGGGCAACGGGCGAGCGCCACGCAATGCCGCCCGCCCCAGGCCGTGGCCGCACGACCGGAAAACGGCCGGCAGGCCCGCCGTACGGGCCTCGCAGCGGGTCGGGCGATCGATTGGCGCAGCCGATTGCAATGATCGGAATTACTCGTTTCCCTAAACAAATTGGCGGCTCAAACATGCAGGCTGACCGGGCGTGGACGCATTCGCGATGCGCCGGTCGCCGCGCCTGCCGCGACGCACAAACAACAGATTCGATTTGGAGACGACCCACCATGCAGATTCGACGACTGAAAACGGCCCTTCTCGCCGCCGCGGCGATCCTGTCCGCGCCCGCGGCCCACGCGGCCGGCGGCGCGTGCACCGACGGCAAGACGGTCCATTTCGCGAGCATCACGTGGGAGAGCGGGGCGTTCGCGACCGAGGTGCTGCGGCAGATCATGGAGAAGGGCTACGGCTGCAAGACGGACGTCGTGCCGGGCAGCACGGCCGCCACCGAAACGGCGCTCGCACGCAACGACCTGCAGATCTGGGCCGAGCAGTGGACGGGCCGCAGCGAGATCACCGCGAAGGCGGTCGCGTCGGGCGCCGTGAAGCTGATCGGCGACACGCTGCCGGGCGGCACGACGGAAGGCTGGTTCGTGCCCGACTACGTGGTGAAGGGCGATCCGGCGCGCCACATCAAGCCTGTCGCGCCGGGGCTCGTGTCGGTCGACGATCTGCCGAAGTACAAGCAGGTATTCGCCGACGAGGAGGAGCCGGACAAGGGCCGCTTCCTGAATTGCCCGACCGGCTGGGACTGCGAGCGCGTAAACACGCGACTGCTGCGTGTGCTGAAGCTCGACCAGTCCTATACGAACTTCCATCCGGGCACGGGCGCGGCGCTGGACGCGGCGATCGCGTCCGCGTACCAGCGCGGCGCGCCGATCGTGTTCTATTACTGGGGCCCGGCCGCGCTGATGGCGAAGTACAAGTTCACCGCGCTGAAGATGCCGGCCTATAACGAAGCATGCTGGAAGACGTTGCGCGACGAGAGCAGCACGCACCAGTGCGCGTCGTCGTACATGGTGTCGCGGCTGACGGTCGGCGTGTCGAAGCCGTTCGCCGATGCGAACCCCGATCTCGTCGGCGTATTCGGCAAGGTGCGTTTTCCGATGGACTTCCTGAACCAGACGATCCTCGAGATGACGACGAAGAAGATCGACGGCGCGGCGATGGCCACGCAGTTCCTGAAGACCCGCCCGGACATGTGGAAGCAGTGGGTGCCGGCCGACGTCGCGCAGAAGATCGCCGGCAGCCTGAAGGGCGCGTAACCTGCGCGCGGCGGCGGGCTCGCGCCTGCCGCCGCCGTCATGCGCCTTCGCGGCGCGACGGAGAATCAACATGGACGGTTTCTTTCTGCACCTGTCGATCGCCGACTGGGTCAACGGCGCGCTCGAGACGTTCGTCGCGCAATACGGCGACGGCTTCCATCGTTTCAGCGCGCTGGTCCTGCGCTACCTGCTCGTGCCGCTCGAAGGCGCGCTGCGCGCGGCGCCGCCGTGGCTCGTGCTGCTGGTCGTCGGTGCGATCGCGTGGAACGCGACGCGCCGCATCGGGCTCGGCGCGCTCTTCATGCTGCTGCTCTATGCGATCGGCTGCTTCGGCCTGTGGGACAAGCTGATGCAGACGCTCGCGCTGATGCTCGTCGCGACGGTGCTGTCGGTCGCGGTCGGCGTGCCGCTCGGCATTCTCGCGTCGCGCAGCGCCTGGCTGCGCAGGATGCTGTTGCCGGTGCTCGACGTGATGCAGACGCTGCCGAGCTTCGTGTACCTGATTCCGGTGCTGATGCTGTTCGGGCTCGGCAAGGTGCCCGCGATCCTCGCGACGATCATCTACGCGCTGCCGCCGCTGATTCGCCTGACCGATCTCGGCATCCGCCAGGTCGATCCGGACGTGACGGAAGCCGCGCGCGCGTTCGGCACCACGCGCTGGCAACTGCTCGTCAACGTGCAGTTGCCGCTGGCGCGGCCGAGCATCATGGCCGGCATCAACCAGACGACGATGATGGCGCTGTCGATGGTCGTGATCGCATCGATGATCGGCTCGCGCGGGCTCGGCGAGGACGTGCTCGCGGGCATCCAGACGCTCGACGTCGGCAAGGGCACGCAGGCCGGCCTCGCGATCGTGATTCTCGCGATCGTGATCGACCGGATCAGCCAGGGCTTCGGCCAGGAGCGTCGCGCCCGGCGGCGGCTCGCGCAGCAGCGCCGGCAGCGGGGCGCGTCGCGGGTGCCGTACCGGGTGCCGGGCAAGGCGGCATCGTCGGCGGGCGTCGATTCGAATCAGGCGACGCAATCGTCGCGCGCATAGGAACGGAGGCGATCATGGCGACCATCGACGTCAAACACGTGTACAAGCTGTTCGGGCCGCAGGCCGCGCATGCGCGCGTGCTCGACCTGCTGCGGGCTGGCAAGCGCAAGGCCGACGTGCTGGCCGAAACGGGCTGCAACGTCGGGCTCAACGACGTGAGCCTCGGCATCGCGTCGGGCGAGATCTTCGTGATCATGGGGCTGTCGGGTTCCGGGAAGTCGACGCTCGTGCGGCATTTCAACCGGCTGATCGAGCCGACCGCCGGCGAGATCGTGATCGACGGCCGCGACGTGATCAAGCTCGACGCGCACGGGCTGCGCGAGCTGCGCCGCTACAAGGTCAGCATGGTGTTCCAGAACTTCGGGCTGCTGCCGCACCAGACGGTGCTCGACAACGCCGCGTATGCGCTGCGCACGCGCGGCGAGAAGCGGCACGACGCGGCCGACGCGGCGCGCAACTGGCTGACGAAGGTCGGGCTCGACGGTTACGGCGACCATTATCCGGACGAGCTGTCGGGCGGCATGCGGCAGCGCGTCGGGCTGGCACGCGCGCTGGCGGCCGACACCGACGTGCTGCTGATGGACGAGGCGTTTTCCGCGCTCGATCCGCTGATTCGCACCGAGATGCAGGATCAGTTGCTCGAACTGCAGGCGACGCTCGCGAAGACCATCGTGTTCATCACGCACGATCTCGACGAGGCGCTGCGCATCGGCGACCGGATCGCGATCCTGCGCGACGGCACGCTCGTGCAGGTCGGGACGCCGGACGACATCCTGTCGCGGCCGGCGGACGATTATGTGAGACGGTTCGTGGAGAAGCGCACGAGCGTGGCTTGAGCGGTCCGATCGCTGCGTGAACGAAAGACGGCGCATCGCGATGAGCGGTGCGCCGTTTTTTACAGGGTTCCGCCGACCGGATTCGTGCGACGAGCGAGCGTTTCCGATCGGTTGCCGATGCAGCGGACGCGTCGGCACCTGCCTTCACGCCACGCCCGCCTACTTGCTGCCGAGCACACAGGCAAGCGGATGCGACGCCGTGCCGTTGCGCTGCACGGCGACGGACCCGAAGCCCGCGTCGCTCATCAGCCGCGCGAGCTTGTCGGGCCGATAGGCATCGTAGGGTGCGCGGTCGAGGTCGCGGACGGTGATCGCGACGATCCCGCCGCGCCGGACGATGCGCCGCAACTCGCGCAGACCGTGTGCGGGCGCGGGCCAGAAGTAGATGCAGTTGATCGAGAACGCCTTGTCGAACGCGTCGTCCGGGAACGGCAGCGCGTCGACGGAGCCGAGCGCGAGGTTCACGCGTCCTTGTTCGATGGGTACGCGGTTCAAGCGTTTCGCGGCGGCCAGCATGGTCAGCGAGTGATCGACGCCGGCGACGTGGCAGGACGGCGCCGCTTCGGTCGCGAGCCGGATCGCGTCGCCGGGGCCGAACCCGACTTCGAGTACCCGGTCGCTGTCGCCGATCGCCAGCAGCGACAGGGTCCACACGTTGTCCAGCCGGTTGTGCCGGCGCATGATGCGGCCGACGATGCGCCCGGCGAGGCCGCGCGGCCGGCCGGGTTGCCCGAGATGAGTCGCCATGATGTGCTCTCCTTTCCGGCCCGGGCGAGCAAGCGGCGTGCCGCCGGCAGGGCCGCGGCGGCGGCCGGGGAGAGCGGGGAGTCGCGCGGGCCCCGTTCGCGGGATCAGGGCGCGACGGTTTCCCGTTCGCCCTCGCGCGCACCGGTCGTCTCGCCGGGCCGCGCGTCGGCCAGAATCAGGTCGGCCCCTTTCTCCGCGACCATCATCGTCGGCGCGTTGATGTTGCCCGACGTGATGTTCGGAAACACCGACGCATCGACGATCCGCAGCGCCTGCAGCCCGTGCACGCGCAGCGACGCATCGACGACGGACGTCGCCGCGTCGGGACCCATCGTGCACGAGCCGCACAGGTGGTAGATCGAACCCGACTGCTCGCGGAAGTATTGCAGCATCGCTTCGTCGGAATCGACTTGCGGGCCCGGCGAAATTTCCTCGACGGTCATCGATTTCAACGCCGGCGCGCGCATCAGCGCACGGATCAGCTTGCTGCCCTGCACGGCTTCGTCGAGATCCTTCTGCGTGGTCAGCGCGTTGATGTGGATCCTCGCGGCATCCTCCGCGCGGTTCGACGCGATCTCGATCGTGCCGCGGCTCGTCGGCCGGCACGGGTTGAACGCGATCAGGAAACCCGAATACGGCTCGGGCTTGATGCTCGCGCGCTCGCTCTTCGGGATCCGGTACGACAGCGGGTTGAAGTAGAGCTGCAGGTTCGGTTCGTGCGCGTCGTCCGACCCGCGGAAGAAGCCGCCGGCCTGGTTCACGCTCATCGCGAGCGGGCCGCGCTTCGTCAGCAGGTAGCGCAGCCCGATCTTCATCTTGCCGAGCAGCGTGCCCATCTCGTCGTTCAGCGTCGGCCGGTTCGCCTTGAAGTAGAAGCTCACGCACAGGTGATCCTGCAGGTTGCGGCCGACGGCCGGCAGCGCATGCACGAGCGGCACGCGCCGGCGCGCGAGCAGCGCCGGATCGCCGACGCCCGACAGTTGCAGCAGCTTCGGCGTATCGACCGCGCCGGCGGCGAGAATCACCTCGCGTGCGGCGACGAGTGTTTCGTCGCCGTGCGCGCCGGCGACGACCACGCCGGTCGCACGCGTGCCGTCGAACGTCACGCGCCGCACGAGCACGCCGGCACGCAGCGTGAGGTTCGCACGACCCAGCGCGGGCCGCAGGTACGCGAAGCTGCTCGAACAGCGTTCGCCGTGCTTCGTGTTCAGGTCGTAGATGCCCGCGCCTTCGAACTGCGCGCCGTTGAAATCGTCGGTGCGCGGCAGGTTCAGTTGCCCGCAGCCCTTCAGGAACTCGTGGACGATCGGATGCACGTCGGCCTTCATCGACGTGACGTGGATCGGCCCGGTCGCGCCGTGATGCTGCGGATCGGTCGTGCCGGCCGCGTGGGTTTCGAGCTTGCGGAAGTACGGCAGCACGTCGTCGTACGCCCAGCCCGGATTGCCGGCCTTCGCCCAGTCGTCGTAGTCGCTGCGCTGGCCGCGCACGTAGACCATCGCGTTGATCGAGCCCGATCCGCCGACCACCTTGCCGCGCGGGCAGTACAGCTTGCGGTCGGCGAGCTGCGCTTCGGGCTCGCTGTAGTACATCCAGTTGTAGCGGCGGTTGTAGTAGGTCTTCGTGAAGCCGACCGGTACCTTGAACCAGAACGACGCGTCGCGCTTGCCCGCTTCGAGCAGCAGCACCGAGTGCCGGCCCGATTCGCTCAGGCGATTCGCGAGGATGCAGCCGGCCGAGCCCGCGCCGACGATGATGTAGTCGTAGGTCATGTCGCTTCCTCTGCGCTCAGCCCTTCGCCGGGGCGAGGTCCTTCACGTCGGCGGGCTTCTCCGCCATCTGCAGGTGCAGTCGCTCGCCCGTGTACGGCGTGTGGCGCTTCACGACGTCCATGTTCAGTTCGATGCCGAGGCCCGGCTCGTTCGACGGAACGATGTAGCCGTCTTCCCAGCGGATCGGCGTCTTCACGACTTCCGAATGGAAACCGCCCCACGTCATGATGCTTTCCTGGATCAGGAAGTTCGGCGTGCAGGTCGCGAGCTGGATGCTGGCGGCAGCGCCCACCGGCCCGTTGTACAGGTGCGGCGCGATCTGCGCGTAGTGCACTTCCGCGAGCGTCGCGATCTTCTTCGCTTCGAGCAGGCCGCCCACGCGCGCGACGTTCAGTTGCAGGATCGATGCGCCGCCCGCCTGCAGCAGCTTGTGGAATTCGTACTTGGTCGTCAGGCGCTCGCCGGTCGCGATCGGAATCGACGTGTGCTTCGCGACTTCGGCGATCGCTTCTTCCTGCCCGGGCGGCACCGGCTCCTCGAACCACAGCGGGTCGTACTTTTCGAGCCGCTTCGCGAGCCGGATCGCCGACGACGGCACCATCTGCCCGTGCGTGCCGAACAACAGGTCGGCCTTGCTGCCGACGGCTTCGCGTACGCGGCGGCAGAACAGTTCGCAGCGGTCGAGGACTTCGAGCGACAACTGGTGGCCGGAATAGGCGGTGTACGGGCCGGCCGGATCGAACTTGACGGCCGTGAAGCCGAGCTTCACGTTCTCGGCGGCGCATTCGGCGGCCAGGTCGGGATCGTCGTAGTCGTATTCGCCGCGCGCGTTCTTCGGATACAGATACGTGTACGAGCGCAGCCGCTCGTGGATCCTGCCGCCGAGCAGTTCGTACACGGGCTTGCCGGCCGCCTTGCCGACGATGTCCCAGCACGCCATTTCGAGGCCGCTGACCACGCCCATCATCGTCAGGTCCGGCCGCTGCGTGAAGCCGCTCGAATACGCCTGGCGGAACAGCCGCTCGACGTGGTGCGGGTCGTGATTCAGCAGGTAGCGGTCGAACACGTCGTCGATGATCGGGCCCATCGCCTTCGGGTGGAACGTCGCCGAATAGATCTCGCCGACGCCTTCGATGCCGTCGTCGGTCTTCAGTTTGACGAAGATCCAGTACATCCCGCCGATGTGCGGCGGCGGCACGGCGACGATATGGGTTTCGAGCGAAACGATCTTCATGCGGACTCCTGGATACGGTTGAGGCGGGTTTTGAGGAACGCGGCGGCGCCCGCTCCGCAGAGCGCCACGGCCGCGATATAGCCGAAATAGAGCTGGTAGCCGTGCGCGCCCGGCCAGGTCTGCGTCACGTAGCCGTTGATCAGCGGCACGAACACGTCGGGCGAATAGCCGAGCACCGAGATCAGGCCGATCGCGAGGCCCGCGCAGTGCGTCGGCACCTTGCAGTCGTCGAGCAGCGACCAGTACAGGCCGCGGATTGCGTAAGTGAGGATGCCGATGAACAGCACGAGCACGACGAGCATCGCCTGCGGGCTGTGCGCGGGCGCCGCGATCAGGCCGACCAGCGACAGCGCGGCGAGCACGAGCGCCCAGAACAGCACGGACACTTTCGACACGCGGTCGCCGAGGAAGCCGCCGCCGATGCCGCCGACGGGGCGCATCCACAGCTTGAGCGTCGTGATGAAGCCGGCCGCCGTCGCGCTGAGCCCGAAATTGCCTTCGTGCAGGTACGCCGAGAAGCTGTAGGTCGCCCAGAACACCTGGTAGCCGCAGAACACGATCGCGGCGACGAGCCACAGTTCGGGAATCGCCGCGAGCGTTTTCAGGTCGCTCAGGACGTTGCCCCTGGCGCGCTTGATGGCGGCCGCACGGTCGTCGGTGCGCGCCGGATCCTTCACCAGCGCGAGCACCACGCCGAGCCCGATGCAGCAGAACGCGTACAGATGCACCACGAGCTTGAAGCCGGCCGCATCGGTACCGCCGTGCGTGTGCGTCACGTAGGCGAACAGCGTGATCGCGATCGTCGCGAGCAGCGCCTCGACGAGCCCGCGGCCGCCGTCGAGCAACCCGAAGAAGCGGCCCTGTTCGTCGCGGCCCGCGATCATGTTCACGCGCTTGATCACGGCCGCCCAGAACGTGAGGCCGGTCGTCAGCCCCCAGCCGGCGAAGATCGCCACGAGCGTATTGAACGACGGCCCGGTCGCGTAGATCAGCCCGAGCGCGCCCGTCGCGAGCAGCGAGAAGCAGATCAGCCAGCGCGGCGACAGGCGGTCGGCGAGCCAGCCGCTCGGCAGGTAGCTGACGAGAAAGATCGTGCCGAGCGACGAGTACAGGTAGCCGAGCTGCACGTCGTCGATCCGGAAGAACTGCAGCATCGTCGGCTGGTACACCTGCCGCAGATACAGCATCGGATAGATCGCGCCCGCGGCAATCACGAGCAGCAGCAGTTGCAGGTAGCGTTGCGAGCGCGAATGCGGCGACGCGTGGGCGTCGTCGTGCAACGCGAGCGACGCGGCGGGCGTCGACGGTTGGGTCGGCATGATGTCTTCCTCCATCAGACTTCCGTGGCTCGGAGGTCCGCAGATTTGTTTTGTGTCGGATCGGATCGGGGGGGCGCGCGCCGGCGACGGTGCGCCGGCGCGGCGGCGTCAATACTTCATGACGACGAGGCGCGTTTGCGTGAATTCGAGCATGCCGTGCTTGCCGTCGTCGCCGCCGAGGCCCGAGCGCTTCCAGCCGGCGTGGAAGCCCTGATACGGATCGGCCGGCGTGCGGTTCACGTACAGCTCGCCCGCCTCGATTGCGTTCGCGACGGTCATCGCGGTGCGGTAGCGCTCGGTGTAGAGCACCGACGACAGGCCGAACTGGTGATCGTTCGCGAAGCCGATGGCCTCGTCGAGCGTCGTGTAGCGCAGCACCGGCATGACCGGGCCGAAGGTTTCCTCCTGCACGATCTCCATGTCCTGGCGGCAGTTCGTCAGCAGCGTGGCCGGGTAGAAGAAACCGGGGCCGTCGGGGATCGTGCCGCCGGTTTCGAGCGTCGCACCCGCCGCGACCGCGCGTTCGACCATTCCGTGGATGTGCGCGCGCGCGGCGGCACTGACGAGCGGGCCCATTCGCGTGGCGTCTTGCGCGCGGTCGCCGCTGCGCACGGCGGCCATCTTGTCCTTCAGCAACGCGACGAAGCGGTCGTGCACGCTGTCGTGCACGTACACGCGTTCGATCGCCGTGCACAGCTGGCCGCAATGCGTCGTCTTCGATGCGACGAGCGCGGCGGCCGCGCGTTCGAGATCGGCGTCGGGCTCGATGATCGCGGGCGTCTTGCCGCCGAGCTCGAGCGACGGCTTCGCGATGTTCGCCTTGCAGTAGTCGAGCACCTTGCGGCCCGCGTTCACGCTGCCGGTCAGCGTGATCATCCCGACCGCCGGATGCGTGCACAGCGCTTCGGCCGTCGCATGGTCCATCGTCAGGATGTTGACGACGCCCGGCGGGAAGCCGGCCTCGTCGACGGCCTTCGCGATCTCGAACGCCGACACCGGCGTGTGATTGCTCGGCCGCACGACCACGGTGTTGCCGGCGATCAGCGCGGGCGCGACCTTGCGCAGCAGCGTGTACACGGGATAGTTGAACGGGATCAGGCACGCGACGACGCCGATCGGTTCGCGCTGCAGGAACAGGTTCTCGTCGGGCGTATCGCTCGGAATGATCTCGCCCTCGATCCGGCGCGCCCACTCGGCGTGGTAACGCGTGATCTGCCCGGCGTAGACGGCTTCGTTCGATGCGTCCTCGACGCTCTTGCCGGATTCCTGCGCGAGCGCCGCGCCGATCTGGGGCGCGCGCGCGGTCAGCGCGTCGGCGAAGCGGTGCAGGTATGCGGCGCGCTCGGCGCTCGGCAGCGTGCGCCACGCCTTTTGCGCGGCGGCGGCAGCGTCGACGGCGGCGAGCGCGTCGGCCGGCGTCGCGGCCGGCACGCGCGCGAACGGCGCTTCGGTGGCGGGGTTGCTGACGACGATGAACGTGTCGCTTTCCGGGGCGACGAAACGGCCGTTCACGTAGTTGCGTTCGGTGCGCATGAAGTGACTCCTCCGATGGATGCCGGCGGATCGCTTCGGGTGGCGACACGCGCGGCACGGGACGGAGTCATTCTCTTCATGCGTTTATCGCACGACAAACGACTTATTTTTGCGTCGACCATGAGAAAAACGCACGTTACTCGGCGAATCGGCCGGAATCGCCCGTCAGGCAAGGCGATGACGGCTGGCGGGGTGCGTGGCGCAGGTGCGGGCCTTCGGGTATTTTCCGACTGGTCCGAGTGCGGACGGACGCGCGAGCGGGTAAGGTGTCGCCCGCGGACACGTCCGCATCCGCATCTGCATCTGCATCCGCAGGCGGCGGGCGGCGGGCGGACCGCCGCCCGCGGGCCGGGCAGATCTCAGGCCAACGGCACTTGCGGCAGCGGCGACGACGGTTCGAGGTGGCGCTTCGCGAGCCACACTTCCTGCTGCAGCCAGTCGCGGAACTGCACGATGTGCGGCAGGTTCGTCTGCTCGGGTCGCGTGACGAACCAGTACGACTGGTGGCCGTCGACGTGCACGTTGAGCACCTGCATCAACTGCCCGGTCGCGAGTTCGCGCGCGACCATGTGACGGTCGGCGATGGTGATCCCGAGGCCGTCGATCGCCGCGCGGATCGCATGGTCGAGCAGGTCGAATTCGTAGCCGCCGCGCGTGTCGACGTCGGCGATGCCGGCGGCCTTCAGCCAGTGCTGCCAGGTCAGGTAGCGCTGGTCGTCGGTCGCGAGCACGTGCAGCAGCGTGAAGCGGTTCAGGTCGATCGGCGCGCCGTCCTGCCGCAGCCGCGCATACAGCGCGGGCGCACAGACGGCGATATGCTGCTCCTGCATCAGCAGCGCGTTGTCGAAGCCGTCCCATTCGCCGTCGCCGAACCGGATCGCGCAGTCGAGCACGCGGGATTCGCCGAGGCTGTCGTGGATGCGCGTCGTGAGGCTGAGCTCGAACTCGGGATGCGCGTCGCGCAGCCGGCCGAGGCGCGGCATCAGCCAGCGCGCGGCGAAGGTGGGCGGCACGTTCGCGCGCAGACGGTTCAGGTGGGTTTTTTCCTGCAGGCCGCGCACCGTCAACTCGATCTTGTCGAACGATTGCTGCAGCGCGCGCAGCAGCACGCGGCCGGCCGCCGTCAGTTCGAGCTGGTGATGGCGGCGCTCGAGCAGGGTTTCGCCGAGTTGGCCTTCGAGCTGGCGGACCTGCCGGCTCACCGCGCTCTGCGTCACGTTGAGCAGTTCGGCCGCGCGCGTGAAGCTGCCGGTGCGGCCGGCCATCTCGAAGGCTTTCAGCGCATTCAGCGCCGGCATCTTGCGTCTCACGGGGCAATGTCGTGTTTGGTGCGGGATGCTTATTGTAGGCGGGAGGCCGGCGCGGCGGGGCGATGAATGACGGAGTGAAAGGCGCCGGGCCTCGGGGTTTTCACGGCATGACGGCCGGCGCGCTTTTCTGCGATAAAGCTGCCCGCGGAATGGCCGGCGGCGCCGGCCGGCAACCATACGAACGATACGAACGAAGGGGACACACATCATGCGACGCCTGCCATCGTTGATCGCGCTGCGATTTTTCGAGGAGACCGCGCGTCATCTGAGCTTCAATCGCGCGGCGGTGTCGCTGTGCGTGACGCAAGGCGCGGTGAGCCGGCAGATCCGGCTGCTCGAGGAAGCGCTTGGCGCCCGCCTGTTCGAGCGCGATCACAAGGGCGTGCGCCTGACCGACGCCGGCCGGCGGTTGCTGCCGTTCATCGGGCAGGCGTTCGACACGATCGAGCGCGGCGTCGGCGAAATCGCCGCGACGCGGCCGGGCGCGAAGCGGCGCCTGACGATATCGCTGCCGCCGACGTTCGCTACGCAGTGGTTCTCGCCGCGGCTCGGCACGCTCGCGGAGGCGCTGCCCGACGTCGAGCTGTCGATCCGCACCGAGCCGGCCGACGATTGCGATTGCCATGTCCGCTTCGGGCGTGCGGCGCGGCCGGGTATGCATTCGGAGCTGCTGATGATGGAGCGGCATGCGCTGGTCGGCGCGCCGCGCTACCGAGGCGACACGCTCGATGCGCTGCTCGGCCGGCTGCCGTCGTTGCACGTGCTGCACGAGGGCCGGCGCCTGACGCTGTGGGCCGACTGGTGCGAGCAGGCCGGCATCGCGCCCGAACGAATCGGCGACGGCATCGAGTTCTCGACGCTCGAACAGGCGATCCGTGCGGCGCGCAAGGGCGCGGGGCTTGCCGTGGTCGACCTCACGATGATCGAGGAGGAGATCGCCGAAGGCAGCCTCGTGCGGCTGTCGCCGGTGCAGCCGATCGGGCCGTTCGGCTATTGGCTCGATATCGCGCCGGAGAGCGTCGCGGTCGAGCCGGTGATCGCGTTTGCCGCGTGGCTGCGGGAGCAGGCGGCGAGGAAGGGGGAGGGGACGACGTCGCCGTTGAGACGCTGCTGACGGGCGGGGATGAAAGGATGGTCCCGTCTGAGCCCGACACGCGTTCGTCCCCGCTTCGCTATCCGTCAACGACTGTCACGGCGCCGGCTATCGGTCGCCGGGTCATTGATCGGGATCGTGGCCGAAATGGAGGAGCGTTTCCCCGCCGTCCGACGGCCCTTGCTTCCTCTTCCGAAATGATCGGGAGCTGACTCTTCGCATGATCCATGCGTCCAACGTCGAATACCTTTCGTTGCGACCGTGATGCGGGCCCGTTGGCCGGTCGCGCGCCATATCCGGCGGCGAAATCGCGCATGATGCGCGCCAGGCCGTGTTGGAGCGCATTCGCGACGGACGTATCGATGAACTGCCTGGCTTCCGCTCGACGAATGGCGCGATGTTCGCTTGTCGAGCGGCCGCGCTTCACCGCAGCGCGCGTCATCCGGAATCCGATGATGGAACCGTGCTTTACCGTCATTCGTCAATCTCCTTTTCAATCAGGTAGTCGCGCAACGGCAGCAGAGACGCCCGGCGCGGATCGACGTCGAATGTCATCCACCGATGGGATCCGGCCGCACGCCAGAAGTCGCGCCCGGACCTCGTCGCGTAGAGCGCACGCAGCGATCGCAGGCTTCCATCGGCCAATCCGATCGGGTATCCGCGGAAATACTGGAACAGCGCTGCTTCGTCGTCGTGCTCGCCGGGAATGGGCGCATCGAATCCGAATCTCGGCCACGCGTAGTACCCGTGGAGCCGTGGTCCGCCGGGTTGGGGTGCCGTCTTTCGGCCGCCCACCGCGAGTGCGACTATTCTGGCGATCCCCAACGTATCGCATGCTCGGGCGATTCTCCACAGCATGGCCGCGCCGAGTCCGGCGACTGCGCTATCGGAAAGATCGATGATTCCGAGTTCAAGTACGGACGCATCCGTGTTTTTGACGACGGATATCCGGTTTTCGGATCGAATCAACCTTGGATGAGTGGCGGCGAAGGTCAGCCTGCCTGAACTATCGAGATAAGCCTGAACATCCGAATCGGCCGGTGCGCCACACAGCGACACGAGCAGTTCGTCGCCAACTTCCTGTTCCACACCGAGCAACGCAGGAATGTCCAGATCGTTTCGCTCGATCGTCAGCCGATCGTCGAAGTACGTCGCTTCGTACGGGAGAACGTGGCTGAGATCGACGTGACGGGCAGGCATGATTGCGCGCGAGAAACGGAAAGCACGCAGCATATCGTCGCGCGGCCGGCGCGCCGAGTCTGCCGAATGGCTGGGTCGCACGACGGTTGGCCAGCCTGCCCGCATTGCCGGTCGAGCGTTGGCAGCGCCTCCCGGCCGACCGACGAGGCGCCCGATTGCGCGTTGCGCTTGCCGGCAGGTCCGCCCCCCGGGGCGAATATGCCATCAGGCCAGGTTGTGGCGTGACGGTCTCGTCGAGCATGATCGGCGTTCGGAGAGCGAGATCGGGAGGGGCTTACGCGCAGTGCCGTTGCGTATCGCGCAAACGTACCGATACGCGTACCGCACCATCCGCCCGGTCGCTGAGCGGCGTCGACACCTCATCAGTCAGGAGTTCTGTTCTTGATAATAGTTGATAATCCGGCTAACCTGCCTGCATCGGAATTCATGCCGTCTGGAGGGCAACATGATCAGTGCCGACCTGGGCCCGCAACTGGAAAGCTACGTCGCGAAGCTGGTCGATTCCGGCCGTTACGGATCCAAAAGCGAAGTGCTTCGGGAAGGCGTGCGCTTGATTCAGGATCGCGAAGCGCAACTGAGCGCACTCGATGCCGTGATCGCCCGCAGCCTTGCCGATGCGGACGCGGGACGCGGAGCAGACCTGGCGGACGTGTTCGATCGTCTGGAAGCGAAGTATCGGGCGCAGGCGGATCGTCAGGCGTGATCGTGCGCCTGTCCGGTTTTGCGATAACCGAACTCGAGCTGATCGCCGATTACATCGCACGCGACAATCCGCAACGTGCGATCACGTTCGTGCGGGAGCTTCGCGAAAAATGCCTGAGCCTCGCCGAGATGCCGTTCGCGTTCCCGCTGGTGCCGCGCTTCGAAGCCCACGGCGTGCGGCATCGCGGATACGGCAATTTTCAGATCTTCTATCGGGTCAAAGGCGATCCCCCCGTGCAGATCGACGTGCTTCACGTACTGCACGGCGCGCGGGACTGCACGAGCATTCTGTTCTGAGCCGAGCGGCGAGTTCCGGCTTTTTCGTCAGCGGCAAAGTACGCGTTACAAACGAAGGACCCGGCCATGGCCGGGTTCCTTCGTTGCGAGCGCGATGCCGCGCCTCCTGCCGTCGGCACCGCACTCGCCTCAATGCCCCGCCGCCTCCTCCAGCGTCAGATGCTTGGTCTCCGGCGCCCACGCGATCGACACGAGCATCCCGACCAGCAGCACGCCGGCCAGCGCGAACATCGTCGCGTGAAAGCCGAGCGTCGCGATGCCGACCGGCAGCAGGAACGTGCCGATCGCCGAACCGAGCCGGCTGCACGCGATCGCGAGGCCCACGCCGCTCGCACGCACCTCGGTCGGGAAGCATTCGGGCGGGAACACGCCGACGAGATTGCTGAACGCCGACATCGTCAGCGTGAAGATCGCGAACGCGACGATCATCGCGACGGCCGCCGACGACGGCAGCACCGCCAGCGCGACGAGCGACGCGCACGTCACCGCGAACGAACCGATCAGGAAGCCGCGCCGCGACAACCGGATCGTGAGCCAGATTCCGATCAGCGCGCCGAGCACGAGGAAGCCGTTCAGCAGGAGGTCGGCGCCGAAACCTTCGGCGAGACCGATCGTCTTCAGGATCGTCGGCAGGAACGTGTAGATCGCGAAATACGGAATCACGAGACACACGAAGAACGCGCAGTTGAAGACGGTGCGGCGAATCAGGTCCGACCGGAACAGTCGCGCGAAGCCGCCGTGCGCATGCGGCTCGGCCGAACCGTCGAGCATCACGTGCGGCCCGAAATGCTTCGCGACGATCGCGCGCGCCTCCTGCACGCGACCCTTGCCGAGCAGCCAGCGCGGCGATTCGGGCGTGCCGATGCGCAGCACCAGCACGATCAGCGCGGGCAGCGCGGCCGATGCGAGCAGCCAGCGCCATGCATTGGGCGCGGCGTCGCTGTACGCGAGGCCGAGCACGTTCGCGGCGACATAGCCGATCGTCCAGATCACGCTGAACGAACCGAGCAACGCGCCGCGATGCTTGCGCGGCGAAAATTCGGCGAGGATCGCGTGGCCGACCGTGAAGTCGCCGCCCATCCCGAAGCCGATCAGCACGCGCAGCACGCATAGTTCGAGCGGCGAGCTCACGAAGAACTGCGCGAACGCAGCCGCGGTGATGATCACGAAGCTCGTCAGGAAGATCTTCTGCCGGCCCATCCGGTCGGACAGCCAACCGAACACGAGGCTGCCGAAGAAGATGCCGATCAGCGCGGAGCTGCCGATCATCCCCATCCAGAACGCGTCGATCGGCATCTGCTTGCCGAGCGCGGCGAGCGCATAGCCGATCGTGCCGAGCGTGTAGCCCTCGGTGAAATGCGCGCCGAACGTCAGGCCGGCGATCTTCACGTGGAAGCGGTTGAGCGGCACGTCGTCGAGCGCGACGGGGCGGTGCGGCACATCGGCGCCGCGCGACAGCGGCAGCGCGCGTGCGGTGCCGGATTGAACGTTGGCTTGATTCAAGCAGCCTCCTGGATTGTTATGTGTGTCGTCGTCGCAAGCGGTGCGCGACGAACCGACGTCGTCGCGCGACCATGCGACGCGCCGCCCGGCGGACGGCGCGCGGCGCGAGCCGTCCGCCGGGCGGCGGCCGGGCAGCGCTCAGCGGCCGAGGCCGGCCATCAGCGTGTACTTGAGTTCCACGTATTCGTCGAGGCCGTACTTCGAGCCTTCGCGCCCGAGCCCCGATTGCTTGACGCCGCCGAACGGCGCGACTTCGGTCGAGATGATCCCGTCGTTGACGCCGACCATCCCGCTTTCCAGCGCGCCCGACACACGCCATGCGCGGCCGAGGTCGCGCGTATAGAAATACGCGGACAGCCCGAACGGCGTGTCGTTGGCCGCGGCGACGGCTTCATCCTCGGTCGCGAAGCGGAAGCAGCCGGCCACGGGGCCGAAGGTTTCCTCTTCGGCGATCAGCATGTCGGGCGTCATGCCGGTCAGCACGGTCGGCTCGTAGAAAGTGCCGCCGAGCGCGTGGCGCTTGCCGCCGGTGAGCACGTTCGCGCCTTTCGCGGTGGCGTCGGCGACGTGCCGCTCGACCTTGCCGAGCGCCGCTTCGTTGATCAGCGGGCCCTGGTCGACTTCGCCCGCGAGCGCGTTGCCGACCCGCAGCTTGCGCACGGCGTCCGCGAGCTTGCGCGTGAACGCGTCGTACACGCCGTCCTGCACGAGGAAGCGGTTCACGCACACGCAGGTCTGGCCGGTGTTGCGGAACTTCGACGCGATCGCGCCGTCGACCGCCGCATCGAGATCGGCGTCGTCGAACACGATGAACGGCGCGTTGCCGCCGAGTTCCAGCGACAGCTTCTTCAGCGTGTCGGCCGACTGCTTCGCGAGCAGCTTGCCGACCCGCGTCGAGCCCGTGAACGACAGCTTGCGTACGACGGGCGAGCTCGTCAGCGTCTCGCCGATCGCGACCGCGTCGCCCGACACCACGTTGAACACGCCGGCCGGCACGCCCGCCCGCTCGGCGAGCACCGCGAGCGCGAACGCCGACAGCGGCGTTTCCTCGGACGGCTTGAGCACCATCGTGCAGCCGGCCGCGAGGGCCGGGCCGGCCTTGCGCGTGATCATCGCGAGCGGGAAATTCCACGGCGTGATCGCCGCGACGACGCCGACCGGCTCGCGCGTGACGACGATCTGCGCATTCGGCTTCGGGCTCGGGATCACGTCGCCGTACATGCGTTTCGCTTCTTCCGCGAACCATTCGAGAAAGCTGGCCGCGTAGGCCACTTCGCCGCGCGCCTCCGCGAGCGGCTTGCCCTGTTCGCGCGTCAGCAGCTCGGCGAGCGCATCGCGGTGTTCGAGCATCAGCTCGCCCCAGCGCTTCACGCGTGCGCCGCGCTCCTTCGCGGTCAGTGCGCGCCATGCGGGAAACGCGTGGGCGGCCGCGTCGATCGCGCGCTGCGTGTCGTCGGCGCCGCCTTTCGCGACCTTCGCGATCGTCTCGCCGGTCGCCGGGTTCAGCACCGGATAGGTCGCATCGCTCGCGCCATGCGATTCGTGCCATTCGCCGCCGATGTAATGGCCGGTTCTCAGAAATTCGTTCATCGTATGTCGTTCCTTCAATGCTTCAGTCGGCCGCGAAGCTGCCCTGCGCCGGGCGCGGCTCGCGCGCGATGCGCTTGCCGGCCGTGTAGTCGTTGATCAGGTCGCACGGCGTGTAGTTGCGCTCCAGCTCGTGCAGTTCCTCTTCGGTGAGCCGCGTTTCGAGCGCGCCAAGCGCGCTGTCGAACTGCGCGACGGAATCCGCGCCGACCAGCATGCTCGCGACGCCGGGACGGCTCAGCACCCACGCCTGCGCGATCTGCGCGGGCGGCACGCCGCGCCGCTTTGCGACCTTCGCGACCGACGCGGCGATCGCGAGCGACGACGCGTCGCCGTACATCTGCGCGGTGAAGAAGTCGGTCTGGTTGCGCGTCGATTGCGGCTCGCAGGTCAGCAGGCCGCGCGCAAGCGGGCTGAACACCGAGACGCCGACGCCCTGGTCGATGCAGTACGGCACCATCTCGCGCTCTTCCTCGCGATACGCGAGATTGAGCTGCAGCTGCATGTTGATCGGCTTGTCCCAGCCGTTTCGTTCGCAGGCCTGCATGATCTTCGCGAACTGCCACGTGTACATCGTCGACACGCCGATGTAACGTGCCTTGCCCGCGCGCACGATGTCGTGCAGCGTGCTCATCGTTTCCTCGACGGGCGTGTTCACGTCGAAGAAATGCAGCATGAAGATGTCGACGTAATCCATCCCGAGACGCTTGAGCGAGCCGTCGATGCCGTCGAGCACGTGCTTGCGCGAATGGCCGCCGGCATTCGGGTCGCTGCCCATGTCGTAGCCGACCTTGGTCGTCACGACGAGCTCCTCGCGGCGCGCGTTGCGCTTCAGGATGCGGCCTACCACTTCCTCGCCGACGCCCGTCGAATAGAAATCCGCGAGATCGATGAAGTTGACGCCGGCATCGAGCGCGCGGCGCACGATCGGTTCGCTCTGCGCTTCGTCGAAGATCCACGGCTTCCACTGGGGCGTGCCCATGTTCATCGTGCCGAGACACAGGCGGGACACCTTCAGGCCGGACTGGCCGAGGCGGACGTATTCCATGCTTCCTCCTGATGCGGCCTGGCCGGCCGCGCGTTGTCGGTCGGTTCCGTCAGTTCTTTTTCGGCGTGTAGAACGGGTTCGACACGTCGCGTGCGGCGGCGAACACCGCGTCGCGATGCGGCAGTCCTTCCATCGCCGCGACGATCGCGTTGCGGCATGCGCGGTAGTTGTTCTCGAACACGGCATCGAGATCGTCGGTCTGCGGGTTCACCCAGTTCGCCGACACGACGACCCAGTCGTTCTCCGCTTCGGGCGGCAGCGTGCCGTTCTCGAGCGCTTCGGCCACGGCCTTCGCGATGCCGGCCTGCGACGCGCCCCACGTGGCATTGCCGTGGAAGTCGCCGGCGATCTGCGCCTTGTTCACGTACAGCGTGAGCGGCTTGGTCGGTACGCCCGGCTGCGCGATCACGACGAACGGCGCATGGCCGGCCGACGGCGTCGCGAGCGCGGTCGCGAACGCCTGGCCGGCCGGGCCGTTGCGCGGGCCGACCAGCACGTTGATGTGCGCGAGGTTGACGCCGGGGCCTTCGAAGCCTTCGCCGATGTAAAGCTGCCTGGATTGGGATGCGGTCATTGCAATGTCTCGTCCATGAGGTTGGGGGTGAGGCGATTGTGGTGGGCCGCGATGCGGCCGGTGAATCGATGTTTCCTGATCGAGGTATGAGTTTTCGTCGTCTCCGGGAAAGCCCCGAGCCCGGCGCGCGGGTGCCCGCCGTGCGGCCCGCGGCGGCCGTCGTGACGCGCCGCGGCGCACCGGCGGCGAAGGGGCGCTCGCGTGCCGGCTCCGGGTTTGTCATACCCGGGCAGGGGTTGGAGGGCCGCGTGCATCCGGGCAACAATCGGCGTACTCCGAGCCCTATCTTTCGTGTTCCCTTCCATTTTCGAAAGCGAGTAATTCCGATGGCTGCCATTGAGAAATCTGGCGCGCTGCGCCGGTCCCCCGAGGCGGGGCCCGTGCTCCTGGGGGCGTCGTCCGGGGCGGAGCGCCCGGGGCGGTCCGACGTTTTCTCGAAGCCCGACTGGTCGAAACTGACGTCGCTCGACCCGGAGCTGATCCGCGCGTTCGTCGCGGTCGTCGAAAGCGGCGGCTTCACCGCGGCGGCCCGGCAACTGCATCGCACGCAGTCGACGATCAGCCTGCGCATCCGCACGCTGGAGGAGCGGCTCGACACGCACCTGTTCATGCGCAACAGCCGGCGGCTCGAACTGTCGCGCGACGGCGAGAATTTCCTGATCCACGCGAGACGGATCATCCAGGTGCAGAACGACGCGATCCGCGCGCTGAAGCAGGCGAGCAGCGATCGCGGCATCGTGCGCTTCGGGTTGCCGGAGGACTACGCGGAGCTGTGGCTGCCCGACCTGCTGAAGTCGTTCTATGCGCTGCGGCCGGGCGCACGCCTGCACGTGCATTGCCGCACGTCGCTCGAACTGATCGAGCGGCTGCAGGCCGGCGAGCTCGACGTCGCGCTCGTCGTGCGGCACGGACCGAACGCGGGCGGACGGCTGCTCGGCCGTCACGACGTCGTGTGGGCCGCGCATCGCGATTTCGCGCTCGCGCCCGATGCGTCGGTGCCGCTCGCGCTGTTTCCCGAGACGTGCTGCTACCGGCAACGCGGGCTGCAGGCGCTCGCGACGGCCGAGCGGCCGTATCACGTCGTCTATACGAGCCAGAGCCCGACCGGCATCAGGATCGCGGTGAACCACGGCGCGGCCGTGACGATGATCGATCGCTGCACGCTGCCCGAGAGCTGGCGCGTGCTCGACGAGGCGGACGGGCTGCCGCGGCTGCCGGCGGCCGATCTCGAACTGCATCGCTCGCCCGGCATCTGCGATCCGCTGACCGACGATCTCGTCTCGCTGATCGAATCGATGGTCGACGAGCGGCGGCGCGCGTCGCTCGCGGCGTTCGCGTAACGCGGCGCCCGCGACGCGGGTGACGCCGCATGCACATCGTGCGCGGGGCGCGATCCCGGCGCGCATGCCGTTTTTTGCACGGCAACCCCGTTTTTTTGCACGGCATTGATACGGTCTCTTCTAAGCTGGGGGCGTGTCGAACAGTCGGGACGGCTTGCGTCCATGTCATGACCTTCATGCATCCCTTTCCGCATTCGATGTCGCCGGCCGCCGATCGCGCGCCGGTGGCGGGTCGCGGCGCGCGCCCGTCGAATCGGGAACGGCGATTGCTCGGCTAATCCGCCGCCGATTCGCCGGCCGCCGTGCTGTCCGCCGGCTGGCGACGGTGGCCGTTTGTGCGCTGCGTCGAACGCGGCGCTACCCCGAACAGGGAGGGCCCATGTACCTTACGGAAGAAGTGCGTATCGCGCGCCCGGCTACCCGTCGCGCGCATGCCGCGGCGTTGCCGTCGGGCAGGCAGCTTGCCCGGCAGTTGATGGTGACGGTTCGCGCGGCGGACGTGCTGTTGCGCCAGGCGATTCGCGTGCCCGATCGCCATCAATGGTCGGTCGACGCCGAGCGCGTCGATGCGGCCGGCGGCCCGCTCGCCGCGTGGGATTCCCACGTGACGTTCCGGATCGTCAAGGTATGCGCGCCGGCGCTCGATGCGCACGCGTGCGCGGCCGACCCCGATCAAGTGGCGGTCGAAATCCGATTGTTTCTTCCCGAACAGGCTTACGTCGCCGAGCGGCGCATCGGCATCTTCGGCCGACGGCACGGTCAACGCTTCAGCGCGACGCTGTCGGTCACGGCCGGTTCGCAGTGGGGCGGCCGGCGCAGCGAGCGCGTGCCGCCGACCGGGCGGCACGTGCACGGCGACACGCTGGAAGCGCTCGTCGATACGGTGGCCGGCATCGTCAATGCGGCACTGGGCGTGGCCGCGTATGGCGCGAGCGCCCACGGGTGACGCCGCGGCGAGCGGGCGCGGCCGGGCTCAGGCGTCGCCGGCCTGTCCGGTCTGCCGTTGCAGGTCTTCCATCAATTGTTCCGCGAGGAAGTCGCACGGCGGCCGTTTCGACTTGGTGCTGCGCGCGAGGATCAGCTCGAGCGGCGGCAGGTCGGGCAAGCCGTGCGAGCGGCCGAGCATCGACAGTTGCGCGGGAATCGCGCAGCGGGCGAGCGGCGCGACCGCGAGGCCGGCTTCGACCATGCTGAGCAGCCCGAGCAGGCTCGGGCTTTCATACGACGTGCGGTACGGCACTTTCGCGCGTTCGAGGCTGCGGATCGCGTTCTCGCGCGCGACGCTGCCCGGCATGAACACCGCGATCGGCAACGGCCGTTCCTCCCAGACGCGCGGCCCGTTCGTCATCGCGGCCCACGCCATCGGCTCGTGGCGGATGAAGTCGCCGGTGAGCCCCTTGATGCGCGTCCCGCATACGAGATCGACGGTGCCCTCCTTGATCAGTGGCGCGAGCGCGCTGCTCGGCAGCCCCATCACCTGGATCTCGACCTTCGGATAGGTCGCGGAGAATTTTTTCAGCACCGACGGCAGCAGCGACGACGCATAGTCGTCCGGCACGCCGATCACGACCTTGCCGGTCACCTCCGGCCGCACCACGGCCGCCCATGCCTCGTCGCGCAGCGCCAGCATTCGTCTGGCGAATCCCAGCAGCACCTCGCCCTCGCGCGTCAGCACGATGCTGCGCGGCTTGCGCACGAACAGCGGCCGGCCGATCGCGTCTTCCAGGCTCTTGATCTGCATGCTCACCGCCGACTGCGAGCGGTTCACGGCCTCGGCCGCGCGGGTCATGTTGCCGGTTTCCGCGACGGCGACGACGGTGGCCAGTACGTCGTGATCGAGCATCTTCATGGGTATCAGGAAAACTGAACGTAACGATCAGCATTATGCGTTTTTATTGTTGCTGCGTGTCTGCCATAGTGCCATCACGTTTGCGCATCGCCCGAGCATGGCGCGGCGCTCGGGCCGGACGTCCGGCGTGCGGGACTGAACAGGAAAGCGTGGTGAATCGATGATGGACCATCCGTTGCGCGCCGCACTGGCCGCGGAATTGCATGCCCGGCCGTTCCTGCGGCTCGCCGAAGCGGTGTCGCTCACGCATTACGCGATCTACGCGGACGGCCAGCCCGACATCCACGAAACGCTGCTGCACGCGCTGTGCCGCGACACGGGCATCGACGCGCCGCATGAAGGCGCGACGCACTACGCGGTGCGCTCGCCGTGCGGCTGGCACCTGAAGTGGGAGCGCCACACCGAATTCTCGACCTTCACGTTCGTCGCGCCGCGTCGCGACACCGGTTATTTCGACGATGTCGCGATCGCCGGCATTCCGGCTGCGTGGTTCGCGCGGCTGGCCGGCATCCGCTTCGTCGCGGTGCGGATGGAGCTGCTGTCGGGCGACGCCGCGCGGCTCGCGTGCGGCGAACTGCGGCGCTGGATCGACGGGCCCGCGCTCGTCGGCAGCCGCGTGCTCGGCGGCGGCAAGGTGTTCTGCGACTGGCACGTGCGCGACGACGGCTTCATGCGCTTTCTCGTCGTCGACGAGGATTTCCGCGAGGAGCAGGGCGGCCGGCTGTTGCAGCGTCTGTACGAAATCGAGACGTACCGGATGATGGCGCTGCTTGCGCTGCCGGTCGCACGCCGGATGAGCCGCGAGCTCGACGAGATTCACGCGGCGCTGCATGCGTTGATGCAGCGGATGGACGCGAGCGGCGCCGACGGCGACGACGCGGCGCTGCTCGTCAAGCTCACGCATCTCGCGGTGCGGGTCGAATCGTTGTCGGGATCGGGGGCGCGCTTCAGCGCGTCGCGCGCATACGAGAAGCTCGTGCTGGCGCGCATCCAGGAGTTGCGCGAGGAGCGTATCGAAGGGATGCCGACGATCGCCGAATTCATGGAACGGCGCTTCGCGCCGGCAATGGAAACGTGCCGCAGCGTATGGGCGCGCCACGAACAGATCGCCGCGCGGATCGCGCGAGCGGTCGACCTGCTGCGCACCCGCGTGAATCTCGCGCAGGAAAAGGACGTCACGCGGCTGCTGGCCGGCATGGAGCGCACCGCGCGCAACCAGCTTCATTTGCAGCACGCGGTCGAAGGGCTGTCGGTGGCCGCCATTTCGTACTACGTGCTGTCGCTCGCGACGGCGGCGTTCAAGGCGCTGCACGTGATGAACCTGCCGGTCGATCCGGAACTCGCGGAAGGGCTGCTGATCGCGCCGGTCGTGTTCGCGGTGATCCACATCACGCGACGCACGCGCGCGCAGCTTGCGCGGTCCGAAGCGGCGCATGGCGGGGAGCCCGTGCATGCGGGCGCGTTGAAGCGGGCCGGCTAGAACATTAACGACATATCAAAGCAAAGGAGTGGAGATGACTTTCATGCAAACGCAACACGCATGCTTCAGCGGTATCGATGCCTTCGACGAACCGGCCCAGGATGAAACCGGCGCACCGGAAGACGTGCGCGTGAGCTCGTATCAGGCCGTGCTGCAGGAGCCGACGACGTCGCTCGTCGGCGGGACGATCGATCGGCCGGAGGTCGCGGCGGTGGCGATCCTCGGGTACAACTGACGCGCGTTTCCTGCGCATCGTATCGACGTAGCGCGGGCGTTGCGTTCGAGTGAGATGGCGTGGTCGTCCTGGCCTGACGACGGCGCTGACGATGGCGTTCGCGGTGGCATTTTCGGTGGCGTGAGCGCACGACGTCGCGCTATAGTCGTGCGATGCCCGCCGCGGGTGCCGCACGCCCGGCGCTCCATTCACGCACGCGTTCGCCCGATGACACCCCATCCCGACGTCACCCTGCAATTGACCGATACCGGTCAACCGGCCGCCCGAGACTTCATCAGCCGCAAGCTCGGCGAATTCAACCATGCGATGACGGGGCGCGCCGATGCATCCGCGCTCGACATCTACGTGACCGACTCCGCGACCGGCGAGGTATTGGGCGGCCTCACCGGCCGGACGTCGCTCGGCCTGTTCTTCATCGACCTGTTCTATCTGCCCGACTCGCTGCGCGGCGGCGGCTTCGGCAGCCGGCTGCTGCGCGAGGCGGAAGCGGAAGCGAAGCGGCGCGGTTGCGCGCGTGCGGTGCTGTACACGATCTCGTTCCAGGCGCCGGATTTCTACCGGAAGCACGGTTACGAGACGTTCGGCGAAGTGCCGTGCGAGCCGGAAGGCGCGGCGCGCGTGTTCATGGTCAAGGCGCTTTGAGCGGCAGCGGGCAGCCCGCCCGTTCGCTATGCGACCCGGTACGCGATCCAGAGACGGGGAGTACGGCAGTCGCCGCGCCCCACGCGGCGAGTTCGCGCTTCGTGCGCACGCCGAGCTTCGCGAATGCGCGCTTCACGTACGACTCGGCCGACGCGACGCGCACGCCGAGAATCCCGGCGGTTTCCGGGACGGTCTTGCCGGAGAGCAGGTGCTTGCAGGTTTCGTATTCGCGTTTCGACAGCTTCACGCCGTCGGCCGCGAGCCGCGCATCGAATTGCGCGAGCGGATGGACGTCGGGCGCCGCGTGCGCGATGCGCCGCGCGGCAGTGGTCGACGCATGCAGTTCGAGCAGCGGAAACAGCATGTCGCTGATGCTGCGGAAGCGGTTCATCTCGGCGAGCGTGAACGGCGGCCGATCGCGGCCGCGCTCCAGTGCGATCGAATGCTGCGAATAGCGCGTGCCGCGCGCGAGCACGCATTCATGCCCGATATGCACGTCGTCGAACAGCCGCTGGCGGAATTCGCCGGGCGGAATCGCGTCGATGTCGCGCACGACGAGCATCGTGCCCGTCTTGCCGCGCAGCCCCGCGAACAGCGGGTCGCTGTCGAGAAAGCGCTCGTAGTAGAGCGTCATCACGTCGGAGATGTCGGCGGACGTGGCGCCGATGCCGCTGCTGCCGATCCATTCGCAACGGTAGCCGGTGGGCATCGTGCCGTCGACGCGCGAACGTTCGACGTGCGCGACGTCGAGCGGCACGATGTCGTTCAGCAGTTGCGTGAGGCGCGGCACGAAATGCGGCGTGCCGACCCTCTCGATCAGCTCGCCCAATGTCTTGAACGATACGTTGAAGCGATCGTCGTCGCGGTGGGAGGCGTTCACGTTGAGCAGCATGCGGTTACCAAGGGACTGTTCCGCCCATCATGCACGTTCCCCCGATACGAAAAAAGCACGCGCGAGGGCCGGGCATCGGAACGGCCGCCCGTCGTTGGCGGAAGCAGGGCCTCGAAGCGGCTGGATTCTAGCGCTTGCCGCGACGGACGTCATCAGGGGGAAATACCGGCAGGCGTCTGCCGATCCGTTCGCCCCGTAAAACGTCGCGGGTCATTCCGAAGCGGGCATGCGGGAGCAGTGTAAGCGAGGACCCGTGCCGCCACCGTTTTCAATCGGGCGACATACGCTTCCGAGGACTTCCCCGAGCACGGACGACCTGCCGCCGCGCGCATGCATGGGCCAAGTCGAGACGCGCGACTTCGGAGGAGCGCAAGCGGCCGGGGGGCAACGTGCGGATCGTCGGCATCGGTACCGATACATGTGCGTCGCCGACTATGCAGTCGGCTATCCTCACGACCATCGCACGCGATGGGTGTCGGCGGTGGCGACGCCGCACGGGCGCAGCGATCGAGCAGGGCGGCGCGCATGTGCCGCCCTCGTGCCCTCATGCGTCGATGCGCTCGACCTTGCCGACGAGCAGCCCGTACGACAGGCTGCCCGCGAGCGCCATCGCGGCGATGTAGGTGATCGCGCGCGAGAAGTCCGCGCCGTCGACCAGCAGCCCGATCACGATCGGCGTCGCGATCGCGGACAGGTTGCCGATCAGGTTGAATACGCCGCCCGTGAGGCCGAGCAGCCGCGCGGGCGCGAGCCCCGACACGAGCGACCACGTGATCGACGCGAAGCCGTTGCCGAAAAAGGCGATCGTCATGAACGCGATCACCCAGCCGGTGGAGCTCACGTAGTTCGCGCCGATGATGCAGGTCGAGATCAGCAGCCCCGAGATGATCGGCAGCTTGCGCGCGAAGCCTTGCGAGGCGCCGCGCCGCATCAGCCAGTCCGACAGCACGCCCGAGCAGAGCACGCCGACGAACGCGGCGAGGAACGGCAGCGACGCGAGGAAGCCCGACTTGATGAAGTCCATCCCGCGATACTTGACGAGATAGGTCGGAAACCACGTGAGGAAGAACCACAGCGTCGAATTCAGCGCGAACTGGCCGACGTAGATGCCCCACAGCTTGCGCCGGCCGAGCACGACGCCGAGGTCGCGCCACGTCGACGGCGTGCGTTCGCTGCGCGCCGCGACGCGGTCCTCGAGATCGACGAGCCCGCCGCCGTCGCGGATCAGCGCGATTTCGGCCGCATTGACGCCGCGAAACGCGCGCGGCTCGCGATACACCGCGTACCAGATCGCGGCCCACGCGATGCCGGCGAGGCCGGTCGCGACAAACACCATGTGCCAGCCGAGATGCGCCTGCAGCCATGCGAGCACCGGCGTGAGGAACGCGAGGCCGACGAATTGCCCCGACGTATAGCCGCCGATCGCGCTCGCGCGCTCGCGGGTCGGGAACCACGTCGTCACCACGCGGTTGTTGATCGGGTAGGCCGGCGCTTCCAGCGCGCCGACTGCAAGACGCAGCACGATGAGCCCGACGAACGAACCGGCGAAACCGAGCAGCAGCGTCGCGGCAGACCACAGCGCGAGCGCACCCGCATACAGCACGCGCGGCGACACCTTGTCGACGAGCCAGCCGCCCGGGATCTGCATCAGCGCATAGGTCCAGCCGAACGCGGAGAACACGAGGCCCGCGCGGACCGGATCGATGTTCAGTTCCTTGAACAGCTCGGGCGCCGCGATCGACAGGTTGCTGCGGTCGAGATAGTTGATCACGACGGTGACGAACAGCAGCGCGAGGATCAGCAGCCGCTTGCGGCTCGGCGGCGTGGCGGGGGCCGCGGACACGGCCGCGCGGGCGGCGGATTCGGATGAGGGACCGGTGTGCGCGGACGGCCCCGCGTTCGGGTTGGCGTGGGTGCGTGACGCGGATTGGGCCACGGTCGTCTCCTGTGTTCTATGCGCCGGCCGGCGCTCGCGAACGAGGCGGCCGAATCGAATGGCGTTGGGGCGAACGTTAGAACCGTGGTGCGGCGTGCGTCAACATTTGGGCAGGCATCCCCATTAATGGGACGCTCGACGCTCAATATGTGGGAACGGACGCCGACAGGCGTGTGTCGGCGTCGTCACGAAACGAGAGCGGCCGGGCGACCGTTCAGCCGCGCGTGCCGTCGTCGCGATAGCCGTTCTTGCCGACGAAGATCTCCTTCAACGCGGCGCGCAGCGTGAGCGGATCGTACTGGCCGGGCGCGAGATGAATCACGTAACGCGTGTGGCCGTCGAGACGTGCGGCGATGCCCGGCTCGATCTCGACGTCGATCGTATCGTCCGTCAGCCGCACCGACAGATCCTTGACGCGCACGTTGAGCTGGTCGCGCACCATCACTTCGATCAGCGTGTCGTCCGGAAAGCGCGACAGCGCGAGGCAATAGTCCTGCTCCGCATCGTGACAGTAGATGTTGGCGAAGCTTTCGTCGTCGTCGAGGTCGGACGTGGCCGCGCCGACGGTAGCGTGAAGTTCCATGAACGAAGTTCCTGCCGAAGGGTTAGGGGTGAGTGTGAGCGTGCGTCGTCGTGTCGACCGCAGCGGCGTCGTCGGGCATCGCGTCGGCGTGCGCGTCGCGCGCCTTCAGCCACAGCCCGAATTCGCGCATGACGTCGACCACCGGCCGCAGCCGGTCGCCGTCCGCGGTGAGATCGTACTCGACGCGCACCGGCACTTCCGGATAGATGGTCCGTCGCACGAGCCCCGCGTCTTCCAGTGCGCGCAGGTCGAGCGTCAGCATGCGCTGCGAGATGCCCGGCATGTCGCGCCGCAGGTCGCTGAAGCGGCGCGGCCCGTCGAGCAGATACGACACCAGCAGCAGCCGCCAGCGGCCGCCGAGCAGGCGCATCGCTTCTTCAACGGAACATCCTGTCGCACTCGTTTTCATCGTGCCGAATCCTGGTCGGTAAATTTTTTGTGACTACGGCACAAACGACTGCCGTCTTCCCGGCGCTGCGCCGATGCGAGATATTAGCGCCCGCGTCGCGGCGAATCGATACATGGACCACCCACCAAGGAAACGCATGAAGCTCTATCACGCTCCCGGCAGCTGTTCGCAGGCGATCTGCATCGTGCTGCGCGAAGGCGGATTCGACGCCGAGATCGTCAAGGTCGACGCGCGCAAGCATGTCGTCGAAGACGGCCGCAACTACTACGACGTGACCGAACTCGGCTACGTGCCGCTGCTCGAACTCGACGACGGCACGATGCTGCGCGAAGGGCCGGTGATCGCCCAGTATCTCGCCGACCAGCGCCCGGAAGCCGCGCTTGCGCCCGCTTACGGCACGCTCGCGCGCTACCGGCTGATGGAATGGCTCAACTTTCTCGCCACCGAGATCCACAAGGGCTTCATCCCGCTGCTGTATGCGGTGCAGGCGGGGAAGTACGTGGAGCCCGTGCGGCAGAAGCTCGACGGCCGCTTCGCATGGATCGACCGCCAGCTCGACGGCAGGACGTTCGTTACCGGCGACACGTTCACGGTCGCCGATGCGTACCTGTTCGCGCTGACCGGTTGGGGCAAGGCGGACTGGATGCGTTCGGTGTACCACGCGGATATCGACCTGAGCCGGCATGCGCATCTGCGCGCATGGTATGAGCGGGTGCGCGAGCGGCCGGCCGTGCAGGCCGTGCTGGCGGCGGACGGTCTGCTGCGATGACGCGCGGCGGCGGCAGGGAACGCGTGTCGTTTTGCCGTAGCGACGCCGCGCCATGCCGCAATGGGCCGCGCTATAATCGCGGCCATGAAATGGCTTCGGACCTTCATCCTGTTGCTGCTGTGCGCGGTGCTGCCCATCAGTGGGCTGGCAGCCAGCGGCCTGACCGGTGAATGTCCGATGCAGCACACGATGCCGATGGAGGCGGGCACGGGCACGATGAACATGGCCATGTCCGCCGACATGAGCGACTGCGATTCGATGCAGTCGTCATCCGCCGATCGCGCGAAGGCCAAAGCCAAGGGCATGGCCTGCAAGGTGACGGCCCAATGCCAGTTCGGCAGTCTCTACCACCCGGCCGCCCGCTCCGGCATCAGCCGCCCCGCTGCATTCACCAGCACGATCGTCTTCCACTACACGCAGTCCATCCCGGTCCGCGACCCGAACGGGTTGTGGCGCCCTCCACGCATCAGCTGATCCCGATTTGACCGGTTCGCCGCGTACGCGGTGAGGTTCGTCCTGTGCGCAGGACGTGGAATCCCTTTGGGTTCCGATTTGGGGTTACACCATGTCATTCACTTTCCGCACGCTGGCCATGCCGCGTGCATGTCGGCGCACGCCCGTGCCATGGGCCGCGCTGCTGGTGGCGGGCGCCGTTCACGCGCAACAGGCGCCGCTGACGCTGGATGCGGCGCTGCAGTCCGCCACCGATCGTTCCGCGTCGATGCGGGCCGCACAGGCTTCCGTGCTCGCGCGTTCCGAAGCGGCCGTCAAGGCCGGCCAGTTGCCGGACCCGATGCTCAAGGCCGGTATCGACAACTTGCCGATCAACGGCGGGCAGCGCTTCACCGTCGGCCAGGACTTCATGACGATGCGCCGTATCGGCATCGAGCAGGAATGGGTGTCCGGCGACAAGCGGCGGCTGCGCACCGCGCTGGCCGACGAGCAGGTCGGCCGCGAGCGCGCGGGCTATCTCCTGCAACTGGCGGCCGTGCGCCGGCAGACCGCGACGGCGTGGCTGGATGCCGTTTATGCGAAGCAGGCGCTCGCGCTTCAGCAGGCGCTGCTCGGTCACATGAACCATGAAGTCGACGCGACGCAGGCGTCGTATCGCGGCGCGAAGGCGAGCGCGGGCGACGTCGTGCAGGCCCGCGCGATGCTCGCACAGACGCAGGACCAGGTGCTCAAGGCGCAGCAGGCGTATCGCACCGCGCTCGTCGCGCTGGCCCGCTGGACGGCGGCGCCCGTGACGGACGTGGCGGGTACGCCGCCCGCGCCCGAATCGTTCGTCTCGTCGTTGCCGCCGGACGAGCTGCGCCTGTCGCAGCCGGCGCTCGTCGCCGCCGCGGACGTTATCGCGGTGGCCGAAGCCGACGTCGCGGTCGCGAACAGCGAGCGCAGCCCCAACTGGACGTGGGAAATCGCGTACCAGCAGCGCGGCGGAGCGTATTCGAACATGGTGTCGGTCGGCGTCTCGATCCCGCTGCCGCTCAATCGCAAGAATCGCCAGAGCCGCGACGTCGCCGAAAAGGCGGCGCTCGCGACGAAGGCGCGCCTGATGTACGAGGACACGTTGCGCGAGGTTGAGGCCGACATCCGCACGCAATCCGACACGTTGGCGAGCGGCCGCGAACGTATCGCGCAGCTGGGTGCCGCGCTGTTGCCGGCCGCCGAGCAGCGCGTGCAGCTCGCGACGGCCGCGTACCGGGCCGGCACGGGGCCGCTCGCCGACACGTTCGCCGCGCGGCGTGCACAACTCGACGCGCAGTTGCAGGTGCTCGATCTCAGGCGCGAGGTCTCGCAGACCTGGGCGCAGCTCGAATATCAGGTCGTGCCGTCGGCGATGGCCGCCGCGCAGTGAAGGAGACGCTCATGACAACGCAATCACTGATGCGTGCGGCGCTGATCGCGTCCGCCGGCGCGGCGCTCGCCGGCGCCGGCTATTTCGCGGGCGTTCGCCATGCGACGGGCGGCGCGGCGACGGTCGCCATGCCCGCCGCCGCGCCGTCGGGCGTGCCGGCTCAGCAGGCCTCACGCAAGGTGCTGTACTGGCACGACCCGATGGTGCCGAACCAGCACTTCGACAAACCGGGCAAATCGCCGTTCATGGACATGCAGTTGCAGCCGGTCTATGCGGACGAAGGCGGTGCCGCCGCAGGCGTCCGGATCGATCCGGGCCTGCAGCAGAACCTCGGCATCCGCTATGCGACCGTGCGTCGGCGGCAGACGGCGGCCGGCTTCGACGCGGTAGGCACCACGCAGTTCGACGAAGCGCGCGCGGTGGTCGTGCAGTCGCGCGTGACGGGCTACATCGATCGCCTGTATGCGCGTGCGCCGATGCAGCGCATCGCGAAGGGCGCGCGGGTCGCATCGCTGTTCGTGCCCGACTGGCTCGCGCCGCAGGAGGAGTATCTCGCGCTGAAGCGCGGCGGGATGGACGGCAGCGTGCTCGATGCAGCGCGCGCACGGATGCGTGCGCTGTCGATCCCGGACGGGATGATCGCGGCCCTCGACCGCACCGGCCGCGCGCAGACGCACGTCGTGCTGAGCGCGCCGGAAACCGGCGTCGTCAGCGAGCTGAACGTGCGCGACGGCGCGATGGTCGCGCCCGGTCAGACACTCGTGAAGATCGCCGGGCTGTCGACGCTGTGGCTGATCGTCGAGGTGCCGGAAGCGCTCGCCTTGAACGTGCAGCCGGGCATGTCGGTCGACGCGACGTTCGCCGGCGATCCGGCCCGGCATTTCGGCGGCCGCATCCGCGAAGTGCTGCCCGGCATCAGCACGGGCAGCCGTACGTTGCAGGCGCGCGTGGAGATCGACAACGCGTCGCAGAAGCTCACGCCCGGCATGCTGATGCGCGTGCGGGTCGCCGAGAACGAGACGGTGTCGCGCCTGCTGGTGCCGTCCGAGGCGGTGATCGCGACCGGCCGGCGCACGATCGTCATCGTGAAGCTCGGCGACGGCCGGCTCCAGCCGGTGTCGGTGACGGTCGGCAACGACGTCGGCGGCGACACGGAAGTGCTCGGCGGGCTGAACGAAGGCGATACGGTTGTCGCATCGGGGCAGTTCCTGATCGATTCGGAAGCCAGCCTGAAAAGCGTGCTGCCGCGGCTGGAGCGGGCGGCAGGCGCAAGCTCGGCCGCATCGTCCGCGACGGCAAGCGCGCCGGTGTACGAAACCACCGGCAAGGTGGAGAAGGTCACCGCCGACGACATCACGTTCTCGCATCAGCCGGTGCCGGCGCTCGGCTGGGGCGCGATGACGATGGCGTTCGGCAAGCCGTCGGTGCGCGCGTTTCCGGACGTGAAGCCGGGGCAGACCGTGCGTTTCGCGTTCACGCAGACCGACGACGGCTACCGGCTGACGAAGGTCGAGCCGCAGGGAGGTGAGCGATGATCGCGCGCATCATTCACTGGTCCGTCCATCACCGGTTTCTGGTGCTGCTGGCCACCGTGCTGCTCGCGGCATGGGGCGTGCATTCGCTGCGGCAGACACCGCTCGACGCATTGCCCGACCTGTCGGACACGCAGGTGATCGTGAAGGCGTCGTATCCGGGCAAGGCGCCGCAGGTTGTCGAGGATCAGGTGACCTATCCGCTGACGACGACGCTGCTCGGCGTGCCCGGCGCGAAAACCGTGCGTGCGTACTCGTCGTTCGGCGACGCGTTCGTCTACGTGCTGTTCGACGACCGCACCGATCCGTACTGGGCGCGCTCGCGCGTGCTCGAATACCTGAGCCAGGTGCAGAGCCGCCTGCCGGCGGGCGCGACCGTGTCGCTTGGGCCCGATGCGACCGGTGTCGGCTGGGTATACGAGTACGCGCTCGTCGATCGCACCGGCCGTCACGATCTCGGCCAGTTGCGCGCGCTCAACGACTGGTTCCTGAAGTTCGAACTGAAGGCCGTGCCGGACGTCTCCGAAGTCGCGAGTATCGGCGGCATGGTGCGCCAGTACCAGGTCGTGCTGGACCCGGACAAGCTGCGTGCATACGGCATCACGCAGGCTGCGGTCGCGGAGGCGCTCGGCAAGGCCAACCAGGCCTCCGGCGGCTCGGTCGTCGAGCTGGCCGAGTCGGAGTACATGGTGCGGTCGTCCGGCTACCTGCGCACGCTCGACGATTTCCGTCACGTCGTGCTGCGCACCGACGACACCGGCACGCCGGTCTTGCTCGGCGACGTCGCACGCATCCAGGTCGGCCCGGCGATGCGGCGCGGTATCGCGGAACTGAACGGGGAGGGCGAAGTGACGGGCGGCGTCGTCGTGATGCGCTCGGGCAAGAACGCGTTGACGACGATCGACGCGGTGAAGGCGAAGCTCGCCGACCTCAAGCGTTCGCTGCCTGCCGGCGTCGAGATCGTCACGACCTACGACCGATCGCAACTGATCGCGCGCGCGGTCGACAACCTGACGGACAAGCTGATCGAGGAATTCGTCATCGTCGGTGTCGTCTGCGCGGTATTCCTGTTCCATCTGCGCAGCGCGCTGGTCGCGATCCTGTCGCTGCCGCTCGGCGTATTGGTCGCGTTCATCGTGATGCGCTACCAGGGCGTGAATGCGAACCTGATGTCGCTCGGGGGGATCGCGATCGCGATCGGCGCGATGATCGACGCGGCGATCGTAATGATCGAGAACGCGCACAAGCATCTGGAAGCGTACGACCACGCGCATCCGGGCGAGCCGATCACCGCCGCGCGTCGCTGGGAGCTCGTCGCGGCATCGGCGGCGGAAGTCGGGCCCGCGCTGTTCTTCTCGCTGCTGATCATCACGCTGTCGTTCGTTCCGGTGTTTTCGCTGGAAGGGCAGGAGGGCAAGCTGTTCGCGCCGCTGGCGTTCACGAAGACCTATACGATCGCGGCCGCCGCCGGGTTGTCGGTGACGCTGGTGCCGGTGCTGATGGGCTATCTGGTGCGCGGCCGCATTCCGCACGAGCACGCGAACCCGATCAATCGCGTGCTGATCCGCCTGTACCGGCCGCTGCTCGAAGCGACGTTGCGGCGCCCGTGGGCCGCGATCGGCGTGGCAGTCGTCGCGCTCGTGCTGACGGCCGTGCCGTTGTCGCGGCTCGGTGGCGAATTCATGCCGCCGCTCGACGAAGGCGACTTGCTGTACATGCCGACCGCGCTGCCGGGCATCTCGGCGGACAAGGCGAGCGAACTGCTGCAGCAGACCGACCGGCTGATCAAGACCGTGCCCGAGGTCGACACGGTGTTCGGCAAGTCGGGTCGCGCCGATACCGCGACCGACCCCGCGCCGCTCGAGATGTTCGAGACGACGATCCGCTTCAAGCCGCGCAGTACATGGCGGCCGGGCATGACGCCGGAGAAGCTCGTCGACGAACTCGACCGGACGGTGAGGGTGCCGGGCCTGTCGAACGTATGGGTGCCGCCGATCCGCAACCGGCTCGACATGCTGTCCACCGGGATCAAGACGCCGGTCGGCGTGAAGATTTCCGGGCCGGACCTGACGGGAATCGACGCGATCGCGACGCAGGTCGAGGCCGCCGTGAAGCGCGTGCCGGGCGTGACGTCCGCGCTCGCGGAGCGGCTGAACGGCGGCCGCTACGTCGACGTCGACATCGATCGGCTCGCCGCCGCGCGTTACGGGCTGTCGGTGGCGGATATCCAGTCGGTCGTGTCGTCGGCGATCGGCGGCGAGGACGTCGGCGAAGTGATCGCCGGGCGCGAGCGTTTCCCGATCAACATCCGCTATCCACGCGAGATCCGCGATTCGCTCGACAACTTGCGGCAACTGCCGGTCGTCACCGCGCGCGGCGCGCAGATTCGCCTCGGCGACGTCGCGCGTGTCGCGATCGCCGACGGGCCGCCGATGATCCGCAGCGAGAACGCACGGCTGTCCGGCTACGTGTACGTCGATCTCCGCGGTGTCGACCTCAGCACGGCGGTTCGTGCGATGCAGCAGGCCGTCGCGCGGCAGGTCGCGTTGCCGCCCGGCTATTCGATCGCGTGGTCGGGACAGTTCGAGTATCTCGAACGCGCGGCGGCGACGTTGCGTACCGTCGTGCCCGTCACGCTCGTCGTGATCTTCGTGCTGCTGTTCGTCACGTTCGATTCGGCGGCCGACGCGTTGCTGCTGATGTCGACGGTGCCGTTCGCGCTGGTCGGCGGATTCTGGCTCGTATGGGCGCTCGGCCATGCGGTGTCCGTCGCGACGTCGGTCGGGTTCATCGCACTGGCGGGCGTGGCGGCCGAATTCGGCGTGGTGATGCTGCTGTACCTGAAGGGCGCGCTGCAGCGCCGGCTCGATGCCGGCGAACCGCTGACCGATGCGTTGCTGCTCGACGCGATTCGCGAAGGCGCGGTGCTGCGCGTGCGGCCGAAGGCGATGACGGTCGCCGTCGTGCTCGCCGGCCTCGTGCCGATCATGATCGGCCACGGCGCCGGTTCCGAAGTCATGCAGCGCATCGCCGCGCCGATGGTCGGCGGCATGGTCACGGCGCCGCTGCTGTCGATGTTCGTCATTCCCGCCGCGTGGCTTCTGCTGCAGCGCCGTCGTGCGCGAAGCGCGGGCCGAGCGCGGCATTCCGAGGCAGTTCCTTCCGGCACGAACGTGCCATCCCTTCCCACCGGAGAATCACGATGAAGATGAATCAATTGATCGCTGCTGCAACCGCTGTCGTCGCGCTGAGTGCTTTCGCGGTACCGGCGCTTGCCGCCGGCGAGATGTCGAACATGGACATGTCCGGCATGAAGATGTCGTCGGACGGCGCGGCGGAATCGAACGCCGCGCTGACCGACGCCGAAGTGAAGAAGGTCGATGCCGCGAGCGGCAAGATCACGTTGAAGCACGGCGCGCTGCAGAACGTCGGGATGCCGCCGATGACGATGGCGTTCAAGGCGAAGGATGCGGCGATGCTCGCGCAAGCGCATGCGGGCGACCAGGTCAAGGTGCGGATCGAGAAGGTCGACGGCACGTTGACGATCGTCAAACTCGTCAAGGGTTCCTGATCGGCGGGATGCGGGCGTCGCAGCCGCCGCCCGCATCCGGCGCCGTGAAGCGCGCCGCGCCGACGTGTTGGTCGGCCGGCGCGCCCGACCGGCGTTTAGCGCGCCAGCGTCACCGCCAGATACCCCACATAACCCGCGCCGTTCGCGAGCAACGCCCAGATCGCGAGCCCGCGCGTGCGCGCATTGATGCGCAGCCAGGCCGCTGCCGCGAGCGTGATGATCACGCCGGTCAGCACTTCGGGGCGCGGCTCCCACGGCGTCAGCATGATGCCGATCGCCGGCAGCAGCGTGCCCTGGAACACCATCGCGCCGGTGATGTTGCCGAACGCGAGCGTGTCCTTCCGGCGGCGGATCCACAGCACGCTGTTGACCTTCTCCGGCAGTTCCGTCGCGATCGGCACGATGATCAGCGACAGCAGCAGCGCCGACACGCCGAGCACGTGCGACACGCCTTCCACGCCGTGAATGAAGCCCTTCGCCCCGCCCACCAGCAGCGCGACGCCGATCAGCAGTTGCAGCACGATCGTCGCCAGGTTGGTCGGCAGGCCGATGCGCGACAGGAACATCGCGTGCGGCGCCTCGGTGCCGTGCCCGGCATCGACGAGCCCGGTCGATGCACGGAACGTCATCACGACGTACATCACGTAGAGCCCGACCAGCATCGCGGCGAGCAGCGCGCGTACGGCCCAGTTGTGATGCGGAACGAACATCGCGACGGTCGCCAGCGAGAACGCGGCGAGGAACGTGTTCATGTCGCGCACGAAGCCGGTGCGTTCCGGCGTGATCGTGCCGCGCAGCCCGCGCGTGCGGATCACGGCGAGCGTCATCAGGAACGTGGTGAGCGTCGCGAGCATCAGCGGCGCGCCGAGAATCGCGCCGACGCCGATCTCCTCGTTCACGGCCTGGTTCGACGTGCCGCCGGCCAGCGCGAGCAGCGGCACCATCGTTTCGGGCAGCGCGGTGCCGACGGCCGCGAACAGCGAGCCGGTCACGCCTTCGGAAATCTTCAGGCGTTCGCCGAGATGTTCGAGCGCATTGGTGAAGACTTCGGCCGCGACGAGGATCACGACCAGCATGAACGCCAGTTCGACAAACATGAAGGTCATGCGGCACCTCCGCAGGCAGCGGTGGCGTGGGCAAGGCGAGCAGGGAGGAACATGGGGACTCCGTGGTCGGACGCTGACGAACCATGACACATCCGCCGACGTCCGACCAGGAACGACGCGATGTGCCGATGGTCTCGCCAAGCCGATCGGGCCGAACGCGCCACGGCCGCAGGCCGAGTGTGTTGACGCGTTCGCTTTCCGGGGGCGGAAAGCAGGCTACTCCCCAAAGACGGAGAGCAGTCTAGCCGAGCGGTTTTCTTTCGACAAGCCTTCGTCTCGAAAAAAATATACCCCTCCACCCTATAGGGGCAGCCTTCCGGAGATATACTCCCCTACCCTATACAGGAGCCCAGCGATGAGTCATACCGTCCGCGAGAAACAGAAGCTGCTGAACCGCGTGCGCCGTATCAAGGGACAGGTGGAAGCGATCGAGCGGGCGCTGGAAGAAGAGCGCGGCTGCAACGACGTGCTGCAACTGATCACGAGCTGCCGCGGCGCGATGAACGGCCTGCTGGCCGTCGTGCTGGAAGACCACATCCGGTCGCATCTCGTCGATGCGGACACGCCCGATGCGCACGAGGGCAGCGCGACCGAGCAGCTGATCGAGGTCGTGCACAGCTATTTCAAGTAACCGGATGCAAACATGAACGAATTCGACGGCGCGGCGGCGGGCGGCGCGCACAGCCACGCATTTCTGGGCGCCGCACACGCGCGCAACGAGCGGAAGACGTGGATGGTCATCGGCCTGTGTACGGCGATGATGATCGCCGAGATCGTCGGCGGCACGCTGTTCGGCTCGCTCGCGCTGGTCGCCGACGGGCTGCACATGTCGACGCATGCGGGCGCGATGCTGATCGCCGCGCTGGCCTATACCTATGCGCGCCGGCATGCCGACGATCCGCGTTTCGTGTTCGGCACCGGCAAGCTCGGCGACCTGGCCGGCTTCACGAGCGCGATCGTGCTGGCGATGATCGCGTTGCTGATCGGCTACGAGGCGATCGCGCGGCTGCTGGCGCCAGTGCCGATTCGCTTCGACGAAGCGATTCCGATCGCCGTGCTGGGGCTCGCCGTGAACCTCGCCAGCGTGTGGCTGCTGAGCGGCGATCACCATCACGGGCATCGTCATGGTCACGATCATCCGCATCACCACGACGACGACCACGACCACGACGACGCGCACCACGCGCATCATGGTCACGCATCGCACTCGGCCGCGCATCGCGACCACAACATCCGGTCGGCCTACGTTCACGTGATCGCCGACGCGGCCGTGTCGGTACTGGCGATCGTCGGCCTGCTGCTCGCGCGCGCGTTCGGATGGGTCTGGATGGACCCGCTCGCGGGCATCGTCGGCGCGCTGGTGATCGCCAACTGGGCGTACGGGCTGATACGCGATACGGGCGGTGTGCTGCTCGACGTCAACGTCGATCGCAAGCTGACGGACAACGTCCGCCGCGCGATCGAGGCGTTCGGCGACCAGGTCAACGATCTCCACGTGTGGCGCGTGGGCCCCGGGCACATGAGCGCGATCGTGTCGGTCGAATCGGCCGACACCGCGCGCGATGCACGTTTCTACCATGCGCTGGTCGCGGGCTTCGACGGCGTGTCGCACGTGACCGTCGAAGTGCTGACGCCCGCGAAGGCGGCCTGATCGTGGCCGTGAAATCGCCGTGTATCGAGCTGTGCGCGTTCGACGGCCGCACGGGCTTTTGCGTCGGCTGCCTGCGCACCCGCGACGAGGCGCGCGACTGGAAGAAACTGACCGACCATCGCCGGCACCAGATCCTCAACGACCGCACGCGCCGGCAGGCGAAACTTCGGCGCGATACGGCGGAATAGCGGGCGCGCACGCACGGCGTGCGGTCGTGTCACGGGACTGCAGTAGCATCACAGGCATTCGACGTCTGGATTCCTGAACCGGAGCGACCCATGCAGACCGACTCATCGACCGGCATTCTTCGGCAGATTCCACGCAGCGTGTGGGTGCTCGGCTGTGTCAGCCTGCTGATGGACGTGTCGTCCGAAATCATCCACAGCCTGTTGCCGATGTTCCTGATGGCGGGGCTCGGCGCGAGCGCGACGACGATCGGCCTGATCGAGGGGATCGCCGAGGCGACGTCGCCGGTCGTCAAGGTGTTCTCCGGCACGCTGAGCGACTATCTGCGCAATCGCAAATGGCTCGCGGTGGCCGGCTACGCGCTCGGCGCGCTCAGCAAGCCGCTGTTCGCGATCGCGCCGACGATCGGCGTCGTGGTGACCGCACGCATCGTCGATCGCGTCGGCAAGGGGATTCGTGGCGCGCCGCGCGATGCGCTCGTCGCCGACGTCACGCCCGTTCACCTGCGCGGCGCCGCGTACGGGTTGCGCCAGTCGCTCGACACGGTCGGCGCGTTCCTCGGGCCGCTGCTGGCCGTCGTCATCATGCTGGTGTGGCGCGACGATTTCCGCCTCGCGTTCTGGCTGGCCGTGATCCCGGGCGTGCTCGCCGTGGCGCTGCTCGCGTTCGGCATCGACGAACCGGCGCGTGCGCCGGGCGAGCCGCGCGTCAATCCGATCCGCCGCGAGGTCGTCGCGCAACTCGGCGCCCGCTACTGGTGGGTCGTGGCCGTCGGCGGCGTGTTCGCGCTCGCGCGTTTCAGCGAGGCGTTCCTGGTGCTGCGCGCGATGGGCAGCGGCGTGCCCGTCGCGCTCGTGCCGCTCGTGATGGTCGCGATGAACGTCGTGTACGCGTTGTCCGCTTACCCGTTCGGCAAGCTCGCCGATACGACGAGCCACACGACACTGATGGTGGTCGGGCTCGTCATGCTGATCGCCGCCGATATCGTGTTGGCGCACGGCGCGCACTGGCCGGCCGTGCTCGTCGGCGTCGCGCTGTGGGGGCTCCATATGGGCATGACGCAAGGGCTGCTCGCGACGATGGTCGCGCATGCCGCGCCGGCCGAATTGAGAGGGACGGCGTTCGGCGTGTTCAACCTGGTCAGCGGCATCGTGACGCTCGTATCGAGCGTCGTCGCGGGCTTCCTGTGGGACCGGGCCGGTGCTGCTGCCACGTTCTACGCGGGGGCGGTGTTCAGCGCGGCGACCATCGCGCTGCTCGTGTGCGTTCGCACGTCGTTCGGCACGGTGCAGGATCGCTAGCCGCACGACGCGGCGGCGCACGCGCTAACGATCAGTGCCGCGCGGAAAGTAAAGCGCGAACGTCGTGCGCCCGTCGCGGCTCGCGACCTCCACCTTGCCGCGATGCAGCTCCATGATCGACTTCACGATCGCGAGCCCGAGCCCCGCGTTGCGCGCCGCGCCGTGCCGCGACGAATCGATCCGGTAGAACCGCTCGAAGATCCGCTCGACCTGTTCGGGCGGAATCGCGGCGCCGCGGTTCGTGACTTCGACGACCGCGTAGCCGCGTTGTACGGACACGGCCAGCTCGATCGTCGACGCGGCGTGCGCGTGTTCGAGCGCATTCGACGCGAGGTTGCTGACCGCACGCCGGAACAGCGTCGCGTCGGCGACGACCGGCGCTTCGCCATGCACGTCGATGCGCACGCCGGCCTCGTCGGCCAACGCCTGGAAATACGACGCGAGCCGGCGCAGTTCGCTGCCCGCGTCCAGTTCGGCGGTCTTCAGGTGCTGCCGTGCATTGTCGGTGCGCGCGAGAAACAGCATGTTCTCGATCATCCGCTGCAGCCGTTCGCATTCCTCGATGTTCGACTCGATCAGCGCTTCGTATTCGTCGACGGTGCGGGCGCGCGACAGCGTGATCTGCGACGAGCTGATCACGTTCGCGAGCGGCGTGCGCATGTCGTGCGCGAGATCGGACGAGAACTGCGACAGCCGCACGAACGCGCGTTCGAGGCGGTCGAGCATCCGGTTCACCGACGTGGCGAACTCGCGCAATTCGACCGGGCCGCCGCGCGCGTCGAGGCGTGCGTTCAGGTTGTGCGCCTCGATGCGCGATGTCTGCCGGCCGAGGCTTTCGACCGGGCGCAGGCCGCGCGACGCGACCGCGTAGCCGAGCGCGCCGACCAGCAGCGCGCCGACGGCCGCCGCGAGCCAGATGTCGACACGATAGCTTTCGAGCAGCGACTGCCGATCGGCCGCGGTGCGCGCGAGCGCGACCTCGATCGCTTCGCCGGACGGCAGCGTTTCGCGCGCGTACACGCAGCGCGACGTGCCGATGCCGGGCGGCGCGCACGTGAACGGCTCAGCGGCGCTGCCAGCCGGATGCGGCGCCGAGATCACCGATGCGAGCGTGTTGCCGGCTTCGTCGGAATGCTCGACGAGCGGTTGGTGTCGCGCATCGTAGATGCCGAGATAGACGCCCGGATGTGACAGCAGCACGTCATGGAACACGGCCGGGTCGGCGCGCAGCGCGGCCGTCGAGCCGCTGGCGCGTGCCAGTTGCAGGAACTGGTTGAGCTTGGCGGAGATCTCGATGTCGTCGCGCCGCGTCAGTTCGGCGGACAGCGAACGATAGAGATACGCGCCGGTCAGCGCGAACACGAGCGCCGCGACGGCGGCGAACGCGAGCGTCAGGCGCCGCAGCAGCGAATACGACGCGGGGCGCGCGGTCACGAACGATCCTCGAGCACGTAGCCCATGCCGCGGATCGTGTGGATCAGCTTCTTCTCGTAAGCGTTGTCGATCTTCGCGCGCAGGCGCTTGATCGCCGCATCGACGACGTTCGTGTCGCTGTCGAAATTCATGTCCCAGATCTGCGACGTGATGAAGGTGCGCGTCAGCACCTCGCCTTCGCGTTCCGCGAGCAGCTGCAGCAGCGCGAATTCCTGTGCGGTCAGGTCGATGCGGGCGTCGGCGCGCCGCACGCGGCGCTTGAGCAGGTCGATTTCCAGATCGGCGACGTGCAGGACGTCGCGCACGTTGCGCGGTGCGCGCCGCAGCAGTGAGCGGATACGGGCGAGGAATTCGGCATACGCGAACGGCTTGAGCAGGTAATCGTCGGCGCCGAGTTCGAGCCCGGCGACCTTGTCCTCGATCGCGTCGCGGGCCGTGAGCAGCAGCACGGGCGTCTGCTTCTGCGCGCGCAGCCGCCTGAGCACCTCGAAGCCGTCGAGCTCCGGCAGCATCACGTCGAGCACGACGAGGTCGAAATCCTCGTGCAATGCGAGGAACAGCCCGTCCTTGCCGTTTTCCGCGACGTCGACCGTGTAGCTCGCCTCCGTCAGGCCCTTCCGCAGGTAGGACGCCATCTTGGCTTCGTCTTCGACTATCAGTATCCGCATGGTGAGGCAGGCTGTCCGTGATTCCAGCCGGTCAGTGTAACGCCGAGCGTACGGTGTCGCGCGTGCGCGCAGGATGACCGGCGGATGACGGAATTGTCATGAAAAGCCGGTCATGTTTCGGCCATGCCGTCGTCACCGCGTCGGCGATAAGCTGCGGTCGTCTTGTCCCCGGCGCGCGCCGTCACGGCGCCGCGACGGCCCGAACGATCGCTGTCTGCCCGATTTCGTCTCCATGTCGTACTGGCGCACCTTTCTCGTCGTCGTATTGCTCGCGCTGAGCCTGCCGATCCAGTCGTTCGCGGTCGTTTCGATGCCGTGCTCGGGAGCTGCCGTGCGGCATGCGGACAACGCGTCGCACGCGATGCCGGCCGCGCAGGACGGTCATCGCGATCACGGCGACCATGCACGAGGTGCGTCGTCGTGTGCCGCGTGCGTGTCCTGCTGCTTCGGCACGGACATGTCGGGGGCGCTCGCGGTGCCTGCCGCGGCGAGCGTCGGCGTCACGATCGTCGCGCCACCGCCTTCGGCCGGAGGCGTGTCGTTCCTGACCGGCGGCATCGACCGGCCGCCGCGCCGGATGCCCGCCTAGTCCCTGCCCGTGGCCGACCGGCCGCGATCCGCCCTCTACTCCGGCGGCCGCCTCGGGCGCGCCGGACGACTTACGACGAGACATGTTCATGCGATTGATCATTGCGGCGCTAATGGGCGCGGCGGCCCTCGTGCCGTCGCTCGCGCCCGCGCAAACCCCGTTGCCCGATCCGGCGGACGCCGCCGCGTCGGTGCCGGACGTCACCGTGACGTCCGCGTTCGACGGCTACCGGCCGTATCGGGACGATGCAGGCCCGGGCTGGAAGCAACTGAACCGGGACGTGACGGAGCGGCCCGCGAAAGGGCGTACGACCGGCGGCGCGGCCGGCAACGGCGCGGCCCATTCGATGCACGGAGGGGCCGCGCGATGACGACGTTCGCGATATCGCCGAGGATCGGCGCGGCCGTGGTCGCGCTGGCGTTCCTCGCGGGCTGCACGACGTTTTCGAAGGACGGGTTCGACGCCGTGTCGTCCGCCGCATCGGCGCGCATCGGCAAGGACGCAGTGGTGGTCAGGACCGACGCCGACCGCGAAGCCGTCGACCGGCGGACGAAGGAACTGCTCGGCAAGCCGCTGTCGATGGACGACGCGGTGCAGGTCGCGCTGCTGAACAACCGCGGGCTGCAGGCGTCGTATGCGGAGCTGGGGCTGTCGGAGGCCGACCTCGTGCAGGCCGGCCGGCTGCCGAACCCGCGCTTCGCATTCAGCCGCACGCGTGCCGGCGACGGCGAGCTGACGCTCGGCCGCACGTTCTCGGCGAACGTGTTCGCGCTGCTGACGATGCCGCTTGCAACGAAGATCGAGCGCCGCCGTTTCGAGCAGACCAGGCTGGAAACGGCCGATGCGATGCTGAAGGTCGCGGCCGATGCGCGCCGGGCCTACGTGGAAGCGGTCGCCGCCGAGCAGGCCGCGAACTATGCGCAGCAGGTGCGCGACGCCGCGAGCGCGGCCGCCGAGCTGGCGCTGCGCATGCGGCAGGCCGGCAACTTCAGCCGGCTCGACTACGCGCGCGAACAGGCGTTTCATGCCGACGCGGTCGCGCAGCACGCGAAGGCGCGCCAGCAGGCCGTCGCCGCACGCGAGAAGCTCACGCGTGCGATGGGGCTGTGGGGCGAACGCACGCGATACGCGCTACCCGAACGCCTGCCGGATTTGCCGAAGGCGCGCCCGGATCTGCCCGATCTCGAACGCTTCGCGATGCGCAACCGCCTCGACATCCAGGCGGCGAAGCTGCGGACGCAGGGCGTCGCGTCGTCGCTCGGCCTGAGCAAGGCCACGCGTTTCGTCAACGCGGTCGAGCTCGGTTACGTGAACGACTACGAGACCGGCAAGGGCCACGAGCACGGCTACGAGATCAGCGTCGAGATTCCGCTGTTCGACTGGGGCGGCGCGAAGGTCGCGCGCGCCGAGGCCGTCTACATGCAATCGGCGAACCGGCTCGCGAAAACGGCCATCGATGCCCGCTCCGAAGTACGCGAATCGTACGCGGCGTACGTGACGAGCTACGACGTCGCGACGCACTATCGCGACGAAGTCGTGCCGCTGCGCAAGACGATTTCCGACGAACTGCTGCTGCGCTACAACGGGATGCTCGCGAGCGTGTTCGAGCTGCTGACCGATGCGCGCGAACAGGTCGGCGCGGTCAACGGCTACATCGACGCGCTGAAGGACTACTGGCTCGCCGAAACCGATCTGCAGATGGCCGTCGGCGGCCGGTTGCCGTCGTCGGGCGCCGCGCCGCGCGCACCGCATGACGCCGAATCGGCACCCGCATCCACATTCGACGCCGACGCTGCGCGGCAGCCGGCTTCCACCCCCGCGGCGCCATCGGCGCCCGCCACGCAACCGCATCCGGAAGGTCATTGACATGGTGTCCCGTCGACAATTTCTCAGCGGCTCGGGCGCCGCGCTGCTTGGCGCGGCGATGGTCAGCCGGGCCGGCGCCGCGTCGCTGCCCGACGCGCCGACGATGGCGAAAACCGGCACGCAGCCGCCGCTCGTGCCGCCCAACGGCCGCCCGTACACGCCCGTCGCGACGCTGAACGGCTGGTCGCTGCCGTGGCGGATGAAGAACGGCTGGAAGGAATTCCACCTGACGGCCGAGCCCGTCGTGCGCGAGATGGCGCCCGGCATGAACGCGAACCTGTGGGGTTACAACGGCCAGTCGCCCGGCCCGACGATCGAGGCCGTCGAAGGCGACAAGGTCCGCATCTTCGTGACCAACCGGCTGCCCGAGCACACGACGATCCACTGGCACGGGCTGCGGCTGCCGAACGGGATGGACGGCGTCGGCGGCCTCACGCAGCCGCATATCCCGCCCGGCAAGACCTTCGTCTACGAGTTCAGGCTCGAAGCGCACGGCACGTTCATGTATCACCCGCACGCCGACGAGATGGTGCAGATGGCGATGGGGATGATGGGCATGTTCGTCGTGCATCCGAAGGACCGCGGCACGATGCCGGTCGATCGCGATTTCGTGTTCCTGCTCGCCGCGTACGACATCGATCCCGGCAGCTACACGCCGCGCGTGAACGAGATGACCGACTTCAACATGTGGACCTTCAACTCGCGCGTGTTCCCGGGCATCGATCCGCTGCCGGTGCGCGCCGGCGACCGCGTGCGGATTCGTTTCGGCAACCTGACGATGACGAATCACCCGATCCACCTGCACGGCTACAGCTTCGAGGTCGCGGGCACCGACGGCGGCTGGATTCCGCCGGCCGCGCGCTGGCCGGAAGTGACGGCCGATGTCGCGGTGGGCCAGATGCGCGCGATCGAGTTCACCGCCGATCGCCCGGGCGACTGGGCGTTCCATTGCCACAAGTCGCACCACACGATGAATGCGATGGGCCATCAGGTGCCGAACCTGATCGGCGTACCGCAGAAGGATCTCGCGAAGCGGATCGGCAAGCTCGTGCCCGACTACATGGCGATGGGCAGCACGGGCGGCGCGATGGGCGGCATGGAGATGCCGCTGCCCGACAACACGCTGCCGATGATGACCGGCACGGGCCCGTTCGGGCCGCTGGAAATGGGTGGCATGTTCACGGTGCTCAAGGTGCGGCAAGGGCTCGGCCGCAACGACTATCGCGATCCGGGCTGGTTCCGGCATCCGAAGGGCACCGTCGCATACGAATACACCGGCGAAATGCCGGACGGTTGAAGCAGCACGCGGCGGCCGCGCCGATGCGGCCGCCGGTTTCCATTCACTCACACGGGAGTCGACACGATGAAGAAGGGACTGGTTTTGATGGCGACGGGGTGCGCGCTGGCGTTCTCCGCTGCGTCGTACGCCGCCGGCGACATGGCCGGCATGGACATGAGCGATGGCGCGAAGCAGGGCGCCGCGGCGGCGTCGCGCATGTCGCACGGCGAGATCCGCAAGGTCGACCCGGCGGCCGGCAAGCTGACGATCAAGCACGGCCCGCTGGAGAACCTCGGGATGGACGCGATGACGATGGTATTCAAGGTGAAGGACCCGGCGATGCTGTCGCAGGTCAAGGCGGGCGATACGGTCGACTTCGTCGCCGAGGACGTGGACGGCGTGCTGACCGTCGTCGAACTGAAGAAGCCGTGACGCGGAGCGCGAACATGACCAGCACGATTTCCGGACGGCTCGCCGCGTTCGCCGCGGCTGGCGCCCTCTTCGCGATGACACCGGTCGAGGCCTCGGCCCACGGCAAGCTCGAAGGCGCCGCACCCGCAGCCGGCAGCACGGTCGACGCGTCGCCCGACACGGTGCGGCTGACGTTCAACGAAGACCTCGAACCGGCGTTCAGCTCGGTGAAGGTGTCGGATGCGAGCGGCAACGCCGTCACGCAGGACAAGGCGAAGGTCGACGCGTCGAATCCGCGCGTGATGGCCGTCGCGATACCGAAGCTCGCGGCCGGCGCGTACACGGTGCAGTGGACGGCGATGACGGCCGATGCGCATCGCACGAAGGGCACCTATACGTTCCGGGTGAAGGAATGAACGACGGCATCCTCGGCCTGTTGCGGCTCGTGGCGGTGGCGATCCAGAACGCCGGGTTCGCGGTGGTCGTCGGTGCGCTGCTCGGTCGCCACTGGCTCGCGCGCGGCGCGTCCGCATGGCAGCACGACGTCGGCCGGCGGCTCGTCGCGACGCTGCGCATCGCATCCGTCGTATCGCTGCTCGCGAGCGTCACCGCGTTCTGGGCGCACTGCGCGCTGATGAGCGAAGTGTCGCTGCTCGACGCGGGGCCGGCGGTGTGTTCGATGCTTGCGCGCACCGGGTTCGGTCATGCGTGGCTGGCCGGCACGGTGTTGATGCTCGTCGTCGTGCTGCTGTCGTTCGTCGGGCGCGCGAACGACACGCGGTTTCCGTTCGCGATGGCGGCCGCGCTTGCCGCTGTCGCGCTGGCGCGCAGCAACGGCGGCCATCCGGTGGACGCCGGGCTGTTCAGCGTGCCGGTGTGGGTCGACTGGCTGCATCTGCTGGCGATCAGCGCGTGGGTCGGGCTCGTGCTCGTGACGGCGTTCGGCCTGATGCCGCGGCTCGCCCGCATGCCGACGAGCGAGCGCATGACGGGTGCGGCGTTCGTGCAGTCGCTGTCCGATGCGTCGACCTGCGCGTTGATCGTGCTGTTCGCGACCGGCGCGTACAACGGCTGGCGCGGCGTCGAGACGCCCGCCAACCTGCTCGCGTCGACGTACGGGCAGATCCTGCTGCTGAAGCTCGCGCTCGTGCTGCTTGCCGCGATGCTCGGCGGGCACAACCGCTTCTTCGGGATGCCGAAGCTGCTGGACGCGTTGAAGGACCCGGCCGCCGCGATGCCGGCACACGCGTTGAAGCGGTTCTGCACCGTGCTGCGAGTCGAGGCGGTCGTGCTCGGCGGCGTGCTGATGGCGGCGGCCGTGCTCGTGTCGAGCGCGTTGCCGGGGACGGTCTAGCGGCGGGGCTTCGGCGCCGGAAGATGGGGTGCATGGTCGGGGCTTGACCGGACGACACAGGGCGATCGCGGCGTGATGACGACCATTACATCGGCCTGTCTCGCGATTACCAAAAACTGTCACCGAGCGCCGCTAAGCTTTCGCCACCCTCACAACCGGGATTCCCGCCATGCGCTCGACAATCCGCCTGTTTGCCCCGCTATTGCTGCTCCCGGCGCTCGCCGCGCCGGTGTGCGCCGCCACCGCCGCACCCGTCAGCCCCAATTGCGGCGGCAGCACGACGCCGATCGCCGATATCCAGGGGCCGGGCGCGCCGTCGCCGCTCGCCGGGCAGAACGCGTCGATCGAAGCCGTCGTCACCGCCGATTTCGGCGGTACGGACGGCTTCGGCGGCTTCTTCGTCCAGCAGGCCGACGCGCAGCGCCGCAACCAGCCGGGCGTGTCCGAAGGCCTGTTCGTCTATGCGCCGAAAGCGCGCGCGAAGGCCGGCGATCTCGTGCACGTGACGGGCAAGATCGAGGAGAAATACGGGCAGACGCAGCTCACGCTGTCGGGCCCGATCGCGGTGTGCGCGAACGGCCAGACGGTCACGCCCGCGACGCTCACGCTGCCGGTCGACAGCCCGAACGCGTTCGCCGCGTACGAAGGGATGCTCGTGCGCCTGCCGCAGACGCTGAGCGTCACCGACAACTACGAACTCGGCCGTTACGGCAGCGTGATGCTCAGCAACGGCCGCCTGCGCACGCCGACGAGCGTCGTGCCGCCCGCACAGGCGCAGGCGCAGATCGACGCGAACGCGCGCAACCGCCTGATCCTCGACGACGGCTCGAACAAGCAGAATCCCGCGACCGTGCCGTACCCGGCGCCGGGCCTGTCGGCCTCGAACACGCTGCGCGCGGGCTACACCGTGCGCGACGTCGAAGGCGTGCTCGAAGTGCGTTACGGCGCATGGCGCGTGCAGCCGCTGCCCGGTGCAGCAGTGCCGGCGTTCGAAGCACGTACGAACCCGCGCACGAACGCGCCGGCGCGCGATCCGAAATCGAACCTGCGCGTCGCGTCGTTCAACGTGCTGAACTACTTCAACGGCAACGGTCTCGGCGGCGGCTTCGACGATCCGAACAATCGCGGCGCGAAGACCTTCCAGGAATTCCAGCGCCAGGAAGCGAAGATCGTCAGCGCGCTGAAGGCGATCGACGCCGACGTGATCGGCCTGATGGAAATCCAGAACAACGGTTACGGCGAACTGAGCGCGGTGCGCCAGCTCGCGGCGAAGCTCGGCGACCACTGGCGCGTCGTCGATCCGGGTACGTCGCGGCTCGGCGGCGACGCGATCGCGGTCGCGATGATCTACGACAGCCGCAAGGTCGAGCCGGTCGGTCGCGCGGCGACGCTCGCGATCGACGACAAGAACCGTCAGCCGCTCGCGCAGTCGTTCCGGCTGGTCGGCGGCAACAAGCAGGCGCTGACGGTGGCCGTGAACCACCTGAAGTCGAAGAACTGCCCGGACGCCGCGAACGACGATCTCGACCAGGGCGATGGCCAGGGCTGCTGGAACCCGACGCGCACGCGCGCGGCGGCGAAAGTCGCCGACTGGCTGGCCGGCAACCCGACGGGCGTCAAGAGCCAGGGCGTGCTGCTGATCGGCGACTTCAACAGCTACACGTACGAAGACCCGATCCGCGCGCTCGAGTCGCGCGGTTACCGCAACCTCGTCGCGCGCTGGATCGGCGCGAACGCATACAGCTACGTGTACAACGGCGAAGCCGGCTATCTCGACCACGCGCTCGCGACGCTGCCGCTCGCGTCGCACGTGAAGGCCGTGCACGAATGGCACATCAACGCGGACGAGCCGCTCGCGCTGCAGTACACGCTCGCGTACAAGTCGGCCGAGCAGCAGAAGACGTTCTACGCACCGGATGCATATCGCTCGTCGGATCACGATCCGGTGCTGATCGATATCGCGCTGCCGGGCGGCGGGAAGTGACGATGGTTTGAGTGCCTGCGACAGGCGCGACGCGCGGCAATGCCGTCCGTCGCGGCCTGTCCGGGAAAGCCGCTCGAATGCCGGGTAAATAATGCCGCGCAGAATTAATCGAACCGGTATTTTATGGATGACGCAGTGCACATCGTTTCTGCAATTGAAGCGTGATTGAAGCGAATCGAATTATCGAATGACGTGCGCATGTCGCTGCACCGTCCCGATCGATACGGCGATAATAAAAATGAAAGAATGGTCCTGTCGATCCGAAGGCCTTGAACGCGCTGCGCCAATGCAGAAAAGGCTTCCGCGTTGTGCGGGAAAAGTAAAATATTCGGCGCGGCATTGCCGATGAAGCATGCCTTTCACGAATAATCCTGTTTTCTTTCAAATTCCAGACACTGTCCGCCCTTCGCATCATTGCGGGATTTTTAATATCCGAATGATCTTTGACAACGCGGCGCAGCACCGCCTATTTTTGTCATGTCGTAAATTTCAGTAATACAAAAGTGGTCCAAACTGCAGGGGGCGCGTCCTGGCATCATTCTCGCCGGCAGTTTGCTGTGTCTGTATCAAGTTCAGTCTCTTAGAAGTCCCATCCAACCGCCGATTGCCGACCGTGCAACGCGAGTGGCGGGTACGCCTGCGCGTTTCGCGGGCGTCGGCGGCCTTTGTGACGCGGTATCCGAAATCAAAGGGCAGAGATGAAACCAGACAGGAGCAGTACCGGCAGCCGCCGCGTTCGTCGCGGCCGGCTGGGCGGGCTAGGCGCATTGACCGCCATGACACTGGCGCTCGCGGCATGCGGCGGCGACGATTCGTCGTCCGTCGGCGCGTCGAGCCTCGCACAGGCCACCGCGAGCCAGCAGGCCAGCGCGCAGGCGGCCGGCACCCAGGCGCCGGCGGCCAACCAGCCGTACGTCGACCTGGTCGCGTATTCGATGAACGCGACCGACGGCCTCGCGCCGTCGCAGGTGGCCGAGAAAGCGGCCGTCATGCATTACCAGTGGAAGGGCGGCGGCAAGACGATCGACTACACGACGACCACCGGCCACCTGACCGCGCAGGACGCGAACGGCAATGCGGAAGCGTCGATGTCGTATGTCGCGTACACGGCGCCCAGCACGAACGGCAAGCCGCGCCCGGTCACGTTCGTCTATAACGGCGGGCCGGGCTCGTCGTCGATCTGGCTGCGGCTCGGCTCGTTCGCGCCGACCCGCGTGGCCACGCCCGATCCGCTGTTCGGCAACAACTGGCCGAACTATCCGCTCGTCGACAATGCGGAAAGCCTGATCGACACCACCGACCTCGTGTTCATCGACCCGCCCGGCACCGGGCTGTCGGAGGCCGTGTTGCCGAACACCAACCAGAAGTACTGGGGTTCCGACGCGGACGTGAACATCATGCGCGACTTCATCCAGCGCTACCTGAACGTCAACAGCCGCGGCACGTCGCCGATCTACCTGTACGGCGAATCGTACGGCACGCCGCGTACCGACATGCTCGCGCTCGCGCTCGAATCGGCCGGCGTGCACCTGACGGGCATCGTGCTGCAGTCGTCGATCCTGAACTACTTCGCGGATGCGGTGGAAGCGGTGGCGATCACGCAGTCGACCGAAGGGCTGCTGCTCGATACCGACACGGTGGCCGGCTATCTGCCCGGCTACGCGGCGGTCGCGGCGTACTTCAACCAGGTCTCGCCGGCGCCGGTGAACCAGGATCTGTACGCACTGCAGACGGAATTGTTCACGACGCTGATCTACAGCCAGTTGCAGAAGTACTCGCAGTCGTGGGTGTTGAGCCAGCTCGGCATTCCGGATGCGCTCGGCACGCCGGTGTTCCCGAGCGATGCGACGCTCAGGCTGTGGTCGATCCCGTCGAGCCTCACGCAGCAGGCGCTGCGCGGCTACTTCAACGCGAATCCGTTCGGCACGAGCCTGCTGCCGGGCACGACGATCGGCCGGTATGACGGGCGCGTGTCGTTGCCGAATTCCGATCCGCGGCTGCAGACCGACGGCGATCCGTCCGACATCCTGATCTCGCAGCCGTTCACGAACGCGCTCGCGACGCAGATGCCGGACTATCTCGGCTACACGGCCCCGAACGCGACGTACCTGCCGCTGAACGACAACATCATCGGCGTCTGGGACTTCTCGCACGACGGCCAGCCGATGCCCGACACGATCCCCGATCTGCTCGGTGCGCTGCAGCTCAACCCGAAGCTTCGCGTGCTCGCGGAGAACGGCTACCACGATCTCGCGACGCCGTTCTTCAACACGGAGAAGCAGCTCGCGCGGCTGCAGACGGTCAAGGGCCTGAATCCGAAGCTGCAGGTGAACTTCTTCCAGGGCGGCCACATGACTTACCTGGACGACGTCGCCCGTCCGCTGATGAAGCGGGACCTGCAGACGTTCTACAAGGGCGCGCGGATTCCGACGGCGCTGACGCTGCGCATGCTGCCGCCGCCGTGGCCGGACGAAAACCCGCCCAGCGTGCCGACCGGCAGCGTCCCGGGCGCGACGGCCGCGACGACGCTGGCGGCCGCCCCGTGAGCGACGGACGCGTTGTCGGCGGAACCCTCTATTCATCCATTGAATGCGAGCGATCATGTCCCTAATCCAATTGATGCGGCGTATGTCCCCGTTGATCGTGCTCGGTGCCGTGATGAGCAGTGCCTACGCGTTGCCGCCGCAGGCGGTGGCGCCGGTGAAGCTGCCGCAAGGCGGGCGCGGTGTCGACGGTCCGTTCTTTCCTGCCACGCGGGCGGCGCCGGTGTTGCCGTCGACCGGCGCGGCCTTGCAGCAGCAGGCGCAGCAGCGCGTCGACGCGAGGCTCGGCGGCAATACCGTGCTCAGCAACGGCGCAGCCGTGACGAAGGCGCAGGCGCAGAGCAGCGGGCTCGGCTTCGTGTCGAAGCACTTCGACGAGATCGATGCGAAGCACACCGGTCGCGTGACGATGAGCGACGTACGGCAGTTCATCCGGCAGCGGCAGGCGCAGGCGCAGCAGGAACAGCAGGACGAGTGACGTAGCAGGCAGGACGGCGGCCGGTGCGGCTTGTCGGGCGCACCGGCCGCCGAATCGTCGGCGGGCTCGGCTTAAGGCGCGATCACCGTCATCCTGAACGGCCCGCCGTGCTCCGCCGCATGCGTAACCGCGTCGTTCGCGTCGTCGAGCGCGAAGGCCGTCACGTCGAATTGTCCGAGGTCGAGCAGCCCGCCGCGAACGAGCCCGGTCATCAGCGTCACGGCTTGCGTCGGGTACATCCATTTGCCGCGCAGCGTGATGTCGTTGCGCATGATCCACGGATACGGCAGCTCGAGCCCGGCCCCGCCGAGCATGCCGACGCCGCCCATCAGCACCACGCGCCCGTACGGGCGAACCGCCATCACGGCCGCGCGCACCGTCGTCGCGGGCACCGACGGCGGCATCAGGTCGATCACGCAGTCGATCGGCCCCGGCGCCGCCTGCTGCATGCGGATGCGGTCTCCGGTTTCGTCGCCGGTCAGCTCGACCGTGCGCACGCGGTCGCCGAAGCGGCGTTCGAGATCCGCGAGCACGCGCACGTTGCGGCCGGGCGCGACCACGCAGCGCGCGCCCATTGCCAGCGCCACCGCGACGCAGGCGCTGCCGAAATGGCCGGTCGCGCCGCTGACGAGCACGATTTCGCCGGCGCGCAGGTCGGATGCCAGCAGCCCGCCGTAAGGCACGAGCAGGGTATTGAGCGCGCACCAGCGTGCGGCGTCGGCCGACGCGATCGCGCCGATGCGCACCGCGTTCTCGGTCGGCACGCGCAGCCGTTCGGCGAACGGACCGTCGTGAAAATAGCGCTGCAACTGCTTGCCGCCTTCACCGCGCGTGCTCCAGCCCTGCAGCACGATGTCGGGCATTCGCGCGTCGTCGCGCGAGCGGACGGTCGGGTCGCAGAACACCCAGTCGCCCGGCTGCAATTGCGTCGCGTCGGGGCCGGTTTGCCGGACCCGGCCGATCGCGCCGCAGCCGGGCACGATCGGCAGCTCAAGCGGATAGCGGCGCTCGCCGCTGAATACTTCCCGCGCATAGGGCAGAACCGGCGTCGCGACGACGTCCACGACGACTTCGCCGGTGCCGAGCACGGGGTCCGGCATCGTTTCGATCGCGAGCGGCCCGCCGAACGACTTCAGAATCGCAGCTTTCATGACGCTTCCTGACGGTGGGGATGCGTCGATTCTGGCAGGCTTAGAATCTGCAACAAGGCCCGGCGCGAGCCCAGGATGGGCCGATACCACCCTGCCCGGAGCGAACCCGATGACCGTCACCACGCGAACCCCGTTCGGCGATTTCCTGCGCTCGCGGCGCAAGAAGCTGCGCCCGGAAGCCGTCGGTCTGCACGGCGGCCCGCGCCGGCGCACGCCCGGCCTGCGGCGCGAGGAGGTCGCGGAACTCGCGGGCATCGGCGTCGACTGGTACGTCCGGCTCGAGCAGGGGCGCGACGTCAACCCGTCGGAGGCGACGCTCGACGCGCTGGCGCGTGCGTTGCGGCTCGACAAGGCCGAAGCCGTCCATCTGCGCACGCTCGCACGGCGCGACGGGCCGCGTGCGTTCGTGCCGGAACACGTGCCGCCGACCCTCGCGCGGCTCGTCGCGCACCTTCGGCAGCCTGCCTACGTGACCGGCCGGCGCTGGGACATCCTCGCGTGGAATGCCGCCGCGGCCGAGGTGCTCGGCTTCGACCGGCTGGCGCAAGCCGATCGCAATATCCTGGTCTACATGTTCGAGACGCCGCACGCGCGTGCGCTGTTCGCCGCGAGCTGGGCCGACGAGGCGCGGCGGATGATCGCGCTGTTTCGCACGAGCCACGATCTCTACGCGAGCGATCCGGCGTTCGTCGCGCTGGTCGCGCGATTGCGCGCCGGCAGCGCCGAGTTCGCGCAATGGTGGGATGCGCATGACGTGCGCAGCGGCGTGTCCGGCGAGAAAGTGCTCGTGCATGCGCAACGCGGCACGCAGCGCTACGAGTACGCGACGTTCCAGGCGAACGACGATCCCGCGCTGAAGCTGGCGATCTATACGCCGGTGAACGGCGATGAACGGGCCTGATGCGGTCGTGACCGGCGCCACCGGGCGGCCGCGCAGCGAAGCATCGGCTTCATGCGCGACCGCAGGCGGTCAGGCGTAAGGGTGGGGGAGGCTCACGCCGCCCGTCGAGCGGATAGCCGATTCCACAGCATGCCGGAGCGGCTGCCGCTGCGGCAATACGCGAGCACCGGCTTCGGCAGCGTGTCGACCAGTGCGCCGAACGCGTCGACTTCCGCGTCGCCGATGCGGTCGCGCTCGACCGGCAGGTAGCGCGCGTCCATCCCCAGTTCGCGCGCGGCCGCGGCGATCTCGTCGAACGACGGCTGATCCACACCTTCGCCATCCGGCCGGTTGCAGATCACCGCACGAAAGCCCGCATTGCGGATCGCCTTCAGGTCGGCCGGCGTGATCTGCCTCGACGCGGTGAAGCCGGTCGCCGCGGCCGCCCGGCATTGCTCGATCGCCCGCGCGAAACAGCCGATCGCGAAGTCGACGTCCTGCTCCGTCGTGAAGCGCCCGAAACTGATGCGCACGGTACGCCCGGCCGTTTCCGCGTCGAGGCCGATCGCGGTCAGCACGTGGGACGGTGCGCCGCTGGTCGAATTGCATGCGGAGGTGGACGACACGGCGAGCGCTTCGCCGAGCATGAACGGGAAGAAGCCCGGCGCATTGACCGTCAGGCTCAGCGTGTGCGGGATGCGGCGGGCGGCGGCCGCGTTCTGCGTGATGTCGCCGAGCGCGAACAGCGCGTCGGTGAGCCGCGCGCCGAGCGCAGCGATCCGCGCGGCTTCGCCGTCGAGTTTCTCGGCGGCGAGTTCGCATGCGACACCCATGCCGACGATCTGATGCGTCGCGAGTGTGCCCGAACGCAGCCCGCGCTCGTGGCCGCCGCCGTGAATCTGCGGCGCGATCCGGCTCGCGATCTCGCGGCGGACGAACAGCGCGCCGATCCCCTTGGGGCCGTACACCTTGTGGGCGGACATCGACATCATGTCGATGCCGAGCGCGCGCACGTCGATCGGCGTCTTGCCGAGCGCCTGCGCGGCGTCGACGTGGAGCAGCGCGCCGGCCGCGTGCACGATGCGGGCGATCGCGCCGATGTCGGTCAGCGTGCCGATCTCGTTGTTCACGAGCATCAGCGACACGAGGCCGGTGTCGGGGCCGAGCGCGGCCGCCACCGCGTCGGCGGTGATTTCGCCGTGGGCGTCGGGCGTCAGGAAAGTGACCTGCATGCCGCGCTTCGACAGGTTCGCCATCGTGTCGAGCACGGCCTTGTGCTCGAGGCGGCTCGTGATCAGGTGGCGCTTGCCGGTCGCGTTTTCCGCATAGCCCTTCAGCGCGAGGTTGTTCGATTCGGTGGCGCCCGACGTCCAGACGATCTCGTCGGCGTCCGCGCCGATCAGCGCGGCGACCTGCGCACGGGCGTGTTCGACCTTGTCCTTCGCTTGCCGGCCGGCGGCGTGCGAACTGGATGCGGGGTTGCCGAAGATGCCGTCGAAGCCGAGGCAGGCCGTCATCGCGTCGATCACGGCAGGGTCGGCGGGGGTCGTGGCTGCGTAGTCGAGGTAGTGCAGCGGGGTGGGGGCGCTCATGTCCGTCTCTTGCTCATTGCGTAGTGACGGAAATGATACGGGGGACAGAAGGGAAAAAGGATCCAAAGTTGGCTGAGGATTCGGCTCGATGTGGAATAACGTTTTATCCATATGCGGAATGGGGAAATTTGTTTCTTTCCGGGCCGGCCGAGTGCGGCGGCGCCGGCATGCAGGCTCGCGCGCATCGAGCCTCTCGCCTTGCATCGATATTTCCCACCATCCGAATTCCTCACAAGATCCGCCCGAGACGATTTTTTCGGTAAGTGAGCGGTAAGTCGACTGGTCCTACAGTAGCCCCCGTTTCGACCGCCGACTCCAGGAAAACGATTGTGAAAATTGCCGCCCGCCGCGCACGTCCGTTATGGCTGATTGCCGCTTCATTCGCACTGTCATCCGCTTCCGCATGGGCGGACGACGCCATGAGCCCGCCCGATTCCGATCATTCGGGGCTGACCATCCTCGACCACGCGACGAACGTCACGCATTGGGGATTGGGCGCCGGCGTCGGCGTCGAGCCGTCGGTCTACAGCGGCGACGGCACCCGCGTATTGCCTTTTCCGCTGGTCTACTTCGACAACAAATGGGTGCAGGCCATCGGCACCACCATCGATCTGAAAATCGGCAGCTGGAGCGGCGTCAATCTCGCGCTGCGTGGCCAGTTCTCGCTGTTCGACGGATACAAGGGCTCGGACGCACCGATCCTGAACGGCATGGACAATCGCAAGGGCGCGTTGTGGTACGGCCCTGCACTGTCATGGAGCACGCGCTTCGGCACGTTGTCGGGCAGTTTCCTGCTCGGCGGAAACAAGGGCGAACGCGCGAAGATCGGCTTCGAGAAGGCGTTCGCGCTCGGCGCGTTCTCGATCGCGCCGCATGTCGGCGTGGAATGGCTGAGCGACAAATACGTCGACTACTATTACGGCGTGCGACCATCCGAGGCACGTGCGTGGCGCGCCGCATACAGCGCGGGTTCGGCCGTGAACGTGTCGGCCGGCACCCGTATCGACTACCGGCTGACGAAGCAGCAGACGGTGTTCGTGGACGTGGGTGTGTCGCGTCTCGGCGACGGCATCACCGACAGTCCGCTCGTCGGAAGACGGGTCGTTCCCGAGGCCAGAATCGGCTACATGTATCGGTTCAAGTGAGTGCGAGTATGCCAAGAGTGGCGATTGTCGAGGATCACGAGCGCCTGGCCGGCCTGCTGGCTCAGGCCCTGGCCGCGGCGGGGATCGAATCCGATCGGTTCGGCAATGCTCGGGAAGCCGCTTACGGTATCGACCGGGCCGATTACGCGCTGCTGATCGTCGATCGAGGATTGCCCGACGGAGACGGCCTGGCGTTCTTGCGCACGCTGCGCGCGGCGGGGCGCATGATGCCTTGCCTGATGTTGACGGCGCGCGACGCGTTGCATGACCGCATCGACGGACTCGAAAGCGGCGCCGACGACTATGTGACCAAGCCGTTCGAAATGAGCGAGCTCGTCGCCCGCGTCCGCACGCTGATGCGGCGCCCGGCGCTGCTCACGACGCTCGTCGCGTCGTTCGCGGATGTGACCGTCGACCCCTCGCAGCGCACGATGCGCTGTGGCGACCGGACGACACTGCTGGCGCCGGCCGAACTGCAGGTCCTGCTCTGCCTGATGGAAGCCGCGGGCCGGACCGTCCGACATTCGAACCTCGAGCATGCCGCATGGGGGCTCGCGGAGGCGGTCACGCCGAACGCGCTCGAGGTGACCGTGCACCGCTTGCGCAAGAAACTGACGGCGATCGGCGCAACGATGCGACTCGCCAATATCCGCGGCGCCGGCTTCGCGCTGCGCGACGCGTGACGATGCTTCGCCGCGTTCCGCCGGTTGTCACGTCCTCGTAAGAGAACCACCATGTTCCGTCATTGGGTGCTACGCCTGTCGACCCGTCTATGGGTGACCAACGTCGTCGCGTTCGCCATCAGCCTGGCGCTGCTGTCTGCGCTTTCCATCTATTTTCTGGATCGATATCCCGAGTTCTTGGGACGGCGCCAGCAGATGGAGAGCATCCGTCATATCGTGGCCGGGATGCGTTTCGACGCGGCCGGGCGCCCCGCATCCGTGCGATTGGGCGAGCATCCGGCGGTGATGTTCCGGCTCTTGCCGGCCGACGTGAAGTATCGCGTGCTCGATGCGACGGGGAAGGTGTTGCTGGCGTCGGTGCCTTCGAGCGACGACCGACCCTGGCTGACGGAGGACCTCGCGACGGTGGCAGGCAAGGTACTGCCCGCGACGATCGACAGCAAGGCGTACGTGGTCGCGACTCAACGCGCGTTGAACGGTAGCGTCGTCTATTACGTGCAGGTGGCGCACAGCAGGCAACTCGTCGATGCGCTCGTCAGGACGCGGATCGATCCGATACCGAAGACCATCGCTTATGTGCTGGTCATTGCGACCGTTATTTTCGGACTGACGCTGCCGTTGACGATCAGCCATGTGCTGAAGCCGTTGCGGGAGGTATCGCGTGCCGCGCGGGAAATCGAGCCACGCAACTTGAAGACGCGGCTGTCGTCGGCCGGGATTCCCAGCGAGATCAAGCCGCTGATAGACGCGTTCAACGATGCGCTGACCCGGCTCGAGAACGGCTTCGCGGTTCAGCAGCAATTTCTCGCCGACGCCGCACACGAGTTGCAGACGCCGCTCACGCTGGTCAGAGGGCAGATCGAGCTGCAGCCCGACATCAGCCAGAAGGCGCTGTTGCTTCGCGAGATCGACTTGATGGCACGGCAGGTCAAGCAACTGCTGCATCTGGCCGAAGTCAGCGAAGCGCGGAACTTCAGCTTCGACGACGTGAACGGCGCCGAGGTCACGCGAGACGTCGTGAGCTTGCTGGCTGGCAAGGCCGATGCGAAGCAGGTGAAGCTTCATATCGAAGCGCGCGACGCCGCGGCGCCTATACGGGCGGATAGCGGGGCGCTTTTCATCCTGCTCAAGAACATCCTCGAGAACGCGATCAACGCTTCGCCGTCGAGTGGTGTCGTCGTGCTGACCGTTCTCGATTCGGCGATTCATATCGAAGATGAAGGACCGGGTATTCGGCGGGAGCATCTTCCGCTGCTCTTCGATCGATACTGGCGGGCACCGGACTCGCGGTATGACGGTGCCGGCCTCGGGCTGGCAATCTGCAGGGAGATTGCCGACGCCCATCACTGGAACCTCACGGTCGATGTGCTGACGACGGGGACGCGGTTCAGTGTCTGGTTTTAGTTGGCCATGAAGGGATTTCGACCCCTCATGCAAGACACGCGGGTCCGTGGGTTACCTTGGTAACGGGGCGGACGAGTGCGCCTGTCATGCCGACGTGTCGCTTTTCACCGCCCCTTGTCCGGCGTCGATTTTTCGATATAATGAATCCACGTTCGGCATGACGAACGTGAGAATTCAAGCATCCAGAGTCGGGTTTATCCGACGCCAACCTGCCCTCCCGGGCAAGGTGGACGCCCTCGAGGCGATGCGGCCGATTGACGGCAACGAAGCGGGAGCAGCATGGCTGGCACCGGTTCGATCACCATTCATCCGGAGCAACCATGAGCCAAGTTTCCTCCGCTTCCCGCCCGACCGTCTGTGAAGACTGGTCGCACTTCCTTCCCGGTTTCACGTTGACGCATACGGTTCATCTCGTTTCGAGACGGCTTCCGGGCATCGTTTCGACAGCGGAGGCCGTGCTCGAAGGTGAAACGGCGACGGTCGATCGTTGGGCCATCACCCGCTGTGGCGATGTTCTCGAGCAAAAGATCGTGCTCGGTGAAATGACGGAAGGGCAAGCGGTGCGGCTGCGTGAGCGGCTTGCCGCGCTGGAGGGGGTGCTCCGGGCGCGGGTGGAGCATCATTTCGTGAGGGCGGGGGCGGCGCGGTAGACGATGTGGGCGGATCGTCGCCGTATCGGCTGACAAGGGGAAAACATCCCCTCACTCCACCGTCACCGACTTAGCCAAATTCCTCGGCTTATCGATATCCGTCCCCCGCGCCAGCGCCGCGTGATACGCGAGCAGTTGCATCGGCACCGTATGCAAGATTGGCGACAACGGTCCGTAATACTCGTTGAGTCGAATCACCTCGATCCCTTCGCTCGGCACGATCCCGCAGTCCACATCCGCGAACACGAAAAGCCTGCCATTCCGCGCACTGACTTCATGCATGTTCGACCTGAGCTTCTCGAGCAACATGTCGTTCGGCGCGACCGCGATCACCGGCATTTCGTTGCTGACGAGCGCCAGCGGCCCATGCTTGAGCTCCCCCGCCGGATAAGCCTCCGCATGAATATACGAAATCTCCTTCATCTTCAGCGCCCCTTCGAGCGCGATCGGATAATGCATCCCGCGCCCGAGAAACAGCATGTTGTCGCGTCGCGCGAGCAACTCCGACCACGCCATGATCTGCGGCTCCAGCGCGAGCACCTTCGACATCGCATCGGGCAGATGCCGCAGCGCGCGCAGATGCTCCTTTTCTTCATCGTCGCTCAATCGCCCGCGCACTTGCGCCAGTGACAGCGTCAGCAGGAACAACGCAACGAGCTGCGTCGTAAACGCCTTCGTCGAAGCCACGCCGATCTCGATCCCCGCACGCGTCACGAATTGCAGCGCGCATTCGCGCATCAGCGCACTCGTCGCGACGTTGCAGATCGCGAGCGTGTGCATCATTCCGCTGCGCTTCGCGACATGCACCGCGCCGAGCACGTCAGCGGTTTCACCGCTTTGCGACACCGCAACCACCAACGTGCGCGGATTCGGCACACCGTCGCGATAACGAAACTCGCTTGCGATTTCCACACTCGCCGGCAGCTTCGCGATGCTCTCGATCCAGTACTTCGCGGTCAGCGCCGCGTGATAGCTGCCGCCGCACGCGAGCAGCAGCACCGAATCGACGTCGTTGAACACACGCCATGCGCCGTCGCCGAATAGCTCGGGCATGATCGACGAAACGTCGAGCAGCGTATCGGCCACGGCCTGCGGCTGCTCGAAGATCTCCTTCTGCATGTAGTAGCGATACGATCCGAGATCGGCCGCGCCGCTATGCGCGGCGACGCGATGCACCGCGCGCTCGACGCGCTGGCCGGCCGCATCGACGATCCAGTAGCGATGCAGTTGAATATCGGCGACGTCGCCGTTCTCGAGGTACGCAATGCGATCGGTGATGCCGGACAGCGCAATCGCGTCGGACGCCAGAAAATTCTCGCCTTCGCCGACTCCGACCACGAGCGGCATCCCGTCGCGCGCGCCGACGATCCGGTGCGGCTCGTCGCGGCACATCACCGCGATCGCATAGCTGCCGCGCAGTCGCGCGACCGCACGCCGGACCGCGTCGAACAGGTCGCCTTCGTACAGGTGGTCGATCAGGTGCGCGATCGCCTCGCTGTCGGTCTGGCTCGCGAACACATAACCGTGCGCCTGCAGTTCCGCACGCAACTGATCGCAGTTTTCGATGATCCCGTTGTGCGACAGCGCGATGCGCGCATTCGCATCGCTCGGCGAGAAGTGCGGATGCGCGTTGAGCGTGATGGGCGCGCCATGCGTGGCCCAGCGCGTATGCGCGATGCCCGTGTAACCCGACAGCCCCTGCGCGGCGATCTCGCGCTGCAGGTTCGCGACACGATCGACGCTGCGGGCGCGCGCCAGCGCGCGGTCGCGGTAGACCACGACGCCGCACGAATCGTAGCCACGGTATTCGAGCCGCTTCAGGCCGTCGACCAGGTTCGGCAGGATGTCCCGCTGGGCAACCGCTCCGACAATTCCACACATATCGCGCTCCGTAAATGTCCCATCTGGATCAGTGAGAGCGATGGTAGAAGCAGTCGAATGGAATTTAATTTCAAAAAATAGGTATTAATGAAATGGATGGTGGATCGTCTATCATGTTGAAATTAAATTTCACCCTCTGACCGGAAGGAGTGGCCGATGGCCGGCATCACCCTCGACGATCTCGACCTGCGCATTCTCGCGATCCTGCAGGACGACGCGTCGGTATCGAACCTTCAACTCGCCGAGCGCGCGCTGTCGTCGCCGCCCACCTGCATGCGCCGCGTGCGGCGGCTGACGGAGGCCGGCGTGATCCGTCGGCAGGTCGCGATGCTCGACCCGGTCGCGATCGGCACGGCCGTCACCGCGTTGATCGAGATCAGCCTCGACCGGCAGACGGCCGAGGACTACGACGCGTTCGAAGCGTACGTGTGCGCGGAGCCGGCCGTCACGCAGTGTTATCGCGTGTCGCCGGGGCCCGATTTCGTCGTGATCGCCGATCTGGCCGATGTCGCGGAATACGACGAATTCGCGCGGCGGCTGTTCACCGGCGCGTCGAACGTCCGCAACGTGCGGACGTTTTTCTCGACGCATCGCGCGAAATTCGAAGCGAACGCGCGGGTCGCGCATGCGATGCGCAAGCGCACGTAACGTGAGGTAACCGCGTCGTTCGTCCCGCATCACGCAGTCGGGGCCGCGTTCGCCAGTTGCAGCGGCTTGCCGTATCCGAAGCAATGCGCGGGCTCGGGAAACACGCGCTGCCGCACGTCGTGCGCGTACTGGCGGATCGCGTCGCGCATCAGCGCGTTCGCATCCGCGTAACGCTTCACGAAGCGCGGCGTGTACGCGTCGAATGCGCCGATCATGTCCTCGGTCACGAGTACCTGCCCGTCGCAGGCGGGCGATGCGCCGATGCCGATCGTCGGGATCGTCAGCGTCTCGGTCAGGTGGCGCGCGAGCGCTTCGGCGGTGCCTTCGATGACGACGCCGAATGCGCCGGCACGCTCGGCCGCGCACGCGGCGTCGAACACCTGCGCGGCCGAACGCGGGTCCATGCCTTGCGCGCGGAAGCCGCCCGTCGCGTTGGCCTGCTGCGGCATGAGGCCGACATGCGCCATCACCGGAATGCCGCGATCGGTCAGGAAGCGGATCGTGTCGGTCATCTCGCCGCCGCCTTCGAGCTTCACGGCCTGTGCGCCGGTTTCGGCGAGCAGCCGCGCGGCGGAGCGATAGGCTTGCGCGGGCGATTCCTGGAACGTGGAGAACGGCAGGTCGACGACGACGCACGCCTGCGCCGCGCCGCGCACGACGGCCGCGCCGTGTGCAATCATCATGTCGAGCGTGACGCGCAGCGTATCGGGCATCCCGTACAGCACCATGCCGACGGAGTCGCCGACGATGATCACGTCGGCCACGTCGTCGACGAGTTTCGCCATCGGCGCGGAATACGCGGTCAGCGACACGAGGCTGCCGATGCCTTTGGTCGAACGGATCGCGGTGACGGTCTTGCGAGTGATGCGGGTATGAGCGCTCATGGGTGGAAGCCGTGTGAAAAAGGAGCCGCCACGGTAGCATCGCGCTCGTTCGTGCAATGACCTTCGGAGGACGTCTTATGTTGCTGGCGGGACAACCCGGCGGCCCTTACGCGGTGCCGCCGATGGCGCGCCTGCCGAGGCCGCTGTACGTGCGTGCGTTCGGCATTCCCGGCAACGTGAGCGTCGACGCGCACAGTCATCCGTGGGCGCAACTGATGTATGCGACGAGCGGCGTGCTCGAGGTGACGACACCGTCGAGCCGGCAACTGCTGCCGCCGCACTATGCGATGTGGATTCCGCCACACGTGCCGCACGCGGTGTCGACGCGCGATGGCGTCGCGTTCCACAGCCTGTATCTCGACGAGGCAATCGCGCGCAGCGACGTGAACGACGATTGCACGATCCTGTGCATGACGCCGCTGCTGCGCGAGCTGGTGATCGCGACCGGCGAGTTGCCGGTGAACTACGACGAGGCGGGGCCGGACGGTGCGCTCGTGTGCCTGATCGCGGACCGGATCGCGCGCATGCAGCCGGCGCCGCTCACGGTGCCGCTGCCGCGCGATCCGCGCCTGCTGAAAATCGCGCGCGCGTTGCATGCGGCGCCGGGCGATACGCGCAGTCTCGACGAATGGGGCCATCGGGTCGGCGCGACGCGGCGCACGCTGTCGCGCCTGTTCCGGCAGGACACGGGGCTGTCGTTCACCGAATGGCGGCAGGCCGTGCGGCTGCTCGCGTCGCTGCCGCTGCTCGATGCGGGTGCGCCGATCGGCGCGGTGGCCGCGCAACTGGGTTACGACTCGACGTCGTCCTTCATCGCGCTGTTCCACGCGAAATTCCGCGTGACGCCCGGCGCGTATGCGAAGCGTGAAGCGCGCCGGCCGGTGTCGAGCGCGTGACGCGCGCCCTCCATCAGAACGCCAGCGCCTGCTGCACCGGGTGCCGGGCGCCGCGCGAAAACCCCGCGCCTTCGAGCGACAGCAGCGCACGTTTGCGGTCGACGCCGCCCGCATAACCGGTCAGGCTGCCCGACGCGCCGACCACGCGATGGCACGGCACGATGATCGATACCGGATTGCGGCCGACCGCGCCGCCCACCGCGCGCGCACCGCTCATCGGCAGCCCGACGCGCTCGGTGATGTCGCCGTACGACACGAGTTCGCCGAACGGAATCGCCAGCAGTTCCTGCCATACCCGTCGCTGAAACGCAGTGCCGCGCAGGTGGATCGGCACCGAAAACGTGTCGCGTGCACCGGTGAAGTATTCGGCGATTTCTTCGGCGACGCGGCGGGCGATCGGCGAGCGGGCGAGCGCGTCCGCTTCGCGCACGATCGCCAGCGGCGGGAAGTATTTCTGGCCGACGAAGTACAGGCCGGTCAGCACATCGTCCTCGATGCGCACGGCAATGTCGCCCAGCGGGCTCGGAATCAGGTGAGCGGGAGTCATCGCGACATTTCTCCATGAAGGCGCCATGCATGCAATGCGGCATACGCGCGCCACGGCGCCCAGCGGGTCGCCGCGTGCGGCGCGGAGGACGGCCCGCGCGCGGGTTCGGTGCGGGTGGGCAGCCATGCATCGTCGGCGGGAAATGCGTTCGGCCACGCCATCGCGCGCATCGCGACGTACTGCACCGCGCGTTCGTCGAAGCCGGGCAGCGCGCGCAGCGCGGCGAGCGTCGCGTCGAGCGGCGCCATCGGTTCGAGCGCGAGCGTGCCGTCGTCGACGGCACGGGCGAGCGACACGATCGCGCGTGCCGTGTCGCGCTCGATGCCGATCGTCTCGAGGGCCGAAGGCGGCAGCGCGGCCAGCGTCGCGGCGCAGGGCAGCGCGTGCGTGAGGCCCTGCGGCGCGCCGTCGACCGAGTGACCGAAGCGTGCCGCAATTCGTGCGAGCAACGGCGTATCCGCCTGCGCGGCCGCAAGCTGCTCGCCCGCGAGGGCACGGATCGCAATCTCGAGGCCGTCGAACGCACCGGGCACGCGCAGGCCCGGCGAGCCGCTCGCGAGATCGCCGAGATGCGCGTCGATCACGTCGGGGCGGCTGTCCAGATCGAACAGCCGGCGCACGCGTGCGAGCACGGCCGGCACGACCGGCGTCAGCGCGGGCGACACGGTGACGGCCAGCGCGAAGCGCTGCGGCACGTGCGCGACGGACAGCCAGCCGGCCAAGCGGCGGCCGCCGTTCCGGTCCGGCAGCTCGACGATGCGCGCATAACGCTGCGCATCGATCCGCTCGACGCCATCGATCTGCCGCTGCGCGAGAAAACGCATCAGGTCGGCCCATGCGAACGGCGGCCGGTACGGCAGCGGGAAGGTCATGTCGCCGTCGGCCGATGCACCGGCCCCTTTACGTAGCCGCAGCGGATTGAGGCCGTAGCGCTGGCGGAACAGGTCGTTGAAGCGCCGCACGCTGCCGAACCCGGCCGTCGACGCGACGACGGCCACCGGCAGCGCGGTATCGGTCAGCAGCCGCTTGGCCATCAGCAGCCGCTGCGTCTGCGCGAACTCGACCGGCGACACGCCGAACTGCGCGCCGAAGATGCGGCGCAGATGGCGTTCGGTCACGCCGACGCGCCGTGCGAGCGCATCGACGGAATGCGCGTTCAGGAATCCGTCGTCGATCAGCGTCGCGGCCGCGTCGGCGAGATTGCCGGACAGGTCGAGCAGCCCGTGGCCGGGCGCGAGCTCGGGGCGGCAGCGCATGCAGGGCCGGAAGCCGGCTTTCTCGGCGGCCGCGGCGGTCGGGTAGTAGCTGCAGTTGCGCGCCTTCGGCGGCTTCACCGGGCAGACGGGGCGGCAGTACACGCCGGTCGTCGCCACGCCGACGAAGAACCAGCCGTCGAAGCGGCGGTTGCGCGAAAGCAGGGCGGCGTAACAGGTGTCGGGATCGAGGCGCATGGGACGACTGTAAACCATCCCCGGCGCCGATTCTGGCTGGAATCGGACATGTGTCTCCGCGGCCGCGCGCGCCGCGCCTCGGCGGGAAAATCAGGGGAAAAACGGTTAATGCCACTCTGCGGAACAGTCGTCTCTTTTACCGCGACCAATTTGAGATGACTCATCGAAATCCCCGACTGACACGGCCCCGGTGCAAACCCTATCCTTTGAAAAACGTTTTCCAGACGGATCGGCGAAACGTGCCGTGCGCAGCCGTGCGCAGCCGCGCGCCGCCGTTCGCCCCGGCGCCGGTCGCCGGTCAACGAACTTCGTGCGGCGCGACGGGCGCGACCGCGCATCGGAGACATTCATGCCCACTGCCGTCGTCGGCGCCGTGCGCGCGGTTGCCAGTCGCTACCGCTGGACCGTCTGTGCGCTGCTGTTTTTCGCGACCGTCATCAACTACATGGATCGGCAGATCCTCGGCCTGCTCGCGCCGATGCTCCAGCACGACATCGGCTGGAGCCAGGTGCAGTACGGCCGCATCGTGATGGCGTTTTCGGCGTTCTATGCGTTGGGCCTGCTCGGCTTCGGGCGCATCGTCGACTGGCTCGGCACGCGGGTGTCGTACGCGGTGGCGATGCTGGTGTGGAGCATCGCCGCGATGCTGCACGCGGCGGTCGGTTCGGTGACGGGGTTCGCGTTCGTGCGCGCGCTGCTCGGCATCGGCGAGGGCGGCAACTTCCCGGCCGCGATCAAGACGACGGCCGAATGGTTCCCGCGCCGCGAGCGCGCGCTCGCCACCGGCATCTTCAACTCGGGAGCGAACATCGGCGCGGTGTTCGCGCCGGCGATCATCCCGGCGATCGCCGTGGCCTACGGCTGGCGCGCGGCGTTCGTGATCATCGGCGCGATCGGCATCGTGTGGCTGGCGGTGTGGCTGGCGATGTATCGCACGGCCGACACGCGCGCACTCGCGGCGGAATACGACGAGCCGCGCGACGAAGCCGAAGCGCTCGACGCGGCGAATGCGAGCGCCGGCGCGCCGCGCTGGGGCGAACTCATCCGCAAGCGCGAGACGTGGGCATTCCTGGTCGGCAAGTTCCTGACCGACCCGGTGTGGTGGTTCTACCTGTTCTGGCTGCCGAAGTGGCTCAACGAGTCGCGCGGGATGGACATGCAGCACATCGGTTTGCCGCTCGTCTGCATCTATGCGCTGACGACGGTCGGCAGCATCGGCGGCGGCTGGCTGTCGTCGATGCTGCTGCGTGCAGGCTGGAGCGTGAACCGTGCGCGCAAGACGGCGATGCTGATCTGCGCCTGCTGCGTGCTGCCGATCGCGTTCGTGTCGCAGGTGCAGAGCCTGTGGATCGCAGTCCTGATCGTCGGCCTCGCCGCCGCCGCGCACCAGGGCTGGTCGGCGAACCTGTTCACGACCGCGTCCGACCTGTTCCCGCGCCGCGCGGTCGCGTCGGTGGTCGGCATCGGCGGGATGGCCGGCTCGATCGGCGGCGTGCTGTTCTCGGAAGTGATCGGCCAGGTGCTGCAGCGCACCGGCCACTATTGGGTGCTGTTCGCGATCGGCGCGTCGGCCTACCTGATCGCGCTGGCCGTGATGCACGGGCTCGTGCCGAAGATGAAGCCCGCGAAACTCGACGCGTGATTCGCGTCGTTGCAAACGAACGCGCCGCGTCGGACGGCGCGGTTTTTTGCGTTCGGGGCGGTGGCGTGTCGCGACCGCGTCAGCCGGCCGCGGCCGTCGACGCGCGCATGATCAGCCGCGGCTCGAACGTCGAATAGCTCGCGTCGGTGCGCCCGGCGAGCGCGTCGATCAGCTTCTGCATCGCGAGCTCGCCCATGTTCTCGCTCTGGATGTCGACGGTCGTCAGCGCGGGCGCCGCGTAGGCGCCGTACGGCACGTTGTCGATGCCGGCGACGGACACGTCCTGCGGTAGCCGGAAGCCGAGCGACGCAGCCTCCTTCATGAAGCCGAGCGCGATCAGGTCGTTGTAGCAGATCACGGCCTGCGGGCGCTGCGGCCCGAGCATCACGCGCGAGCACGCGCGCTCGCCGGCCTCGGCGGTCGGCGCATGCGCGTCGTGCACGTCGAGCGTGAGCCCGGCTTCGGCGAGGCAGTCGCGCGCGCCCTGAATCCGTTCGTCGTTCACGCGCGCGGTGCCGAAGCCGAGATACGCGATGCGCGTGTGGCCGAGGTTGAGCAGGTGGCGCGCGAGCATGTAAGTCGACAGCCGGTTGTCGATGCCGACGCTCGGAATCGGCAGGCCCGGGCTGCGACGCAGCAGCACGAGCGGCTTGTTGAGGTCGAGCATCCAGCCGGCTTCCTCGTCGGGCATCCGCGTGCTGACGATCAGCCCGTCGACGCGCTGCGCGAGCGCCTCGATCAGCGAACGTTCGCGCGCCTGGCTTTCCTCGGTATCGACGAGCAGCAGCGTGTAGTCGTGCTGCAGCGCGACGCGGTTCGCGCCTTTCACCACGTTCGTGAAGTGCGGGTTGCTGATGTCGAGGATCACGAGGCCGATGGTGCGCGTGCGGCCGGTGATCATCGAGCGCGCGAGCGGGTTCGAACGGTAGCCGAGCCGCTCGATGGCGTCCTTCAGCCGTGCCTCGACGGTCGGCGAGAAGCGCTGCGTGCCGTTCACGTACTTCGAGACCGTCGCGACCGACACGCCGGCTTCCGCGGCCACGTCGCGGATCGTCGGGGAAACTTTTTTCATCCGCAGGGTAACGTTTTCGTTCGATAACGCCGGATTGTGGCAGAAAAAGCCGGCGCGCGGCCAGCGGTCGATATCGGGAAAGTGCGGATGGCTGCAAGCAGGTTCGGCCATTGACGTTCGGCGCCGCGTCCGCGTATAGTTGGAAAACGTTTTCCGATTTGGGCAGATTCAAGGAGATTCGATGAACGCCTCATCCACCGCCGCGCGCAAACCGTTCGGCCGCCTGCTGCTGACGGGCGCGGCCGGCAACCTCGGCCGCCAGTTGCGCGGTGCGCTCGCCGACTGGGCCGACGTCGTGCGCGTCAGCGACATCGCGGCGCTGGGCGACGCGGCCACGCATGAAGAAATTCGCGAGGTCAACTTGGCCGACCGGCCGGCCGTGATGCAGCTCGTCGACGGCGTGGACGCGATCGTTCACCTCGGCGGCATTTCGGTCGATGCGCCGTTCGACGATCTGGTCGGCGCGAACATCACCGGCACGTACAACCTGTACGAAGCCGCGCGCAAGCATGGTGTGAAGCGCGTCGTGTTCGCGAGCTCGAACCATGCGATCGGTTTCCATCCGGTCACCGAAGTGCTCGACGCCGATTCGCCGCTGCGCCCCGACAGCCTGTACGGGGTGACGAAGTGCTTCGGCGAATCGCTGTCGCGCTACTACTTCGACCGCTTCGGGATCGAAACCGTCTGCCTGCGGATCGGCTCGTCGTTCGAGGTGCCGAAGAACCCGCGCATGCTCGTCACGTTTCTCAGCTATCGCGACTTCATCGAGCTCGTGCGCTGCTCGCTGCTGACGAATCGTGTCGGCCACGCGATCGTCTACGGCGCGTCGGACAACCCGGTGAAGTGGTGGGACAACACGAAGGTCGGCTTCCTCGGCTTCCGCCCGCGCGACAGCTCCGAGCAGTTCGCCGGGTTGTTTCCGGTGACGGCGCCGACCGCCGATTACGACGATCCCGCGCAGCGGTTCCAGGGCGGCGGCTTCGTCGTCGGCGAGCCGATGGAACGGAACGCGTAGGCGGCGCGGCTGGCCGAAGGCGCTTCATTGACGACGGATTGGCGGATGCGGTAAAAGGGGAGCCTTCCGGTGTGACAGGCTCCGCCATGCGGTGCCCGGAACGACGACGCGCACCGGACGGCTGCATGCGCGGCGCGACGCTCGAGGGCACGACGTCGCACCGCGCCGCGATCCGATCGAATAATCACAATATCGAGAGCAATGAAGAAGACCTTATTGGCGTTGAGCCTTGCGCTGGCCGTTGCGCCGGCGTTTGCGGATCTGCAGGACGCATTTGCCGCCTACAAGAAGAACGACTACAAGACTGCCATCCCCGAACTCACGACCGCAGCGAACGCGGGTAACGTCGAAGCGGCTGCGCTGCTCGGTGATTACTACCGCTACCAGGACGCAGAGCAGGCGGTGAAGTGGAGTTTTCTCGCGGCCCAGCACGGCGACGCGAAGATGCAATACGACATGGGCGTGCAGATCGACGATGCCGCGTGGCAGTTGTTCCGGCACGAGGAGAATCCGGCCAAGCGCTATTTCCGCGTGGCGGCGGACTGCTTCCAGATGGCGGCCGATCGCGGCTACGCACCCGCACAGAGCGCGCTCGGCATGATGTACGACATGGGGATGAAGCTGCCCCAAGACCTCGAGAAAGCCGTCGCGCTGTATCGCGCCGCTGCGCGCCAGGGCGATCCGCTGGGGCTCGAAAGCATGGGTACGCTCTACCAGCAAGGGCGCGGCGTGAAGCAGAACCTGTCGACCGCGTACACGTTCTATCTTGCCGCGGTGAAGGCCGGGAAAGGCAGCCGCAAGGTCGAGTTCTCCGAGGCGACTGCACGCGCGCTCGAAGGGGAACTGTCGGCGCGCGATCGCGCGCGGGCGAAGGCGACCATCGATGCGTGGCAGCCGGGGCAGCCGCTCGACGGGATCTGACGCGGCAGCCGCCCGCGCGTCGCGGCCTGCGTGGCGTGCCGATGGTGCGCCACGCAGCGCGGCGTCGAGCGCGTAGGGAACGCCACGCGCATCGAGCCTCAGCGCAGGATGTCGGTCGCCTTGTGCCGTTCGTCGACGCCGTCGATCAGGATCAACGGGCCGCTCGCGTGTCGTGCGCGCAGCGGCTGAATCTGCCGGTACGCGTCCGATTCGTACCATGCGCGCGCCGTGTCGAGATCGGGAAACGCGATCGCGATCAGGTCGCCGCGCCACACGCCTTCGCGCACTTCCGGCCGTGCGCCGTGAATCACGAAATGGCCGTCGTACGGCGCGAGCGTGCCGTCGATCCGTTCGAGGTATTCGACGATGTCGTCGCACATCTCGACGTCGTGCAGGTGGGCGATGGCGTAGGCGGTCATGGCGGGCTCCTTGGCGGGATGCGGTGCGTGAGTCGATGGAGCCATGATCGCGGCGCGGGCGGTGCGCGTCGATTACCTGCGACGTAAGCAAATCGCGACAACCGCGCCATATCGTGTTCAGGCTGCGGCGCGCATCGATCGATGGATGGCGCAGCGTAATCCCACGGCACACTCCCTCACGCGCGCTTGCGCGCCGGCCGCACCGCGGCTGCGGACTCCAGTGGCTGGCTGGCCTGCTCGCAGAGCCGGTCGAGCATCCGTTGCGCGGCGCTCGCGCAATCCTCGCCTTCGGGCTTGTTCTCGATTTCGTCGATCAACGTCTCGAGGTGCTGCCGGTTCTGCGCGAGCCGCCGTTCGAGCAGCGCGATCTCGTCGACCTTGTGCCGCAGCGCGACCAGCAGTTCGTCGTGCGGCCATGCGCCGAGATCGGGCGGCAGCACCGCGCGGATCTCGTCGAGCGAGAAGCCCGCACACTGCGCGCGGTCGATGATCGCGAGCCGCGTCAACGCTTCCGGCCCGTATTCCCGATAGCCGTTCGCCTGCCGGCGGGCCGGTTCGAGCAGGCCGCTCGCTTCGTAGAAACGGATGCGCGACGCGGCGAGGCCGCTCGCCTTCGCCAGTTCGCCGATTTTCATGTTGGGCTCCAAAAAGGCTTGACCTTAAAGTTGACTTTAAAGTTATCGTAGGCCATCGTCAATCGAGGATCTGCCACATGAATCTGTTTGCGCCCCTCACACTGCCCAACGGGGCGGTGATTCCGAACCGTCTGGCCAAGGCCGCGATGGAAGAAAACATGGCCGATGCGGACCACGCGCCGTCCGATGCGTTGCTGCGCCTGTACCAGGCGTGGGCCGACGGTCAGGCCGGCCTGATCCTGACCGGCAACGTGATGGTGGACGGCCGCGCGATGACGGGGCCGAACGGCGTCGTGCTCGAAAGCGACGCGCATCTCGACCGTTTCCGCCGCTGGGCGCAGATCGCCCGCTCGGGCGGCGGGCACGTGTGGATGCAGATCAATCACCCCGGGCGCCAGATGCAGGCGGCGCTCGGCCAGACGACGCTCGCGCCGTCGGCCGTGCCGCTCGCGCTCGGCGCGCTGTCGAAGCAGTTTCCGGTGCCGAAGGAAATGACGGCGGCCGATATCGCCGACGTGCAGCAGCGTTTCGTGCGTGCCGCGCGGCTCGCGGAGCAAAGCGGCTTCACCGGCGTGCAGGTGCATGCGGCGCACGGCTATCTGCTGAGCCAGTTCCTGTCGCCGCTGACGAACCGCCGGCAGGATCAATGGGGCGGCAGCATCGAGAATCGCGCACGCCTGCTGCTCGATATCGTGAAGGCGGTGCGCGCGTCGGTATCGCCGGCCTTCGCCGTCGCGGTGAAGCTGAATTCGGCCGATTTCCAGCGCGGCGGTTTCAGCGCGGACGACGCGAAGCGCGTGGTCGAATTGCTGAATCCGCTCGGCGTCGATCTCGTCGAACTGTCGGGCGGCAGCTATGAAGTGCCGGCGATGCAGGGCGAGGCGCGCGACGGGCGCACGCTCGCGCGCGAAGCGTATTTCCTCGAATTCGCGCGCGACATCACGGCCGTCGCGCGGATGCCGCTGATGGTCACGGGCGGCATCCGGCGTCGTGCGGTGGCCGAGCAGGTCGTGAACAGCGGCGTGGCGATGGTCGGCATCGCGACCGCGCTGTCGATCGACCCGAACCTGCCGCGCGACTGGCGCGCCGGCAAGGACAGCGCGCCGGTGCTGGAGCCGATCCGCTGGAAGAACAAGGCGCTGGGCGCGCTGGCGAACATGGCCGTCGTCAAGTTTCAGCTCACGCGGCTCAGCGAAGGGCGTCGTACGCACCCGCAGGTGTCGCCGCTGCGCGCGCTGGTGAAGCAGCAACTGGCCGCGCAGTGCCAGACGCGACGCTACCGGAAGTGGATGGCGGGGCCGCGTACTTGATCGATGCGTCCGGGTCGGCCGCGGCGGTACCGAAGGCTGACCGACCCGCCGCCACGCACGCGGCGCCGCGCGCGTGGCGTGGCGGCGCGTCGCATCAGAACCGGTAGTTCGCGAGCACTTCGAGCCGCCGGTCGTTGCCGAGCAGATACTGCGTCTCGTTGTAGTACGCGGACTGTACGTAGCGACGGTTGAACACGTTGTACGCGCGGGCGGTGATCGTCGTGTCCCTGCGCGGCCGCCACGCGAGGCCGAGGTCGACGGTCGTGTACGACGGCATCACGAGCTGGTTCGCGGTATCGGCGAAGCGCTTGCCGACGTACTTGACGCCCGCGATGCCCGTCCAGTCCGGCGCGAAGCGCCAGCCCACCCACAGGTTCGCCAGACGCTGCGGCACCGACACCGGCACGTTGCCCGCGCGCGATACGGTCGCGCCGCTGGACGACTGCCGGAAATCGTCGTATTTCGCGCGCAGGATCGACACGTTCGCATCGACGCGCCAGTCCTTCGCGATCTCCGCACCGACCGTCGCTTCCAGCCCGCGCGACGACTGCTGGCCGACCTGGATCGACTGGTTCGGGTTCGCCGGGTCGGCCGTCAGGAGATTGCTCTTCACGATCCGGTACGCGGCCAGCGTCCATTCCGCCTTGCCGTCGAGGAACGACTGCTTCACGCCGATCTCGATCTGGCGGCCGGTCGCGAGCGTGAAATTCGCCTTCGACGCATTCAGCGACAGCAGCGAGCTGACCGGATCGGCCGCGACCGAATACTGGCCGTACACGGCGAGACCGGGCCGCACGTCGTACACGGTGCCGACGCGCCAGCCCGTGTTCGCGAACACCTTCGTGAATGCGCCGCCGTTCACGAGATCGTCGCGGTTCACGCTCGCATGGTCGTAGCGCAGCCCGCCGATCACCGACCAGCGCGGCGTGATCGCGAGCCGGTTCTCCGCGAACAGCGCGTACTGGTTCGACTGGCTGCGGTACTTCGGAAACGTACCGGCCGTATTGATGAAACCGCCCGGATCGAAGTCGAACGGATCGACCGTCGACGTGCCCGAATACGGCGAGTTGTTGTCGTGCTGGAACGTCGTGTGGTTGAACTCGACGCCCGCCGAAAACGTGTTGCGCATGCCGAACGGCGCGCTGTCGACGGTGGCCGTCGTCACGTTGCCGTATTGCTCCTGATCATGAAAGATCTCGGTGTAGCTGCTGCGCCGCACTTGCGCGCTCGACGGCACGTACGTGTAGTACTCCGCATCCTTCCAGTGACGATTGCTCTTCATCCGGTACAGCGTGCTCGTCACGTTCAGGCCGTCGCTCGGCTGCCAGTTCGCCGACACGGTGGCCCAGCTGTCGCGGAACGCGATGTCGGCGTCGCCGACGTTGTAGTTCTTCTCGTCGAGCGCGCGATCGCGCGCACCGCCGACGAGCGGCGCGCCGAAATACCGCATCGGATGCTGGAAGCCTTGCGCGTACGACGCCGTCACGTACAGGTCGGGCGTCACGTCGTAGCGCAGCGCGCCCGAGACCGACAGGTTGCGCGAGTCGCCGCGATCGACCCAGTTCGACGAGCGGTTGCCGCTGATGTCGAAGCGGTACGACAGCTTGTCGTCGATCGCGCCGCCGCTGCCGAACGCGGCGCGCGCCGTGCCTTCGGTGCCGCCGCCGACCTGCAGCTCGTTGCGGATCGGCGTGCGCGTCGGCTTCTTCGGCACGATGTTGACCACGCCGCCGATCGCGCCTTCGCCGTAGATCACCGAGGCGGGGCCGCGCAGCACGTCGATATGGTCGACCGACCACGTGTCGAACGGGAACGTGACGCCGATCGCGCCGTACGGGCGCACGCCGTCATAGAGCTGCGTGACCGACGACGCGCCGACGAAGCCGCGCGCGGCGAGTTCCGAATTGCCGTTGCCGGGATGCGGCGACGCGCTGATGCCGGCGGCGCGGCTCACGGCGTCGACGATCGAACTGTCGCCGCGCGTGTCGAGGGTGGCGCGGCGGATCTGCTCGACGCTCGCGGGCGTTTCGAGCGGCGACAGCCCGAGATGGCTGCCGGTGTCGAGCGGTTGCGTCAGTCCGGGCGCCTTCTGCGCGTCGACGCGAATCGGTGCGAGCGTGGCGCCGGCTTCGTCGACGCCGCTTTTCTGTGCGTGTGCGTGCCCGCCCGGCGAGAGCGCCGCGAGAACGGCAGCGGGCAGCATCGATCTGAACTTCATCGTTTCGGTTTCCTTCGAATGGGGGAGGCGCTTGCATCGATCACGCTGCGGCCGGCGCCGCGCGGCCGAACAGCAGCCGGTCGAGCAGCCAGACCGCGACGAGCGTCAACCCCATCAGCGGGAACACGATGCCGAGCAGCACGAGCCCGGCGATCCAGCCGCGCATCGGCGGCGTGCCGCGTTCGCGCGACGGTGCGCCCAGCTTCCCGGCCGGGCGGCGTTTCCACCACATCACGGTGCCCGTGACGGCCATCGCGGCCAGCCCGAGCGACAACACTGCGCAAAGGATCTGGTTCGCGAGCCCGAAATAACGGCCCATGTGCAGCGACGTGCCGTACGACACGGCTTTCGATACCGCGCCGTAGTCGCCGTAGCGGATGTCCTTCAGGACGGCGCCGCTGTACTGGTCGACGTAGATCGTGCGTTCGGCCTTCGGGTCGGCCGGAAAGTACGACGCGGTGAACACGCCATCCGCGCCGGACGGCAACGCGAGCGTGTAGCCGCTCGTCACGCCGAGCCCGGCGACGATCGCGATCGCGCGGGCCAGCGGCAGCGGCGCAGGGGCCGGCGCCGACGCCGACGGCGAATGCGGCACGGGCACGTTGCCGACCGCCCACGGCGTTTGCGGCAACGGCAGGTCGTCCATCACCATTCCCGGCATCGATTCGCCGGAATCGTGGTGATGGCCGGACGACATGGCCGGCTGCGCAGGCGCGTGCCCGGCCGTCACGGCGGCACCCGGGCGCGTCGAGCGGATCGACCCGCCGCCCCACGCGCCTTCCGGCGCACCGAGGTTCACGGTCGCGGCGAGCGCCTTGAAATTCTTGCCCCACGAGCCCGACCACGGCAGCCCCGTCAGGATGAACGCGACCGTGCCGGCCGCGAGCCAGATGCCGGCCGACGCGTGAATGCTCTTCCACAGCGGCCGGCCGCGCAGCGACAGGTCGGGCCGCAGCGCGCGCCCGACGCGGGCCGTCCCGCGCGGCCACCACAGCGCGACGCCGGTGCCGATCATCACGAAGGTCCAGCAGGCGGCGAGCTCCATCAGCAACTCGCCGGTCTTGCCGAGCAGCAGCTTGCGATGCAGCATCCGGTCGATCTGCATGAAGCGGTTCTCGACGCTCAGCGTGCCGAGCACGCTGCCGTCGTACGGGTTCACGTACACGCTCTCGCGGCTGCCGTCGCGCAGCCGGAATACGTACTCGGCGCTGCGGTCCGGCGCGGTGGCGACCTGCACGGACACCGGCGTGGCGCCGGCCGGCATCGCGGTGCGTGCGCGGGCGAGCAGCGTGTCGGCATCGAGCCGCGGCGTCGCGCGCGGTTCGACGACCAGCCGGTGCGGATACAGCAGCGGTTCGATCTGCGGCTGGAAGCAGTAGAGCGTGCCCGTGATCGCGAGGATCACGAGGAACGGCATCACGAACAGGCCGGCGTAGAAATGCCAGCGCCAGAGCGTCCGGTAACCGGCGCTGGCGGAACGAGCGGGCGAGATGGCCCGATCGACGGTGGTCGACATGGTGTGAACTCCTCGGGTGCGTCGAGCGGCGCGACCGGCGCGGGCCGGCTGCGGTCGACGTGCGTCGCACCCGCATGCGTGCATCGCCGCGACAGGCGGCGCGGCACGCTGCGCAAACGGTGCGCAGGGCGGCGTCGCCCGCGCGATGCGGGCATTCGGGTGAACGCGTGAATCAGGTCAGGGCGAAACGAACGGCGTGAACGCGCATGCACGTCGACGTGCGCGCGTCACGGGGCAAAACGTTCAGCAGAACAGAGGAGGAGCGCGGGAGGGCGGGCGATCGTCGCATATCGATCGCACGAATGGAAGACCGTCGAAGCGAATGAAGAAGCGCCGCGGCGGAGCCGCGGGAAACAGCAGCACCAGCAGCACGAACGACGCGAGCGCGGTGAACAGTGCGGCGCCGAACGCGCACAGGCTGTCGCCGTTGTCGGAGGACGCCGCCTGGTCGGCATGCGCGTCATGCTTCAGTGCATCGGCGAGCGCGCGCGCATCGTTGGCCGGCGTGATCGGCGCGCCCGCATCGAAGCGGGCGGCCAGCGCGGCGCCGGTGACGATCAGCGGGCCGCGGCCCGAACACAGCACCACCGAGCCCGCATCCGGACCGTCCGGATCGAGCATCACGGCGCCCGACATCAGCGCGCGGGACAGCAGCGTCACGAGGAGGAACCCCCACAGCCACCGTCGCGCGACGCCTGGCCGGAGCAGGAAGCGGCGAAGTGCGTTCATGGCGCGCGATTGTACCTCCGTTTACGTGGAGGGGCGGTCGGGGCGCGCGTGTGCGGGGCGGGTTGAGTGGCCGCAACGGCCGTGCGCGACGCGCGATCCGTTGCGCCGGCTCACACCGGATAGGCGTCGTCGACCTTCAGGTTCGCGAGCCGGAACAGCGTGCGCAGCGTCTGCGGATGAATGTCGCGGTGCGCGGCGAGCGACGTCAGCATGAAGTCGAGCACCTTCGCGTAGCGGAGCAGTACGAGGCAGCGCGCGAGATCGGGCGCGCGGCCGCGCATGTCTTCGGCGAGCGTGACCATTTGCGTTGACAGCGTGCGCGCCATCTCGAGTTCCATCTGCTGTTTTTCGGTCCAGTCGGGCAGCGGCTGTTCGAGCACCTTCGCGAGGAAGAGCTGGAACGACGAGTCGGACGAGTTGGGCTGCGCATCCATGAAGAGCCTCGTTGCGTGTGCGTATCGTACGGGCGTATCCGCGGACGCGCCCGAGGGTGGATTCATGTCCGCGCGGTCCCCGCGCGCGGCCTCTGCCCGAACGGAATGCAGATTCCGTACCAGCGCCGCCGGACGATTGTTGAGCAATGTTGAGCCGCGCTCCGCCGTCGGTCGGCGAGTCCCGCCGGGACTGGATCGCGCAGGCGGTCGAGGAGGGTGTCTATGGGCGCGAGGTGCGCCGCGTCGGGCGCCCGACGCGGCGTGACGGCGCGAAATGCTTCACGGATGTAACGTAACGCGGGCCTCGGGCGCGTCGCGCGTTTGCGCCGGCGAACGGCCGGAACGACGCGTGCCGCGTGGTCCGGCCGCGCCCGCCGTGCGTCCGCCGACGGAAAACGGCTGCGCGGAACGTGCGCTGTCGCATCGCGCGGACCGGCGGCGAGCACGCCGGTTGTTTCAAAACAGAGACGGTCCGGCGGCGGCCGATCGGTTGCGTGGTCATCCAACTGGCCCAGCGATCGGCCGCACAATTGTCTATGTGCAGACGGCGCGGGTTTGCCAACAATCCCCGAATCGTCCCCGCGAGATACGACATGAGCGCCCATACCTTCTTCTCGGCCAACCTGCTGCTTGCCTACACGGCCTATTTCATCGGCACGGCCAGCCCCGGGCCGAGCAATCTCGCGATCATGTCGGTCGCCGCGACCCAGGGCCGCAAGGCGGCGCTCGCGTTCGCGCTCGGCGTGATTTCGGGGTCGATGTTCTGGGCGACGATCGCGGCGCTCGGCATATCGGCCGCGCTGCTCGCGTGGTCGAAGCTGCTGGTCGCGATCAAGGTCTTCGGCGGGCTGTACCTGCTGTGGCTCGCGTTCAAGTCGGCGCGCACGGCGCTGTCGGGGCCGCCGGCGGCATCGGCGAGCGAGGCCCGCGAGCAGCGGCTGTCGCGCTTCTACGTGCGCGGCGCGATGCTGCACCTGACCAATCCGAAGGCGATTCTCGTGTGGGTGTCGATCGTCGCGCTGTCGTCGAACGGCGCGGGCGGCGCGCACGGCGCCGTCGTCCCGGGCTGCCTCGCGATCGGCTGCATGGTGTTCGGCGGCTATGCGCTGGTGTTCTCGATGGACGGTGCGCGGCGGCTGTACGTGCGCGGCCGTCGCGCGATGGAAGCGTGCCTGGCCGTGGTGTTCGGCGTCGCGGGCATTCGGCTGCTGGCGACGAACGTCTAGCAGCGCGACGCATACCGGAAGCGCCCCGCCGCAGCGGCGTGCGACGGGGGCCCCGGCATCGACCGGGACGGCTTCAGAAAATGAAGCCGGTATTGATGAACTTCGAGTGGTGATCCGACACGATCGAGTCGAGCAGTTGCTTGCTGCCGTCGGTCTGCTTCGCCGCGACCATCGAGCGGATCGAGAACGCGCGCAGCGCATCGCTCACCGACAGCGTGCCTTCGGCCGAATCCTTGCGTCCCGCGAACGGGAACACGTCGGGCCCGCGCTGGCACTGGCAATTGATGTTCACGCGGCACACCTGGTTCACGAGCGGATCGACGAGCGCGCCGATCTGCGCCGGATCGGAACCGAAGATGCTGACCTGCTGGCCGTGATCCGACGTCGTCACGTAGTCGAGCGCGGTTTCCACGTCGTCGAACGGTGCGACCGGAATGATCGGCCCGAACTGCTCCTCGCGGTACAGCTTCATCCCTTCGGACACCGGATACACGACGGCCGGATAGAACAGCGTCTTGCTGAATTCCCCGCCCGAACGATTGACGACCTGCGCGCCCTTCGCCTTCGCGTCGTCGATCGCGTCGGTCATGTACGCGGTGCGATGCATGCCGGGCAGCGGCGTGATGCTGACGCCTTTTTCCCACGGCATGCCGATCTTCAGCTGTTCGAGTGCGGCGGTGAAGCGCTTCAGGAATTCGTCGACGATCGAGCGATGCACGAGCAGCATCTTCAGCGCGGTGCAGCGCTGGCCGTTGAACGACAGTGCGCCGAGCAGGCACTCCTTCACGGTGAGGTCGAGATCGGCGTCGGGCAGCACGATCGCCGCGTTCTTCGCGTCGAGGCCGAGGATCGCGCGCAGCCGGTGCGACTTCGGGTGCTGCTTCTTCAGGTGATCGGCCACCTTGCTCGACCCGATCAGCGCGAGCACGTTGATCTTGCCCGACGCGAGCATGTGCGGCACGACCACCGCGCCCGGCGCGTAGATCGTGTTGATCACGCCCTTCGGGAACGCGTCGCGGAACGCCTCGAGCAGCGGCTCGAACAGCAGCGTGCCGTACTGCGGCGGCTTGAACACCACGGTGTTGCCCATCAGCAGCGCCGGAATCAGCGTCGCGAACGTCTCGTTCAACGGATAGTTGTACGGGCCCATGCACAGCACGACGCCCAGCGGCGTGCGGCGGATCTGGCCGATCGTGCCTTCCGCGATCACGAAGCGCGAGTTCGCGTTGTCGAGCTCCTTCAGCGCATCGATCGTCTGCGTCATGTAGGTGACGGTGCGGTCGAATTCCTTCTGCGAATCGGCGAGGCTCTTGCCGATCTCCCACATGATCAGGTTCACGACGAGTTCGCGCTGCGCGACCATCCGCTTGATGAAGTCCTGCATGCATGCAATGCGCTGCTCGACCTTCATCGTCGGCCACTCGCCGCGGCCCGCGTCGTACGCGCGCACCGCGGCGTCGAGCGCCGCGTCGCTTTCCGTTTCGCCCATCACCGGGTAGCTGCCGATCTCGACCTGCTCGACGCTGCCGTCCGCCTGGCGCACGCACACCGGGGACAGCACGGTCTTGGTTGCGCCGTCCCACGGCCGCAGTTCGCCGTCGACGAGCGACACGCGCTGGTGAATCGGCGAAGCCAGCCGGAATTCGGCGGGGATGTCCTGTAAGGCGGGAAAAAGGTGCTGCAGGGAGGCGGAATCGGGCATGACGGTCTCGTTTGACGGGGTGTCCGGGAAGGACGGGCGATGCGAATCCTGAACTGAACGGTCCTCGATCCTGAATCGGCATCATGACGCGCCCGCGACGGCGCGTCACGCGCGAATAGCGTCGATTCAGCGAATGGAACCAGTTCCATTTAAAAGGAACGCCGCAGCGAATGCAACATGGGGGCAAGCGCGCCGCAATGACCGTAAGCATTCGGAAAGAATGTGTCCAAATCCCCGGTATAACGGCCGCGGTGCAAGCGCAAACGTTTTACTTGGGCCGAATTGAGCGGATAATGGCGCAGCGCGGCGAGGAAAAAAACGCAGTGAGCCTGAGAGCAGACGTAGTGAAGAACGGACGAAGATCCGCTGCGCTGCCGATACGAGGTCGGCTGCCCGGAGCGCCGGGTCGGGGTTGCCCGGTCCGGCGCGCACCGGACCGTTGAATCCGCTCCGTCTGCTCGACCCGATCCTTCGTGATCCTCTCCAGTTTCTCCGTCGTCGTATCCCGACTCCCGCCTGTTATCGATCGTTGCCGCATGAGGCGGCCGATTCTAATCTTTCGTTTATATTACAAATCAAGCCGCTCGATGACCCAAAACAGAAAGGTATTCGTCAGGAATGCAGAGCGCCATGCGCGCTTGCGTTGCGGACAGGCGACACGGTGAAAATTAACTAAAAACACGAATCATTCTCGTTTATTATTTCGCCGCATTACGAGCCGTGACGGGATGTCACGGCTTTTTTCGTGCCGGCGGCGCCGGCCGGCAGCGATCCGCGCCGGCCGTTCGCCACCCGGCCTGCGCGACGGGGCGATCCTCCACGCGCATCGTCGTTTTCGCGAAAAGGGCTTGGCCGCTTCGCCGCGCGATGTGCGCGCGGGCCGGCTCGTTCTCGTTCGCCGTTTTCTTCACCACCTTCTACGTTCACGAACGTTCACGATGAAACTCAACACGAGCGCGTGCCATGCGCTTCTGATCGTCACGTCGCTGGCCGGCGCCCGCACTTCGTTTGCGCAGGCGGCCGACACCGCGGCGACCCTGCCCGCGATTTCCGTCAACGCGGCCGCCGAGCATGCGTCGTACGACGGCGGCCATTCGCGCGCGGCGACCAAGACCGACATGTCGCTGATGGACGTGCCGCAGACGGTGAACGTCGTGCCGCACGCGGTGATCGAGGATCAGAACGCGACGTCGCTGCAGGACGCACTGCGCAACGTGCCGGGCGTCGGCTTCTCGGTCGGCGACGGCCAGCGCGACCAGATCACGATCCGCGGCTTCAACAGCATCACGGACCAGTACGTCGACGGCATTCGCGACGATGCGCTGTACTACCGCGACCTGTCGAACGTCGAGCGTGTCGAGGTGCTGAAGGGGCCGGCGGCCGTGCTGTACGGGCGCGGCTCGGCGGGCGGCATCGTGAACCGCGTGCTGAAGCGGCCGCAGGCGACGCCGGTGAACGACGTGGGCGTGACGCTCGGCACGCGCGGCGAGCGGCGCGGCGAATTCGACCTCGGCTGGAACCCGAACGACGCGGCGCGCTTCCGCGTGACCGGCGCGGCCGAGAATTCGAACAGCTTCCGCGACCAGTTCCAGCTCAACCGGCAGGCGATCGCGCCGTCCGCGCAGTTCAAGCTCGACCGCGACACGGTGCTGAACGTCGAATTCGACTACCTGCACGACCGCCGCACGTCCGATCAGGGCCTGCCCGCGTATCGCGGCCGGCCGGTCGACGTGCCGATCAACACGTACTACGGGTCGGCCGACGGGGGGAACAGTTCTTACAACGACGTCTCCGCGAAGAGCGCGACGGTGTCGCTCGATCACCGCTTCGACGATTCGCTGTCGTTCCACGGCGCGATCCGCGCGTACGACTTCTCGCTCGAGCGGAAGAACTACGTGACGTACGAGCCGATCAAGACGGCCGCGCACCCGGTCGTCACGCTCGACCAGTCGACGCGCCAGCGCACCGATCACGGCATCGACGGGCTGTTCGAGCTCACGCAGAAGACGTCGCTGTTCGGCATGCGTCACGAGCTGCTGTACGGGCTCGAGCTGTCGCAGCAGCAGAAGTTCGACACGATCTACGGCGTGACGAAGGTCGCGACCTACGATCTCTTCGATCCGCAGCCGGTCGTGCTGCCCGGCGTGCCGACCGGCGTGCGCGCGAAGACGAACGCGTCGACCGTCGTCGGGCTCGCGGGCGTCTATGCGCAGGATCTGATCTCGCTGACCGAACACTGGAAGGTGCTCGCGGGCCTGCGCTTCGACTACCTGAACCAGACCCGCCACGACTACACGTCGTCGAACGTCAATCTCGAGCGCACCGATCATGCGTGGAGCCCGCGCGTCGGCCTGATCTACGAACCGCTCGACTGGCTCACGCTGTACGGATCGTTCAGCCAGTCGTTCTCGCCGCTGGCCGACACGCTGATCAGCTCCGGCGCGTTCTCGAACGGCGCCGCGCTCGCGCCGCAGAAGACCACCGCGTATGAGCTCGGCTCGCGCTTCGACCTCGGCGGCAAGGCCACGGCCAGCGTCGCGCTGTTCGACATGCGCCAGACCAACCAGCAGATCGGCGACCCGGCGAATCCCGGCTATGCGCTGCCGATCGGCACGCAGCACGTGCGCGGGATGGAACTCGGCTTCACCGGCGAGATCGCGCCGAAGTGGTCTGTGTATGCGGGGTACGCGTACCTGAACGGCACGGTGGACGGATCCGCGCAGTCGACGGCGGCCGGCCTCGCGGTGTCGAGCAACACGCCGGGGCTGATGCCGCGGCACAGCGCGAGCCTGTGGCTCAAGCGCGAGCTGCCGTACGGCTTCTATGCGGCGGCCGGCATGCAGTTCCAGTCGGCGCGCTACACGTCGGCGAGCGATCTCGTCACGCTGCCGTCGTTCACGGTGTTCAACCTGGGTGCCGGCTATCGGAGCAAGAAGGTCGACGTGACGCTCACGCTCGACAACCTGTTCAATCGACGCTACTTCATCGCCGCGCACGGCAACGCGGACCTGTACAACATGCCGGGCGATCCGCGCACGCTGACCGCCACGGTGAAGTGGCACATGTAACGCACGCGGTGCGCGACAATGCGGGTCTTCGTCACGACGACCCGCACCCGACTGCCCATGATCCGCCCCGCGATTGATGGATTCTCCATGGCCGGCCGCGCCCGTGCGCTGCTTTTATCGTTGCTGGCGTGCGGCCCGCTCGCGGCCGGTGCGCAGACGATTCCCGCGGATGCCGAGCCGGGTTGCCGGGCGGCGCATCTCGACCGGACGATCACGCTGTCGGGGCAATACGCGCTCGATTACGGCGACGAATCGCTCGGGTCGGACGTATGGTTCGAAGAGGACGACGCGTCTGAGCGGCGCTTGCCCGATCGCTCGCAACGAGCGGGCGTGATCGTTTTCACGAATCAACAGGAGGCGAGACGCGGGCTGCGGCTGCCTGCCGCGCAGCCGCGCGGCGTGTGCCGGTTCGACGGGCGCGCGACGCTCGTGATCCGCGATTTGGAGACGGCGTGCCCGGGGCTGGAAACGCCCGATCGTGCGCGGCTGGTGAAGGTCGTGGCGGCCGACGCGCCGGCGCGGCACGCCTGCGGCGCCATCGCGCGATGACGCCGGCGTGACGGCGCCGTTACTCGACGTCCTCGTCCTCTTCGTCATCGGCGGCGGGTGCGTCGCGCTCGGGCGCCGCATACGCGCTCGCCTGTTCGAGCAGCCAGCTGCGGAACGATTCCAGCGGCTTGCTGTGGCTGAACTCGGTCGGATACACGAGGTAGTACGCCGAATCGCCGACGGTTGCCGCATCGCACGGCACGACGAGGCCGAGCTGCTGCAACTGTTCCTCGACGAAGAACTTCGGCACGAGCGCGACGCCGAGCCCGGCCGCGGCCGCGCTGATCAGCATCGTATGCAGTTCGTAGCGTACGCCCTGCATCGTGCGAATATCCTCGACGCCGTGCGTCTCGAACCACTGCGCCCATGCGCCGGGGCGCGTCGTCGAGTGCAGCAGCGGATACGCGAGCAGATCCTCGACGCGCTCGACCGGCCCGTCCAGCAGCGCCGGCGAGCAGATCGGCACGACTTCCTCGCCGAACAGGTAGTCGGACGACGTGCCGGGCCAGGTCGGCTTGCCGTAGTGGATCGCGGCTTCGAAGTGCGTGTCCTCGAACGAGAACAGGTCGGTGCGGCTGCCCATGTTCACGCGCACGTCGGGCGTGCGGTCGTAGAAGCTCTTGATGCGCGGGATCAGCCAGTGCGACGCGAAGGTCGGCAGCACCGCGAGCTCGAGGTAACCGCCGCCGCTGCCGTGCGCGATGATCGACAGCGTGTCGCGGTCGAGCGTTTCCAGCGCGCGTCGTACTTGCGTGCCGTACAGCTTGCCGGCCCGCGTCAGCACGACGCGCTGCTTCACACGCGCGAACAGCCGCACGCCGAGGCTCGCCTCCAGCGTCGCGATCTGCCGCGACACCGCGCTTTCGGTCAGGAACAGTTCCTTGGCCGCGTGCGTGAAGCTCTCGTGGCGAGCGGCGGCTTCGAAAGCCACGAGCGCGCCCATGTTGGGGATCTTGAATTTGCGCATGATGTCTGGGTCTGTCTGGATAGGGAGCACGCACCCGAAATTAAAAAATCATTCCACGGGAATGCCCGACATCTCCCGTAGGGCGGCGTCGCTCGTCGCTCGTCTGGCGCGACCAAACGGCGCTCCTCGCTCCTTGCCCTGCGCCCTGAAGGAAGCCCCCTTGGAACGAGCGATGTCGGGCATTCGCACGTGTGTTCCCTTGCCAAACAGACCTTCAATTCCTCTGATAAAAAGGGCCGCCGCACGTGGGCGAAAGGCAGGCGAAGATCGGCTGATCATTCCAAAAACTCATTACGTATCAATTTAATCTCGCTTTACGCCCCGCTGCAACCCTTTGAATAATGCTTCCCGTGCAAGGCCAGGCGCCCGCAGGGTGGCCGGCCGACGAATGGCCGGCACGTTTGCCGGCGGGTCCCCCGAGACGAGAATCCTGATGCGCAATCCGAATATCGACAGCTTGCTGACGAAGCTGCTGGGACAGGCGAAGACCGACGCCCTGTTCTCGACCCTGAACATGCCGGCCATCCTCGAAGAATGGGAAGACGGCGTCGTGACGCGCGCGGAAATCGCGCAGGCGATGAACATGGCGCTGTTCGAAGGGCTGCTCGAGCGTTCGGCGAACGGCCGCGCGTACACGGCCGACACGATCGAGCGCGGCGGTTCGGTCTATTTCGACCACGGCGCGCTGCGCACGGTGCGCTGGCCGCACACGGGCGCGCTGCCGCCGGGCGAGGCCGCGTTCACGCGCATCCTGCGTCCGCTCGGCTTCCGCCTGAACGGCCGTTACCCGCTCGACAAGCTCGGCATGACCGGCCGGGCGTACGCGCATGAGGACGCGCCGGACGAAATCGCGCAGTTCTTCGTCAGCGAGCTGCATCCGGAGCGCTTCTCGAAGGAATTCCAGCAGGCCGTGACGAATGTCGTCAGCTCGTCGCGCGACCCGTTGTCGCCGGCGGCCGTCGCGTTGCTGTGGGAAGTCGAGCGCGAAGGCTGGCTGTCGCTGGACGACGCGCACGCGTTGCTGCCGGAAATCGTCGGCGCGTTCGCGCGCCAGCACGACCTGCCGAACGAGCTCGACTATGAAACGCTGCTGATGGAATCGGCGGAAATGGCGTGGATCGCGACCGAAGGCAACGCGTTCAACCACGCGACCGACCGCGTCGCCGACGTGTTCAAGCTGGCCGACGACGAGAAGGCGAAGGGTCGGCCGATGAAGCCGGAAGTCGAACGCTCGCGCTCGGGCCGCGTGTTCCAGACCGCCTATCGCGCGGACACCGTCGAGCGCGAATTCCGCACCCGCGACGGCGGCACGGTGAAACGCAACGTGCCGGGTTCGTTCTACGAGTTCATCACGCGCAAGCGCACGTTCGACCAGACGGCGCGCCGCTGGGTGACCGACCTGCGCTTCGACGCGGGCAACGCACAGGGCATCTTCAAGATGACGGCGAACGCGGCGAAGTAAGCGCGACGCGTCGCGCGCCGCATGCAAAAGCAGACGGGCCGGCGGCTGGTTTCAGCCGTCGGCCCGTTTTTCGTTCGTCGACGGGGCGTCGCGTGCGTCAGAAGAGGTGCGTGACCAGATAAAACAGCACCAGCAGCCCGATCGGCACGCCGAGCAGCCATGCGATCAGATATTTGCCCATGTCGCTGTCCTCCTCGTGGCCGCGACGCGGCGTGCGTCGCGGCGGGGTGAGACGACTGGCGCGTTACAGCTCGCGGTCGAATTCCTTCAACTGCTTCTCGGCTTCGTCGCGGGCAATGCCGTAACGCTCCTGGATCTTGCCGGCCAGATAATCGCGATTGCCTTCCGCGACCGCGAGATCGTCGTCGGTCAGCTTGCCCCACTTGGCCTTCAGCTTGCCGGTGAGCTGCTTCCACTGGCCCTTGATCTTGTCTTCGTTCATGGTGTGCTCCTTTCGTAAGGGGAGAAAAGTGCGGCACGCGGCCGCGTGATAGTTCAGGCCTTCGCCTTCAGGCCCGATGCGTCGACGTGCTTCACACCCTTGATGGCGCGCGTCACGGCGACGGCCTTCTTCACGGCGACCTTCGTCGGCAACACGCCCGTGAGCGTGACGACGCCGTCCACCGTCTTCACGCTGATGTCGGTGCTCTTCACGCCATCGGTGGTCGCGAGTTCACTCTTCACCTTGGTCGTGATCCATGTGTCGGTCACCGGCTGGCTCGATTCGGTCGCCATGCCGCTGTCGGTCGACGAGGCCTGGGCGTGCGCGTTCGTGAGCGGGGCAGCGGAAAGCAGGAACGCCGCGCTGACGGCGAGCAGTGTCGAAAGGTGCGAGGTCTTGTTCATTGATGTTCTCCTTCGATTGGCGAGCGAAGCAACGGGTGAGCACGGATCGTTCCCGCGCGTTGCCGGGCCTTAGCGGGCGATCGGCGTGTCGTAGCCGGGCTCGCGCGGCGGCATGTCGGGCCGCGGCACGTCGGGCGGCAGCGGTACCGGCGGGTCGGTGCCGGGCGCCGGTTCGGGCGGATTGTCCGGGGGCGGTTCGGGCCGCGTCGGATCGGGTGTCTGATGCAGTTTCATCCGGGTGTCCTCCTCTGCGGTAGAAAGAGCAGCGTATGAGCGCCGATGCAGTACCAGCGTACCGACGCGAACGCGAGCGGACATCGCGCAAATTCACCTGATCGGCTAGTGCGTTTGCACCGGGGACGGAACGCAGCGGTGGAACACGCGCGTGCACCATGTCCCGGGCAACGCCGCCGGACGGGCGCGCGGGCCGCGCCGCGACGTTCGGCGGGGCACCGCACGATCGCGAGCGGCGTGCGAATGTACTATTCGAGATAGTGCATCCGCGCCTGTCGGGCCGTTGCGCGGCAGGCGATCATCGCCGCACGCGCCAGCCGGGGCGCGCCACCGCAACGGGCGCTCGGCCGACGCCCGTATCGACGACAGGGACAACGATTCGATGAACGAACAAGTAGACGAACAGGCGCTCAAGTCGCATACCGACCGGCGTCAACTGCACCAGATCATCGCCGGGCTCACCGAGGGCGTGATCCTGATCGAGCCCGATCAGCGGATCGTCTGGGCGAACGAGGCCGCGCTCGCGATGCATGGTGTGACCGAGCTGAAGGCGCTCGGCGCGGACGTCACCGAATACCGCGAGCGATTCCGGCTGCGCTACCGGAACAACCATCCGGTGCGCGACGGCCACTATCCGATGGATCGCGTGATCGCCGGCGAGGAGTTCAGCGACGTGACGGTCGAGGTCGAATCGGCGGCCGACGAGTCGGTGAGCTGGGTTCACCGCATCCGCAGCCTGGTGCTGACGAACGCGGCCGGCGCACCCGATTGCCTCGCGCTCGTGTTGCACGATGCGACCGAATGGGCGAGCGCCGAGGAGCGCTTCGAGCGCACCTTCAACGCGAATCCGGCGCCGGCCGTGATCTGCCGGCTCGACGACTTGCGCTACGTGAAGGTCAACCAGGGCTTTCTCGACATGACGGGGTACGCGCGCGACGACGTGCTCGGCCGTTCGGTGTACGAGATCGACGTGCTCGAACAGGCCGAGCGGCGCGAGCTCGCGATCGAGCGGCTCGGCGAAGGCGCGACGATCCCGCAGATGGAAGCCGTGCTGAAGCTTGCCGACGGCAACACCAAGGCGGTGGTCGTCGCCGGGCAGCCGATCGACATGAACGGCGAGGCGTGCATGCTGTTCACGTTCATGGATCTCGAGCCGCGCAAGCAGGCCGAGCGCGCGCTGATGCAAAGCGAGGAGCGCTTCGCGACGGCGTTCCGGATGGCGCCGGTCGCGACCGCGATCGTCACGGCCGACCGTTTCGAGCTGCTCGACGTGAACGACGCGTTTGCCGCGCTGACGGGCCACGCGCAAGGCGACCTGCTCGGCAAGTCCGCCGACGAGATCGGGCTGTGGGCCGAGCGCGGCGTGTGGTCGCGCGTCGAAGGTCGGCTCGCGCGCGACGGCAACGTGCGCAACGCCGACGTGCAGATCCGCACGCGCGACGGCGACGTGCGCGATTGCGTCGTGTCGGCGGACCCCGTCGCGATCCACGGGCGCGACTGCCTGCTCGTCGCGCTGCTCGACATCAGCGACCGCAAGCGGACCGAGATGGAGCTCGTCTATGCGATCGAGACCGCGATGCAGGATGCGTCGTGGTTCAGCCGCACGCTGATCGAGAAGCTCGCGAACGTGCGGCGCGCGAATGCGCCGGATGCGGGCGCGCAGCTGTCCGATCTGACCGCGCGCGAGCGCGACGTGTTCGACCTGCTGTGCCACGGCCTGGCCGACAAGGAGATCGCCGGCCGCCTCGGGCTTGCGCCGAACACCGTGCGCAATCACGTCGCGACGATCTACGCGAAGCTCGACGTGCATAGCCGCGGCGAGGCGATCGTCTGGGCGCGCGAGCGCGGGATCGTCGGCGCGGCCGAGGCGAACGGCGCGCGCGGCGACAAGGGCGGTGCGAAGGGCAAGGACTGACCGCGGCGGTACGAATGCACCAGGCGCACTGGTGCATCCGCATCTGCCGCCCGCGGCGCCGGCTTGCGATCCTGTCCACTCGGCGGCGCCGCGCAGGGGCGCGGCATCGCCGGCTTTCCTCAACCATCGCAGGAGACGACCATGGACAGGAATCGCATCGAGGGCAAGCTCAAGCAGGTCAAGGGTTCGGTCAAGGAAGCACTCGGCAAGGTGACGGGCGACCGCGAGACCGAAGCGGAAGGCGTGGCTGAACAGCAGGCCGGCAAGCTTCAGGAGAAGGCCGCCGAGGCCGCCGACGCGGTGCGCAACCACAAGGGCACCGATCGGCACTGATCGATGACGCGGCGCCTTGCCGGCGTCGCGAAGGCCGGCCGGGACGACGTCGCAACGATGATGCGTTGCCGGCATGACCATGGCCGACCTTGATCCAGCGGCGCGGCCGCCCTTCGCCATGGAAAGCTTCCCTGCACGGTCCACCGACGGGCGGGCCGAGGATCGGCCGCGACTACGGAACTTGATGACAAATCCTCACAACATAGTTCCGATATTTCGTTTGCTGCACGGGTATTGGCTACCCACAATCCCTTCACCTCTTACGCGATGAAAGGCTCTTCGGAGACGGAGCCGCGGTCATCGTCCGCCCGGATTGGCGCGTGGCACGCGCCCTGGCACGCAAACGCATCACCGGCGCGCAGGAGGTTGCCGGCGCGCGACCCTCGCGCGTTGCATCCCGACCCCCAGAAGAAGGACTGCCATGACGTTCCGCATTCGTTCGCTTTCCGGCGTTGCGCTGACCGCCGCGCTTCTCGCGTTCCAGACGGGCGCGGCCCACGCACAGGAGACGATCGTCAAGGTCGGCGTGGCCGGCCCGCTCACGGGCGGCGGCGCCGCATACGGCAAAGACATCGAGAACGGCGTGCGCATGGCGGTCGACGAAGCGAATGCCGCGCGCACGACCGTCGGCGGCAAGCCGGTGAAATTCGTCATAGCGTCGCAGGACGACCAGAGCGATCCGCGCACCGGCGTGCAGGCCGCGCAGCAGCTCGCCGACGCGCAGGTGGCCGTTGTGATCGGCCACTTCAATTCGGGCACGACGCTGCCCGCGTCGAAGATCTACGCGAAGGCCGGCATTCCGATGATCACGCCGTCGGCGACCAATCCCGACATCACGCGCGCCGGGCTCGATACCGTGTACCGCGTGATCGCGACCGACACGCAGAACGCCGGCAACGCCGGTGCGTATGCGGCGAGCGTGACGAAGGCGAAGCGCATCGCGATCATCGACGATCGCACCGCGTTCGGCCAGGGCGAAGCCGACGAGTTCGAGAAGGCCGTGAAGGCGAACGGCGGCACGATCGTCGCGCGCGAATTCACGAACGACAAGGCCGTCGACTTCAGCGCGCAGCTCACGAAGATCAAGAGCACGAATGCCGACCTCGTGTTCTTCGGCGGCCTCGACGCACAGGCCGCGATGCTCGTGAAGCGCATGCGCCAGCTCGGCATTCGCGCGCAGTTCCTCGCGGGCGGCGGCGTGATGAACGCGAACTTCATCCGGCTGGCCGGCAACGCGGCCGAAGGCGCGTCGGTGTGGGAGTACGGGCAGCCGCTGTCGCGTCTGGCGAAGGGCAAGCTGTTCGAAACGAAATTCAAGCAGAAGTACGGCGTTGACATGCTCGCGTATGCGCCGTTCGCGTACGACGCGACGTGGATCGCGATCAACGCGATGCAGAAGGCGAACTCGACGAAGCCGGCCGATTTCAACGGTGCGCTGAAGGGCACGCGCTATGACGGCATCACAGGCACGATCGCATTCACGAACACGGGCGACCTGAAGAGCCCGAGCTCGACGCTGTATGAAGTGAAGAACGCCGCGTGGCAGCCCGTCACGACGAAATCGGCGGACTGAACGCAACACGGGCGAGCGGGCTTTCGCGGCGATGCCGGACGTGCTGAAATAGCCGGAGCGATCGTCGACGAAGCCTGCCCGCGCGACGCCGCGCGAGGCGCGGCACGAACCAGCCACGGGCGCGGCCGGCCGGCGGAGGCCGGCGCCAAGCCCGTCATCAGCGTGAGCGGCCCCAAGCCTTTTACGTGCAACCGGAGTCAGTCGTGAGTTCTCAAGTCGTCATCGTCGGCGGTGGTGTGATCGGCAGCTCGATCGCGTATTTCCTGCGCGCCACCGATCCCACGGTCGCCGTGACCGTCATCGAACGCGATCCCACCTATGCGAGATCGTCGTCGGCGCTGTCGGCCGCGTCGATTCGCCAGCAGTTCTCCACGCCGCTGTCGATCGAGATGTCGCTGTTCGGCATCGACTTCCTGCGCACGATCGGCGAACGGCTCGAAGTGGACGGCAACCGGCCGTCGATCGATCTGCACGAAGGCGGTTACCTGTTCCTCGCGACGCCGGCCGGCGACGCGACGCTGCGCGAGAACCATGCGCTGCAGACGCGCCTCGGCGCCGATATCCGGCTGATGGACGGCGCCGCGCTGCGCGCGAAGTTTCCGTGGCTCAACGTCGACGATCTCGTGTCGGGCGCGTACGGCGTGAGCGGCGAAGGCTGGTTCGACGGCTACGGGCTCGTGCAGGCGCTGCGCAAGAAGGCGCAGGCGCTCGGCGCGCGCTACGTGGCCGCCGACGTGAAGGACGTCGTGCGCGACGGCCGCCGGATCACGCATGTCGTGACGGGCGACGGCGAGCGCTACGCATGCGACACGCTGGTCAACGCGGCCGGCGCGTGGACGCGCGCGCTGTCGTCGATGATGGGCATCGACATTCCCGTGTATGCGCGTCGGCGCAGCATCTTCAACGTATCGTCGCCGGCGAAGCTCGCCGATTGCCCGCTGCTGATCGACCCGACCGGCGTGTATTTCCGGCCGGAAGGGCGGACGTATATCTGCGGCACGTCGCCGAGCCCGGATCGCGACCCGGACGACCTGCCGCTCGACGAAGTCGATCACGCGCTGTTCGACGACGTGATCTGGCCGACGCTCGCGCACCGCGTGCCGGAATTCGAGGCGTTGCGCGTCGAGAACTGCTGGTCCGGTTACTACGAGTACAACGTGTTCGATCACAACGCGATCATCGGCTACCACCCCGAACTCGACAACGTCGTGTTCGCGAACGGCTACAGCGGCCACGGGCTGCAGCAAGGGCCGGCGACCGGGCGTGGCGTCAGCGAACTCATTCTGGGCGGGCGTTACGACACGCTCGACCTGTCGTCGCTCGGCTGGGCGCGCGTGCTCGAAAACCGGCCGATCGTCGAAAAGAACGTCGTGTAGCGCGGCGTGACCGCCCGGTGTGGGGTGGGCGGGATTCTCCTTGTGTCTCAAACCCGTTGGCCCGGCTCCGTCGGGCCTTTTTTCATGGTCGGCGCGCCGCGCCGTGCTCGATGTCGCCGATGCCGGGATGTGGCAACATCGCGGAGGTTTCGACACACGATCTTTACTCGAGCAACGGGGGCCGGGATGAGCGACATCGCCATCGATATACCGTGGCCGGTCATGATGCTGATTCTGGGTGTCAGCTATTGGCCATTGTGGCTGCTTGTCGGAGCAGGGTTGATGTATTTCGGTGTAACGCGTCTGCGCGGGGTCGGGCGTGTTGCCTGTACGGTCGTTGCGGTCTTGTTCATTCTTTATACCGGCCTGGGCTTGTACGTGATGCTTGCCAGGTCACGATAGCGATGCGGTCGGCCGGAAGCGGCGTGACGTCGATTCATGGATGTCGCGACACGTCATGCGCCGCGCTGGACGCGAGGAAGCGATCGATCTGCGCGGAACGACACGGGCCCGGCTTCGCCGGGCCTTTTCCATTCCGCTCGCTACCGAACGCCATAAATCGCGTCCCGCAGATCGAGCGTGTACTGCCCGTTCATGCCTTCGTAAAGGGTGTTCGACAGCGACACGACGGTGAGCCCGCGTGCGCGGTCGACGAACCACGAGTGACCGTAGACGCCGCCCCAGCGCCAGGTGCCGACGGATTCCGGCGACGCGGCCGCCTGCGGGTCGTGCAGCACCGAGAAGCCGATTCCGAAGCCCGCGCCCGGCAGGTCCGGCAATTCGAAATCGCCGGTTTGCACGCGGCCCATCTCGTCGACGAGCTCGGCGGGCAGGATCGCGCCGCCGCCCGCACGCAGCGTGTCCAGCACCGTCAGCACGTCGCCGGCGGTGCCGACCATCCCGGCGCCACCCGATGCGAACGCGTGTGCATTCAGCGCGCGCGACGGCGAGTACGTGACGCCGACGAACCCTTCGACGATGGGCACCGTCTCGTTCTCCGCGAGCCGGTGCGGCTGCGGCGTGTCGTTGACGTACGGCGTGGCTAGCCGCGCGGGATCGCGTGCGACGAAGGCCGTGTCGCGTGCGCCGAGCGGGCGCAGCACGAGCGCATCGACCGCATCGGCGAGCGGCACGCCGCAGACGGCCTCGATCAGCGCACCGACGACGTCGATCGACAGCGAATAGTTCCAGCGGGTGCCGGGTGCGAACAGCAGCGGCACGCTGGCGATCCGGCGCAGGTTTTCGGCGAGCGTGATCGATGCGCCATCGAGCCCGTCGGAGACGCCGGCGCGCGCGTAGGGGCCGTTTGCGTCGGTTTCGTTGAAGCGATAGTCGAGACCGGCGGTATGCACGAGCAACTGGCGCACCGTGATCGTCGGCACGCGGCCGTCGGGGAGTGCCGGACGGAACGCGGGCAGCCAGCGCGTGACGTCCTCGTCGAGCGACAGCTTGCGTTGCGCGACGAGCGCCATCGCGGCCGCCGAGACGATCGGCTTCGTCACCGACGCGAGCCGGAACAGCGTGTCCTCGCGCATCGGCGTACGCGATTCGCGGTCCGCGAACCCGGCCGCGCGGCGATAGACGAGTTCGCCGTCGCGGGCGACGAGGACGACCGCGCCGACGAGGCGCTGCATGTCGAGCTGGCGGGACAGGACCGCGTCGACGCGCTCGGCGAGCGCGGGATCGGTTGACGACTGCAGTGACGATGCGGGAGAGGAGGTCATCGAGATTTCCGTCGTGAAGGGGCCGTTCGACATGTTATGGGATGCCTGGCGCACGCGTCGTTAACCCGTACGCGGAGCGGGGCGATGTGGGCGGCGCGGGCTCGCGGCGACGAACACCCGGCCCGGCAGCCGACAAAATATGCGCCAATCGGCCGGCGGCGTTCGTTAGAATCTGCTTTCGTCGAGGCAATGACGCATTTGCATTGGTGCAGAGCAGTATCGAATCGAAGACGTGGCTTGTCCCGATTCCATCGTTCATCTTTCACCGGAGGCGAGCATGCCAGGTTTACTTCCCGATGTTGACCGCGAGGGGCTCCTCGAATATTCGGTGGTGTACACCGATCGCTCGGTCAATCATATGTCGCAGCGCTTCCAGGGCGTCATGCGCGACATCTCCGCCACGCTGAATAAAGTCTACAACGCGAAGTCGGTCGCGATCGTCCCGGGCAGCGGCACGTTCGGCATGGAAGCCGTGGCGCGACAGTTCGCGACGAACAAGAAGTGCCTCGTCATCCGCAACGGCTGGTTCAGCTTCCGCTGGTCGCAGATTTTCGACATGGGCAGCATCCCGTCCGAAACGACGGTGCTGAAGGCGCGTCCGGTCGAAGCCGGCAGGCAGGCCGCCTATGCGCCGGCGCCGATCGACGAAGTGGTCGCCGCGATCAAGGAAAACAAACCCGATCTCGTGTTCGCGCCGCACGTCGAAACCGCGTCCGGCATGATGCTGCCCGATGCGTACCTGCGCGCGGTGGCCGATGCCGTGCATGCGGTCGGCGGCATGTTCGTGCTGGATTGCATCGCGTCGGGCACCGTGTGGGTCGACATGCAGGCGAGCGGCGTCGACATCCTGATCAGCGCGCCGCAAAAGGGCTGGAGCGCATCGCCGTGTTGCGCGATGGTCATGTTGAGCCCGCTCGCGCGCGAACGCATCGATGCGACGACCAGCACCAGCTTCGCGTGCGATCTGCACAAGTGGCTGCAGATCATGGAAGCGTACGAGGGCGGCGGGTTCGCGTATCACGCGACGATGCCCACGGACAGCCTCACGACGCTGCGCGACGTGATGAAGGAAACCGATGCGTACGGTTTCGACAAGGTGAAGGCGGAACAGCTCGAGCTCGGCGAGCGCATTCGTGCGCTGCTGACGGAGAAGGGGTTCAGGAGCGTGGCCGCGGCAGGATTCGAGGCGCCGGGTGTCGTGGTGAGCTACACGGACGATGACGGTATTCGCACCGGAAAGAAATTCGCCGATGTCGGTGTGCAGATCGCGGCGGGCGTGCCGTTGCAATGCGACGAGCCGGAGGATTTCAAGACGTTCCGGCTCGGGTTGTTCGGTCTCGACAAGCTGCACGATGTCGACGGCGCGGTGAAGCGGTTTGCCGATGCGTTGAACCGGATTCTTTGAGGCGGTCGTGCGCAACGGGCTGCGCCGGCGGTTGCCGCGCGTTCGTCGAGCGGCGGCTTCCGGATCGTTGAAAACCCGACCGTTCAGGAGCGTGACATGACCGAAGGCGCGCTGACGTTTGCCAGTCAAGCCGAATGGGAAAGCTGGCTGGAAAAAAACGGCGGCGCGTCGACCGGCGCATGGCTGCGGCTCGCGAAAAAAGGCGCGGGGCAGCGAACCGTCACCTACGAAGAGGCGGTGGAAAGCGCCCTCTGCCACGGCTGGATCGATGGCCAAAAGAAGGCCGAGAGCGAGCAATACTGGTTGCAGCGTTTCACCCCACGCTCGGCGAAAAGCATCTGGTCCAGGCTCAACAAGGACAAGGCCGAAGCGCTGATCGCCGCAGGAAGAATGTGGCCGGCCGGCATGGACGAAATCGAGAGGGCGAGGAAGGACGGCCGCTGGGAGGCGGCCTATACGTCGGCCAGCAACTCGATCGTGCCGGACGATCTGCAGGCGGCGCTGGACGCCAATCCGAAAGCCGCGAAGTTTTTTGCGACGCTGAACAGCCGCAATCGCTATGCGATCCTGTTTCGGATACAGAACGCGAAGAAGCCGGAAACACGGGCGCGAAAGATCGCGGAATTCATCGACATGCTCAAGCGGGGCGAGACGTTTCATCCGTAGGGCTTTGGCACCGGTGGCATACCAGAAGAAGCATGACTGGCCGAGAACAGCCGGAAGCGGGCGGCTGCCGCCACTTGACGGCGGCAGCGTTCAATTATTCGGCATGCCGAGGTCGGTTGCGTCGCATACGGATTCAACTATGCGACATGGGCTTCGCGTACGGGATCGATTTAGTCGGCGTGACATGAAAAATTCGTTTTTTTGATTTTATGGGTAATTACGTTTATAAAAATAAAACAATAGATATGTAGTCGTGTCGATGATTTACATATCCCTGACGAAATTGACAGCTGCATTTCATCTAAATGTTAGTTTAAATGGATGTGCAGCGAAATCGGTCATTTCGATTAATGAAATAATCAGGAGGGAATGTGATTCATCGAATGCTTTTTGCCGGTGCGATTGTGCTTGCGACGGCGATGCCGGCTCATGCGGAAAGTGCGACGGATGTTTCTCCCATTTGCACGACAGTCCGGACCGAACCGACCAGGGACTCGCTATTGAGTCGAAGCAGTTATTGCCAGAAAACGGTCCCGCTCGAATATGTCGCGAAGGACAATCAAAACAATGAAATCGGGCGAGTGGCTATCGAGGCCTACGCGTATTCCGACAATCCGTCGAATCAGCTTGCGTGGCCATTGAAGTTCCGATTTCGCACCCGCGTCATTTCCGGCAATCCGGGCGGCCTGATGATCAAGCCCGTCGTCGAATGCGGATCGGATTGCACGGTTGCGCCCAATGCCGGCGTGCCGCTTGCCCTCGGCGGATTGTCCAACGAGATATCGGTGATGGTTACGCCGAACATGGGAGCCAATAACCCGCTCAGGTTCAGTCCGACCCTCGAGTATCGGGTCGCGAAGTCGGGGGACTCGTTCGAGAACGGAGCAAGCGTGAGTCCGTACGCGGGTGTGGGTTATATTCCCGACATTCGATGCGACGTCGCGCTCGTCAAGAGCAACTCGCAAGGATGTGTCTACGCGGACGCACCGGCGGTTCTCCGTACCATTGTCGCCACGAATCCCGACGTCGATGAATCGGCGATCCATATTCGCGAAGCGCAAGCGGCCGGGCGGCCCGGCAAGTTCGTGCCGAAGGGAGACGGCACGATTTTTCCCGATACTTGGGAGTCCCGGCCGCTGACACGCACGCGCGACGCAACGCTTCGGCGCGACAATCGGGATGCATCCAAGAAGCAATGCGTTGCGAAATACGGCTCGGTTAACGGTCAGTGCACGTTCACCGGCGATCCGGACGAAACGCCGACCGATTGCGATTGCGACGAGTATCCGTTTGCGTCGACCGAGCAGGGTGCATCGAGTGACCCGGAAGTATCGGTCAAGCGTATCGATGCCAGCGATAATCGACGCGCGGGCGCTTTTCTCGGCAATTTCTATTTGAACCAGCGCGTGCTCGACCAAGAGAATTTCTACGTCGACGTCGGATCTCAGCAGCCTGCCGCAAAACGTTGAGCCGCTGGGGAAAAGGAAAACCGTACCGTTGCCGCGGTTCGCGGGTGACCCCAAACCGCGGCATGAAAACATTCACCACATGAGCGATCACGAGAATTTCCCTTTCTGGCTCAACCAGCCCTATGAACGCTGTCGACGCGTCGTGCCGGGCGCGATGCAATCCGAGACGGTGGCGGTGGAGGATGCGCTGACGCGCGTGACGGCGGCCGACGTTTTCGCGCTGGAGAATGTCCCGCCCGTTCCGCTCGCTGCGATCGAAGGCTATGCATTGCGCGCATCTGATACCGTACACGCGACGCATAGTGCGCCCGCCGAACTCGATTTCGAGTTCAGCCGACGCGCGCTGGCTTCGCCAGCGGGCAGTCCGGCGGCTCGCGCAATCGGCGCGCGGTGTGCGGTCGATGTTCCTCCGTATTTCGCACTGCCGGAAAACGCCGACACCGTCGTCCCGAAAGGCAACGTTGAAATTACGCATCGCGGCGCCCGGTCTTTCCTGCTGTTGCACGCGCCGCTATCCGCCGGGCAACACGTCATCGCTCCCGGCAGCGAATATCGACAAGGCAGTCTGCTCCTGCCCAAGGGCAGCCGGATAACGGCCGAGCGGCGGATCGCGCTGATAGCGGCAGGCGTTCGCGATATCGAGGTTACCAAACGGCCGCGCATCGGCGTGGTGATCGTCGGATATGAACAGCGCGCGCCCGGAATTGCTCGCGAACGCTGGCAGCGGCCCGACACGAGCGGACCGTATATCCGTGCGGTACTGCAGCGCTGGGGATACGAAGTCCACTCGGTCGAATACATCGAGCCTCCGGACATGGCGTTGTCGCCGCTCGAGGTGCAACAGAACGAGTACGCATTCAGGAAGAAGCTCGCCGAGCTCGCGCAACGTTATGACCTGATCGTCGGAGCCGGATTGCCTGCCAAGCCGCCCTTCCGGGATGTCGGACTGAATGCGCAACCGGTGTATTCGCGCGACGACGCGACCGTCGAGATCCAGCAAACACCGGCGGATCGTTTCAACTTCGGACGCAGCGACGATCGCTCGCCGCCGAAGAAAACCACGCTCACGTTCACGCGGCCGGACGGTACGCAGAGCGGGATGACGGTCATGACCAGCTACGATCAGGCCACGCTGATCAACCTGCCGGGCCACACGAATGCGGTCGCTATGCTGATGCACGCGATCATGCCGCGCGTGCTCGATTTGCTCGAGCACGCCGCAACACCGGGGCCCCATTGGGAAGCCGGCATCATTGACCACAGCGTCGAGCGCGATGCTCGACTGAACGCGATGCGATGGGGCAATCTGCACCGCGGCGTCGATGGTAACCCGGTCGTTCGCCTGCTGCCGGCCGAAGATGACGGGTCGATCGGTGGTGTCGTCCATGCCGATGTGCTCGTCGCGATCCCCGCAGCGGACTATCCGATGGCGGCAGGTTCGTCCGTGCTGTTCCTGCGTCTCGATCGCGGCCTTGCCAGCGAGCCGCCGCGCCATGTCACGGCGACATCCGCCGAGGGAGCCGAACAAGCGTTGCCGGCGGTCGACACCCGCGTGGCCGCCCACGCGATCGACGACGCACGCACTATCGACCTTCGCGAAACATGGCAGCGGATCGATGCAACGTTCGCCGCCGATGCGTCACGCTTGCCGGGCGGACTCAACGGACCCGCGTCCGACGATGACATTGATGCATTGCAGGTCGCGCTGGGTACGACGCTGCCCGACGTTTTCATCGACAGTCTGCGCATTCACAATGGCCAGACGGCATTGGGCGATGCGTTTTCCGGAAGCGATGCGCTGCTGAGCGTTCACGAGATCCTCGCGCAATGGCGCATCTGGAAAGGTCTCGTGGACGGCGGCGATTTTGACGGCATGACATCGGAGCCGGAGCCCGGCATCGCCGACGACTGGTACAACCTGAAGTGGATTCCGTTCACCCACGACGGCAGTGGCAATCACCTGTGTGTCGACCTCGATCCCGCTGAAGGCGGCGTCGCCGGTCAAGTGATTCGGGTCTGGCATGATGATGCGCGGCGCGAGCGTGTCGCGGGGAGTTTTCCCGCGTGGCTGGCCGGCATCGCGTCGGCGCGACAATCAAGCTGAGTACTCATGGAGCGTGCAGTCGTGCCGCCTCGTCGATAACCAACGCGTGGCGCGATGTGGCGGGATGGCGGCCCAGACCCGACGGAGAAACGAACGATGGTGTCGAAAAGCGTCCGCAAGGCGACGGTCGACGATGTTCCGGTGCTGACACGGATCCGGAACGATGCACATGCCAAGAAGGTCGCGCACCGCGACTACGTATGGGGCAAGGAGGGCGACGGATTCTCCGAAGGGTGGGTACGAAACCACGTCGCCAAGAAAGCCGTATACGTCGTCGAACAGGATGGCGCGCTGGTCGGAACGTTCTCGCTCGACTTCGACGATGACAGGCACTGGGGGCCCCAAGCGCCGATTGCAGGCTACGTGCACGGCCTCTGTGTGCGGCAGGGTTTCAACGGCCTCGGGCTCGGCAGCTTCATGCTCGACTGGTGCGCTCATGAGGTGAGCCGCTTGAACCGGCGTTTGCTTCGACTCGACTGCAGCGCTGAAAACATCACGCTCTGCGCTTACTACGAGTCGCTGGGCTTTGTCCGCGTCGGATTGAAAGCGGACGGTATTGTCTGGTCTCTTTACGAAAAACCTGTCAGTTCGGGCCGCCGGTGATCGCGGCGGTCCTGCAGCGAACATCGGCGACGGAATCCACGTCAGTCGGGGTCGCACGATCGAACACCACGCGTTCATCTGAAGCCGCGCCCCCGTTACCCTGCTGCACCGGCAAAAAGCCCGCTTTACGATAACTGTCGATCAGCCCGTCATAGAGCGAGAGATCGGCGCGGCTCCGCGCGATGAGCTGGGCGCCGGCGATGGCGGCGAAGATCGCCCGTGCCCGCTGTTTGCGCTCTCGGGCACCGACCACTGCCGCCGCGGACAGAACCTTGCCGCGCTACCGCGTCACGACGCAAGCTCAGGGGGCATGTATCGGTCACTCCGAATTCGTCACGGAATGCTCGACTTGCAATTGTGGAATAGTGTTTGATGTCCAAGGCGATCGGATGCGAACGGATTGCATGGATCGCGACGGCGGATTGACCCTGGCACGAAAGCCCGACCTATACAGGAAGCGACAGTATGAAAATGGATGCGTTTGCCTTTGGCACGACCAACTGGGCCGAAATCGAACGAACGGAACATCGAGGAGAAACCGGCGTCGCTTATTGGCGCACGCGGTTCTTTGGTGAAGAGCCGAACCGGATCCGTGTGCGGATGGTGGAATACACGCCCGGCTACCTCGCCGATCACTGGTGCCAAAAAGGGCATGTTCTTTTCTGTATGGAAGGCGAACTGGAAACGACGCTCGAGGACGGGCGGAAGTTCGTTTTGACGGCGGGCATGAGCTACCAGGTTGGCGACAACGCGGAGCCACATCAGTCCTACACCCGGACCGGTGCGAAACTTTTCATTGTCGACTGATCCGGGTGTCCGCGCGTTTTTTTCAGTCCGCTTTCGGATGCCCCGGACGTCTCATACGGGGCGATCGAGCGGGTAACGGGCTACCACCGCATGTGGCACCGTTGCGGTCATCGCACCATCGCATCAGCATGCTGTCTGATCCATCCATCGGGGAGAGCTCATGTTTGACCACGTCAAATTCGGCGTCAGCGACTACGCCGCCAGCAAGGCGTTTTTCCTCAGGGCACTGGAACCGCTGGGTGCCGAAATCGTCGGGGAACGCGAGCCGTCGTGCGGGATCGAGATCGGACTGCCCAGCAAGTCTTCGCTGTGTTTGTTCCCGACCGACGAGAAACCGGCGCAACTCCACATCGCGTTCGTGGCCGACACGCGGCAGCAAGTCGATGCGTTCCATCGCGCGGCGCTGGAGGCCGGCGGGAAAGACAATGGCGCGCCCGGGCTGCGGCCGCATTATCACGCGAACTACTACGCGGCGTTCGTCATCGGTCCGGATGGACACAATATCGAGGCGGTGTGTCATCGGGCGGAGGGGTGATGCGCTGGATCGGTAAAACGCTCGCGGCGATCGCAAGCATCGCGTTCGTCGGCATTGCCTGCGTTCAGGCAGCGCCCCGCGAAACTGCATTCCCGCGCTTCACGCAGACGGAAGGCAAGCTCGACGGCGACGGGCTTCCGCTCTCCGGCGTGAAGCTCTGCGTGCTGCCCGACCGTGCGCCGTGCTTCGAGATGCCGCCGGCGCCGCTTCCCCATTCTTCGAAGGCGCTGTACCAGTTCGGCCTGAATCCACGGTCTGAGCGGTTGCCGATTGCGTCCGGCGGCTCGTGGGTGTTCTTCTCCTGAATGTTCTCGGGTGGCGGCAGCGGGATGCTGGAGCGCGTGGCGGTGCTGCGCGTTGGCGCGAACGGCAAGATCGAGAATCTGATGCCGAAGGTCACGCAGACGGAAATGGCCGATCGCGCGATGTGGAACGTGCCGGAGGTGTCGCCGTATCCGCTGTTTGTCCGCGCGGACGCCGAGTGGCAAGAGGGCGAAGTGCATTTCGACAAGCACTTCTTCGAAGTCGACGCATGGGTGTTCGACTCTGCCGTCCATCAATACGCGAAGCGCTTTTCTTATCGCACGAGCACACGCTACGACAGAGGCGAGGGTTCGGACCACGTGCTGGCCGCCGAGCGCGCGGAAATCCTGCGTCGCCTTTCAGCGGGCAAGTAACGCGGTTATCGCTGCGTGTCCCCGTACGTCTCCTTGCACACTGCACGCAGCGCATCGACGAGCAGATCGCGCGCGGGCGACTGCGAATCGGCGGAGCGCGTGAACAGCGCGATGGGCGGCAGCGTCCATACCAGCGAATACGGCACGATCGCCACGCCGGCGATCCGCACGAGTTCTTCCGCGATATCGGCCGGCACGATCGACACGGCCTCGTCGCTCGACGCGATCATTTCGCCGATCAGCTTCGACGAGTAGCTTTCGACGATCGGCACGGGCGGCGCGATGCCGGCCGACAGGAACAGGTCGGTCACCTGTTCGCGCATCGGCGTATGCGGCGCGCCGAGAATCCAGTCGAGCGCGTGCAGCTTGTGCCAGTCCAGCGGCGTGCGGGCGAGCTTCGCCGCCAGCCGCCGGCTCGCGATCATGCGCGGCTGCTGCTGATACAGCACTTCGAACGAAACTTGCCCGAGATCGATCGCCGACGACGCGCGCCCGATCACGATGTCGACACTGTGATCGCGCAGTTGCAGCAGCAACTGATCGCTGGTGCCTTCGTGAATCGTGACGGTCAGGCGTCGCTCCATGCGCGCTTGCAGCCACTTCAGCGCGGCCGACAGCATCTGGCCGGAGATGAACGGAATCACGCCGATGTGCAGATGGGCCGCATGCCCGGCGGCGACGGCCTCCATCTCGCGGGCGAGGTGGTCGAGATCCTTGATCATCGCTTTCGCCCGTTCGAGCACGACCGCGCCGAGCGCGGTGGGCCGCATGCCGCGCGACGAGCGCTCGAACAGCGGCGTGCCGAACATGCTCTCCAGTTCGGACAGCGCGTTGGTCACGGCCGGCTGGCTGCTCGCCATGTGCTCGGCGACGCGCGTCAGCGATCCGTGCTGCTGGATCTGCAACAACAGCACCAGATGCCGAATCTTCAGACGAGCGCCGAGCCGCCTGACCACGTCGTTGGCGTCAAAATTCATTGACTGGTCATGCATTCATCAGGAAAAAGTGATGAACCGATATTAAAACAGAATCATCACGTTATGGCGGATCCCTAGAATCACCTTCATGGATCGCGCCGGGACTGGCCTGGCGCCCACGCCGGGACCCCAACATGAAACAGACAGAGACACAGCAGCAGGCCGCGTTCGACTATCACGAGTTTCCGACCCCCGGGAAAATCTCGGTCGTGGCGAGCAAGCCGCTGGTGACCCAGCGCGATCTGGCGCTGGCCTATACGCCCGGCGTGGCGAGCGTGTGCGAGTCGATCGCCGCCGATCCGCTGCAGGCGCACCGCTTCACGAGCCGCGGCAATCTCGTCGGCGTGATCACGAACGGCACCGCCGTGCTCGGTCTCGGCAACATCGGCCCGCTCGCGTCGAAGCCGGTGATGGAAGGCAAGGCCGTCCTGTTCAAGAAGTTCGCCGGGATCGACGTGTTCGACATCGAGATCAACGAGACCGATCCGGACAAGCTGGTCGACATCATCGCCGGCCTCGAGCCCACGTTCGGCGGCATCAACCTCGAGGACATCAAGGCGCCGGAATGCTTCACCGTCGAGCAGAAGCTGCGCGAACGCATGAAGATTCCGGTCTTCCACGACGATCAGCACGGCACCGCCATTACCGTTTCCGCCGCGTTCATCAACGGGCTGAAGGTCGTCGGGAAGTCGATCAAGGAAGTGAAGGTCGTGACGTCGGGCGCCGGCGCGGCCGCGCTCGCGTGCCTGGACCTGCTGGTCGACCTCGGGCTGCCGGTGGAAAACGTCTGGGTGACCGACATCGAAGGCGTCGTCTATCGCGGCCGTACCGCGCTGATGGATCCGGCCAAGTCGCGCTTCGCGCAGGAAACCGAGGCGCGCAAGCTCGCCGACGTGATCGGCGGCGCGGATGTGTTCCTGGGGCTGTCGGTGGGCGGCATTCTCACGGCGGAGATGCTCAAGGAAATGGCGGCGCGCCCGCTGATTCTCGCGCTGGCCAATCCGACGCCGGAAATCTTCCCGGAACTCGCGCACGAGACGCGCGACGACGTCGTCATCGCGACGGGCCGCTCGGACTACCCGAACCAGGTCAACAACGTCCTGTGCTTCCCGTACATTTTCCGCGGCGCGCTGGACGTGGGTGCGACGACGATCACGCGCGAGATGGAGATCGCCGCGGTGCACGCGATCGCGGGGCTGGCCGAGGAAGAGCAGAACGAAGTCGTCGCGGCGGCCTACGGTGCATACGATGTGTCGTTCGGCCCGCAATACCTGATTCCGAAGCCGTTCGACCCGCGCCTGATCGTGCGGATCGCGCCGGCCGTGGCGAAGGCGGCGATGGAAGGCGGCGTGGCGACGCGTCCGCTCGCGAATCTCGATGCGTACGTCGAACAGTTGCAGCAATTCGTCTATCACTCGGGCGCGTTCATGAAGCCGCTGTTCGCGACTGCGCGTCAGCTCGTGCGCGACGGCGGCAAGGCGCGGCTCGTGTTCACCGAAGGCGAAGACGAGCGCGTGCTGCGTGCGGTGCAGGTCATCGTCGACGAGAAGCTGGCGCGGCCGATTCTGGTCGGGCGTCCGGAGGTGCTGCTCGCGCGCATCGAGCGGTTCGGCCTGCGCTTGCGGCTCGGTCAGGACGTCGAAGTAACCAATCCGGAATACGACGAGCGTTTCCCGCAGTACTGGACGAAGTATTGGGAACTGCGGTGCCGCGACGGTATTTCGAAGGAAATGGCGCGCGTGGAGATGCGCCGCCGCCTGACGCTGATCGGCGCGATGATGGTGCAGCTCGGCGACGCGGACGGGATGATCTGCGGGACGGTGGGCGAGTATCACAATCACCTGCGGTTCGTGGACGAAGTGATCGGCAAGAAGCCCGGTGCGTCGACGTACGCGGCGATGAACATCCTGTTGCTCGATCAGCGGACGGTCGCGCTGGTGGATACGCACGTGAACGACAACCCGGATGCGGAGCAGATCGCGGAATTCACGATCGCGGCGGCGCGGCAGATGGAATGGCTGAATCTGACGCCGAAGGTGGCGCTGCTGTCGCGGTCGAATTTCGGGTCGGGGAGTGCGGCTTCCGGCGTGAAGATGCGCCGGGCGCTGGAGATCGTGCGGGAGCAGGCGCCGGATATCGAGGCGGATGGCGAGATGCATGGCGACTGCGCGCTCGATGAAGGGCTGCGGGCGAAGCTGCTGCCGATGTCGCCGTTGAAGGGGGCGGCGAATTTGCTGGTCTGTCCGAACGTGGATGCCGGCAACATCGCGTACAACCTGCTCAAGACGGAAGCGGGGAGCAATGTGGCGGTGGGGCCGTTCTTGCTCGGCGTCAATGCGCCGGTGAACATTCTTACGTCCAGCGCAACCGTGCGGCGGATCGTGAATATGGCCGCTTTGACCGTGATCGAGGCCAATCGAGGGTGACGGGCTGAGGGATCGCTGGGGGAGGGGCGGTTACGGACGCGCCTCCGGGTTGACCCGCGCGCCGCTCCCCATTTGATGACCAAACCGCAAGACCTAGTGCATAGATATCGTTTGCCGAGCCCTTAATGACTATCGACAATCGTGGCTCGAATTCACCGCCGCGGCGCCAGAAGCGCCTTGGTGGCCGGCACGCGGCGGCTATCCCGGCCGGCCGTGCCCACCCGCTCACGACGACATGTACGCGTTCACGCCCTCATTCCAAAACCCTGCCGGTTCGCCGATCCGCGAGTTGTTCAAGTACCTGTCCGAACCGGGCATGATTTCCTTCGCGGGCGGTTACCCGGCCAGCGACCTGTTCGATGTCGACGGCCTGAATGCGGCCGCCGAACGCGCATACGCGCAGCCCGTTCGCTGCCTGCAATACGGCCCCACCGACGGCCTCGCCGAACTGAAGCAGCAACTGATCGCGCTGATGGCGCGGCGCGGCGTCGCCTGCACGCTGGCCGAGCTGCTCGTCACGACCGGGTCGCAGCAAGGGCTCGACCTGCTGCTGCGCGTGATGGTGTCGCCCGGCGACGTCGTGCTGACCGAACAGCCGGCCTATCCGGCCACGCTGCAGGCGATGCGCTTGCAACAGGCGCGCATCGTGACGATTCCCGTCGACGGTGAAGGGCTCGACGTCGATCGTCTCGGCGAACGACTCGCGTCCGGCGCGATCGCGCAGCCGAAGCTGCTCTACACGGTCCCGACCTTCGCGAACCCGACGGGTGCGACGCTCACGCGCGAACGCCGGCTGAAGCTGCTGCGTCTCGCGGTGCAATACCGTTTCCTGATCGTCGAGGACGATCCGTACGGCGACCTGCGTTTCGCAGGCGAAGCCGTGCCGTCGATGCTCGCGCTGGCCGGCGAAGTGGACGGCGCGCGCGACTGGATCGTGCATTTCGCGAGCCTGTCGAAGATCGTCGCGCCGGGGCTGCGCGTGGGCTGGACGATCGCGCCGGCCGAAATCGCGCGGCGCTGCGTGATCGCGAAGCAGACGGTCGATCTGTGCAGCGCGCCGTGGACGCAGGCGACCGCCGCCGAATACCTGGCCGATGGCGCGCTCGAACGCCATCTGCCGCGCATCACGGCCGCGTACCGGCGCAAATGCGACGCGATGTGCGACGCGCTGCGCGACGGTTTCGGCGATGCAATCGCATTCCATCGTCCCGAAGGCGGGATGTTCGTGTGGGCACGGATCGGCGCGGTGCCGTCGGACGTGCTGCTGCAGCAGGCGATCGCCAACAGGATCGTGTTCGTGCCCGGCAACGCGTTCTTCGCGGACAACGTCGACGCAGCGTCGCTGCGCCTGTCGTTCGCCGCGCCGGACGTCGATGCGATCAGGGAAGGCGTCGCGCGCCTCGTGCGCGCGTATGGTGCGGCGCGGGCCGCGTGAGGAGACATCGACATGACGATCACCGTCAACGAAACGACATCGACGGGCGCAGCATCGTTCGCCGGCGACGAGCGGCCGGCCACGCATCGCTCGACGCAGATCGGCGCGGGGCCGCAATATGTGGCCGACGTGCTCGGCCGCTTCGGCGCGGAGCCGGCGACCGATGCCGGCGATGCGGCGTCGGTCGTGCTCGGCTACAACTGAGCGGCGCACGCGCGGCGGCGCATCGTATGCGAGCGGTCGCCGACACGAACGGTTAAGCTTGCGCGATCGAAACACCGACGATCGCCGCTGCCTCATGTCCGACCCGACTTCCGAATCGCTCGCGCAAACCCATGACCGCCTGTGGTCCTGCCTCGAATCCGGCGTGCGCGTGTCGCGCTCGCCGTTCACGATGTTGCAGGCGGCGACGCTCGGCCTCGATGGCGCGCCGAAGGTCCGGACGATCGTATTGCGTCAGGTGAATCGCACCGAGCGCGTGCTGTCGTTTCATACCGATGCGCGTTCGGCGAAGGCGGCGGAGTTGCGCCGCGATCCGCGCATCTCGATCGTCGCCGGCGATCTCGATGCGCTCGTGCAGATTCGCGCGGAAGGCGTTGCGTCGATCTGCGACGACGAAGCGCAACGGCGTGCGGTCTGGCGAGCGAGCCGGCCGCATACGTTGCTGCTGTATCGCGCGCCGTTGCCGCCCGGTACGCCGGTCGCGTCGCCCGAAGTCGCGCATGTCGACGGCGCCGCACCCACCGGCGACGGCTACGAAAACTTCTGCCTGATCCACATGACGGTCACGCGCATCGACTGGCTCGAACTCGCACGCGCCGGCCATCGTCGAGCGGTATTCGACCTGAGCGAAAGCGGCTACGAAGCCCGCTGGATCGCGCCCTGACACGAACCCGACGCGCTCGGGCCGTTCAGGGCCGCCCGTCCGACGCGGCCCGGATCATCCACTCGCGCATCACCGCGATCGCGTCGTCGTCGCGGCGCTCGGCCGGATACACGAGATAGAACCCCATCGACAGCGGAAACGCGAAGTCGAACGGCTTGCACAGTCGTCCGGCGGCGATGTCGCGCTCGACGAGCGGCTCGGTCGCGAGCGCGATGCCCTGGCCAGCGACGGCCGCATCGATCGCGAGCGACGTCTGGTTGAAGCGCAGCCCCTTGTGCGGATCGACGTCGACCGATTCGGGCATCGCCGCGAGGAACGCGGGCCACAGATCGTGCGCGTCGTGCAGCAGCACCTGGCCGGCGAGCGCACGCGGCGAAGCCGGCGCGGTCAGCACCGACGGGCTGCATACCGCATACACGTCGAGCGGGAACAGCGCATGGGTGGCGAGATGCTTGCCGAACGGCGGCTTGCCATAGCGGATCGCGAGATCGACGCCGTCGTGGCGAAACGTCGCGATCTGCGGGTCGGCGATCACGCGCACGTCGTAGTCGGGATGGGCGTCGGTGAACTGCGCGAGCCGCGGGATCAGCCACTTCGACGCGAACGACGGCGTCGTGCTGATCGTCAGCGCGGCGCGCCGTTTCACGAGCTTGTCGGTCGCGTCGGCGATCGCGTGCAGCGCGCGCTGCACGTCGGAGAAATACGCGGCGCCGTCGTGCGTGAGCGCGAGGCCGCGCGGCAGGCGCTCGAACAGCTTCAGGCCGAGCACGTCCTCGAGATGACGCACCTGCTGCGCGACGGCGCCCTGCGTGACGCCGATCTCGTCGGCGGCGGCGCGGAAATTGAGGTGTCGCGCGGACACTTCGAACGCACGAAGCGCATTCAGCGGCGGCAGGCGGGAAGGGCGTGGCGGCATCGTCAGGCTGTAGAAAAACTATCGGCTGGCGGCAGAAATACTGGTTCGACAGTCGGAATCGATGCGCCTACATTACCACCATGGCGCGCCGAATGGCGGCTGCGCGACGGCGGAACGAGAGCAAGGAGCGGATCGTGACTGTAGAAAAAGTGGCGTTGATCACGGCGGCGGGCAAGGGCATGGGCGCGGCGATCGCGCGGGAATTGGCGGCGAGCGGCTATCGCGTCGCGCTGATGTCGCCGTCGGGCAGCGCGGTGGCGCTCGGCGAGGAACTGGGCGGCTTCGGCATCGAGGGCTCGGTGACGGAAGAGGCCGATATCGACCGGCTCGTGCAGGAAGCGCTCGCGCGCTACGGCCGCATCGACGCGGTCGTGAACAACACCGGCCATCCGCCGAAGGGCGAACTGCTGGCGATCACCGACGACAACTGGCACGCGGGGCTCGACCTGATCCTGCTGAACGTGGTGCGCGTGATGCGCCGCGTGACGCCGATCTTCCAGAAGCAGGGCGGCGGCGCGGTGGTCAACATCTCGAGCTTCGCGGCGGATGCGCCCGAGCAGCCGATGCCCGTTTCGTCGGCGTTGCGCGCGGCGCTGAGCGCATGGACGCGCCTGTACGCGGAACGCTATGCGGCCGAGAACATCCGGATGAACGCGGTGCTGCCGGGCTTCGTCGACAGCTGGCCGGAAACGCCGGAGATCGTCGCGCGCATTCCGGCCGGCCGCTTCGGCAAGACCGGCGAGATCGCGAAGACGGTCGCGTTCCTGCTGTCGGACGGCGCGGGCTACATCACCGGGCAGAACATTCGCGTCGACGGCGCGATCGTCAAGGCGCTCTGAGCGGCACACGGGCGCGCGGGCCGCGCAAGCGTGTCCGCCCGCCGTGCAGCAGCAGCTACAAACGCGTACAAATCAGACAAATCCGCGATACATCGGACCTTTCAAATGGGCGACGCCGCGTGGCCAGGGCGCGCCGGATTGAAAGCCAAGGCGCGATCCCGCGCGCGGCATGTTCACTTTCCACTTCACGAAAGGAGATGCCGAACGATGTCTTCCACACCGTTTTCCCCGATGCGTCGCCACCTGCTGGCCACTTCCGTGGCCGCCGGGGTCTCGGCGATGCTGCCCACCGCGCTGCATGCCGCGACCGGCGCGAGCGGCATACGCCCGTTCACCGCGCACATTCCCGACGAAGCCGTGGCCGACCTGCGCCGTCGGATCGCCGCGACGCGCTGGCCGGGCCGTGAGACCGTCGCCGACGAATCGCAGGGCGTGCGGCTCGCGCGCATGCAGGCGCTGCTGCGCTACTGGGGCACCGACTACGACTGGCGCAAGGGCGAGGCGCGCCTGAACGGTTTCCCGATGTTCATCACGGAAATCGACGGGCTCGACATTCATTTCATTCACGTGCGGTCGCGGCACGAGAACGCGATGCCGATGATCATGACGCACGGCTGGCCCGGTTCGATCTTCGAGCTGCTGAAGGCGATCGGCCCGCTGACCGACCCGACCGCGCACGGCGCGAGCGCGGACGACGCGTTCCACGTCGTCGTGCCGTCGCTGCCGGGCTTCGGTTTTTCGGGCCGGCCGACGAAGACCGGCTGGGGTTCCGACCATATCGCGCGTGCGTGGGGCGAGCTGATGGCGCGGCTCGGCTATACGCGCTTCGTGTCGCAGGGCGGCGACTGCGGCTCGGTGATCTCGCATCGCATGGCGATGCAGCGCGTGCAGGGCCTGGCCGGGATTCACGTCAACATGCCGGCGACGGTGCCGCCGGACATCGCGACGCTGCTCGCGACCGATGCGCCCGCGCCGGCTTCGCTGTCGCCGAAGGAGAGGGCCGCGTACGAGAAGCTGGCGACGTTCTATCGCGACAACTGCGGCTACTCGGCGATGATGGTCACGCGGCCGCAGACGGTCGGCTATGCGCTTGCGGATTCGCCGTCCGGGCAGGCTGCGTGGATGTACGACAAGATCTCGCAGTGGACGTACAGCGGCGGCGTGCCAGAACGCTCGATTCCGCGCGACGAGATTCTCGACGACATTTCGCTGTACTGGCTGACGAACACCGCGACGTCGGCCGCGCAGATCTACTGGGAGGATCACTCGAACAACTTCAACGCGGTGGACATCTCGTTGCCGGCGGCGATCACGGTGTTTCCGGGCGAGATCTACCAGGCGCCGCGCAGCTGGGCCGAGCGCAGCTATCGCAACCTGATCTACTTCAACGAAGTCGACAAGGGCGGCCACTTCGCGGCGTGGGAGGAGCCGGAATTGTTCGCGCGTGAAGTGCGTGCCGGGTTCCGGCCGTTGCGGCGCGCGTAAGCGGAGGGTACACAACGAATACGGGTCGGCCTGCTGCGCGGCCCGTGTTCGTTTCTACGCAACCGCCTGCAATGCCAGCGCGTGGTTTTTTGAATCGTCGTGTGTCGGGTCCGCACACGGATACGTTGGGATACAAAGCCTCCGGGCGGTTCGGATATAAAACCGGTGAAGCGATTCACACGGCGATGCGATGCGCCGCCGCTGCGAACGGCGACACCCGATTGCCCGCACGTGCCGCGGGCCCTTTCCTTAGCGATCGACACTGGAGAACGAGTCATGCCTGATACCGTGAACACCCGCCGCCGCCTGATCCTGGGCTCGACGCTGGCGAGCCTGAGCCTGGCCGACCTCGGCTTTAGCGCGCTGGCGCGAGCGCAGTCGGCGCCCGATTCGCCCGCAGCAAAGCGCCCGGCCGGCGTCGCGTCGCTGGGCACGATCCACCAGATCGATGCGGGCGTGCTGAATGTCGGGTATGCGGATCTCGGCCCGAAGGACGGCCCCGTCGTGTTCCTGCTGCATGGCTGGCCGTACGACATCTACAGCTATGCGGAAGTCGCGCCGCTGCTCGTCGCGGCCGGCTATCGCGTGATCGTGCCGTATCTGCGCGGCTACGGCTCGACGACGTTCCGCTCGGCCGACACGGTGCGCAACGGCCAGCAGGCCGTGACGGCCGTCGACATCGTCGCGCTGATGGATGCGCTGAAGATCGACCGCGCGGTGTTCGGCGGCTACGACTGGGGCGCGCGCACGGCCGACATCATCGCGGCGCTGTGGCCGCAGCGCGTGAAGGCGCTGGTATCGGTGAGCGGCTACCTGATCGGCAGCCAGGCGGCGAACGCCAAGCCGCTGCCGCCGCAGGCCGAATTCCAGTGGTGGTATCAGTTCTACTTCACGACCGAGCGCGGCGAACTCGGCTACGCGCAGAATCGCGATGCATTCAACAAGCTGATCTGGCAGCTCGCGTCGCCGAAGTGGCAGTTCTCCGACGAGACTTATGCGCGCTCGGCCGAATCGTTCCGGAATCCCGATCACGTGGCCGTGGTGATCCACAACTATCGCTGGCGGCTCGGCCTGGCCAAGGGCGAAGCACGATACGACGACATCGAGCGTCGTCTCGCGGCCGGGCCCGCGATCAGCGTGCCGACGATCACGATGGAAGGCGATGCGAACGGTGCGCCGCATCCGGAGCCGGCCGCGTACGCGAAGAAGTTCACCGGCAAGTACCAGCACCGGACCATCGCCGGCGGCATCGGCCACAACCTGCCGCAGGAAGCGCCGCAGGCGTTCGCCGACGCGATCCTGCAAGTGGAGCATCTGTGATGCGGGCCGGCGTGGAGGTGTGGCGGCGCGGCGCGCGTCGCGCGCTCGTCGCGGGCTCGCTACTGGCCGGCGCGTGGTCGGCGAGCGGCCCGGCCGCATTCGCGGAACAGCCGAAGCCGGCCGCGGCCGCGTCGCCGATCTACGGCGTGACGATTCCGCCCGGCTACCGGAAATGGGAGATGGTCGCCCCGGCCGAAGAGGCCGCACCGCTCGACGAATTGCGCGTGGTGCTCGGCAACCCGGTCGCGATCCGCGCACTCGAACAGGCGACGCTGCCGTTCCCGGACGGCACGATCCTCGTGAAGCTTGCGTACAAGCGCAAGCAGTCCGACGAGTTCGCGCCCGCGACGGTGCCCGGCCAGGCGACGACCGTGCAGGTGATGGTGAAGGACTCGCGCCGCTACGCCGCGACGGGCGGCTGGGGGTTCGGGCGCTTCATCAACGGCGTGCCGGGCGACATCGGCCAGCATCAGACGTGCTTTGCGTGCCATCAGGCGCGGGTGAAGAATCACGATTACGTGTTCACGCGGCTCGCGCCGTGACGTGACACGGCGGTGCGAAGGTGACGGAAAGGCGTGCCCTGCGAGGCACGCCTTTTTTCGTGGTGCGCGGGAGCGGTGGAGCGCATCGGCAAGCGGGTTTGTATCGCACTGTATCTGCGGCCTTCTTTGAAAAACTGGCATGCAGAAAGCCCTGTTCCGGAAACATGCCGGATACGTGCGCGGGTTCTACTGTCGACATGCAGCAAACGTTCGGTGCCAGACGTTCGCGCCGGACACCAAGTGATCGACACCCCAACTTCCTTCAAGGAGAAATCTCATGAAAGCCGCTCGAATCCTCGCCGTTGCCGTCCTCGCCGTCGCACCCGCGCTGTCGTTCGCCGATACCGGCCACGGCCTCACGCGTGCCGAAGTGCGCGCGGACCTCATCCGTCTCGAGAAGGCCGGCTACAACCCGGCCGGCAGCGAAGCGCATTACCCGGACGATATCGCCGCCGCCCAGAACGCCGTCGCGGCTGCCGAGCAAGTCGCACGGTCGGACCAGAACGGCCCGTCGAAGTCGCAAGGCGACAACGTGGCCGACGCGTCGACGCCGGCCGGCCATCGCGACGCAGCGCAGTCGCGTACCGCACGCAACGCCGCCGACGACCTGTACGCGCATTCGTGATGCCGCGCCGCGCCGGCGACATGCAGGCGCGGCCGCTCACGCAGTACTTCACTTCAACGATACGACAAGGAAAGGAGCATGACGATGGCCGGTTTGATGAAACGCGTTCTGGTATCCGCTGCGATGATCGGCGGACTGTTCGGTGCGGTCGCGGCGCAGGCCGCGCCGAAGGAAGACCTGAAGGGCACCAACGTCGTGCTCGTGCACGGCGCGTTCGCCGACGGGTCGAGCTGGAACCGCGTGATTCCGCTGCTCGAGGCGCGCGGGCTGCACGTGGTGTCGGTGCAGAATCCGCTGAGCTCGCTCGCCGACGATGCGGCCGCCGCGAAGCGCACGATCGACGAACAGAAGGGGCCGGTCGTGCTGGTCGGCCATTCGTGGGCCGGCGTCGTGATCAGCGACGCGGGCAACGACGACAAGGTGAAGTCGCTCGTGTACGTCGCGGCGTTCGCGCCCGACAACGGCCAGTCGATTGCGGACGTCACGCAGGGCCTGCCGGCGCCGTCATGGGCCGGCGAGTTGCGCAAGGACGCAGGCGGCTTCGCACGGCTGTCCGACAAGGCGATCGCGCAGGATTTCGCGCCGGATCTGCCGCCCGTGCAGCAGCGCATCGTTGCGGCGACCCAGGGGCCGTGGTATAGCGGGTGCATCTCCGAGAAGGTCGCGCAGGCCGCATGGCATGCGAAGCCGTCGACGTTCGTCGTCGCGACGCAGGACCGGATGATCGACCCGACGCTTCAGGACGCGATGGCGAAGCGGATCGGCGCGACGGTCGCGCGCGTGAACGCCAGCCACGTCGCGATGCTGAGCCAGCCGAAGGCCGTGGCCGACGCGATCATCGCCGCCGCTGAGCGCGCGAAGCAGGCTACGCAGTGAGCGAATGCGGCGCCGCGCTTTCGTGAGGAGGCGCAGTGCGTGAGTGATGGCGATGTCTTTCCACCCAGGAGAAGTCATGACGCAACTCTGGCAACTGTCGGCAACCGAACTCGCGAAACGCGTGCGGCAGCGCGATGTATCCGCGCGCGAAGTGGCGGACACTGTGCTCGATCGTCTCGATGCCGTGAATCCGGCGATCAACGCGGTCGTCGAACACCGTCCCGACGACGTGCGGCGGCAGGCCGACGAAGTCGATCGCGCCATCGCGCGCGGCGACGATCCGGGGCCGCTCGCGGGCGTACCCGTCACCGCGAAGATCAACGTCGATCAGGCCGGCTTTGCGACGACCAACGGCACGCGCCTGCAGGAAAACCTGATCGCGCCCGCCGACAGTCCGGTGGTCGCCAACATTCGGAAGGCCGGCGGGGTGCTGCTCGGCCGCACCAATTCGCCGACGTTCGCATTGCGCTGGTTCACGTCGAATCTCGTGCATGGCCGCACGCGCAACCCGCGTAATCCGTCGCTGACGCCGGGTGGATCGAGCGGCGGCGCGGCGGCGGCCGTGGCCGCCGGGATCGGCCCGCTCGCGCTCGGCACCGACATCGGCGGCTCGGTGCGCTACCCGGCCTATGCGTGCGGCGTCCACGGAATCCGGCCGTCGCTCGGCCGCGTGCCGGCGTTCAACGCGTCGTCGCCGGAGCGCGCGATCGGCGCGCAACTGATGTCGACGGCCGGGCCGATCGCGCGCACGATCGACGATCTCTCGCTCGCGCTGCGTGCTTTCTGCGCGCCGGACTCGCGCGATCCGTGGCACGTCGCGGTGCCGTTCGACGGGCGCGCGGTGCCCAAGCGCGCGGCGCTGTGCGTGCGTCCGCGCGGGCTGGAGGTCGTGCCCGAAGTCGAGGCTGCGCTGCGCGATGCCGCGCGCCGGCTCGTCGATGCGGGCTGGACCGTCGACGAGATCGACGATACGCCGCCGATGCGCGAGGCTGCGCTGTTGCAGGAACAGCTGTGGCTCGGCGACGGGTTCGGCGCGCTGGCGAACGCAGTCGAGCAGGACGGCGATCCGGGCGCGGCCGCGGTGATCGATGCCGTGCGCGGCAAGGTGCGCGACCTGCCGGCCGACGTGATCAGCCGCGCGCTGGTCCGGCGCACGACGCTGACGCGGCAGTGGCGGTTGTTTCTCGACGAATATGCTGTGTTGCTGCTGCCTGTTTCGTCGGAACTGCCGTTCCCCGACGATCTAGACCGGCAAGGGCCGGACGGCTTCGACCGCGTGTGGGAAGCGCAGCTCACGTTGCGCGCGCTGCCCGCGATGGGGCTGCCGGGGCTGGCCGTCACGACGTCGCTCGCGAACGGCGTGCCGGTGGGCGTGCAGGTGGTGGCCTCGCATCATCGCGAGGATCTGTGTCTGCTCGCGGGGCGCGATATCGAGGCGCGTGGGGTGCCGGTCGAGGTGGTCGATCCGGTGGTGTGACGTGCAGACAGCGCGTGTATCGGCGACACCGCACGGGCATCGCCGATGCATCGTTACCTGTCCAATATCGCGCGACGGCGCGACGTCGGTCGTCAACAGCTCAGCTGAATCGTGGCAACCGTCGGGATGTTGGTATTCCCGTCCGAAATACTCGGCATGACGGAAATATGGCCCGGGTGAAAGTTGGCGACGCACGAGAAGCTGACGCTCGTGTTGTTGAGAATCGTCATCGAGACATCGGTTGCTTGCCAATGGAGCGGCGTGTTCGTCCACGGTGCACCGACCGACGCCGTGCACGTCCCGTTACCGGTGGTCGACGTGCATGAAATGCTCAGGGACGTCTGTGCATGCGCTGGCGATGTGGTCAGCAGCAGCGGAATCGACAGAAGCATGGGCAAGTAAATATTTCGCGAATGTTTGGTCATCATTTTTACGAAAATCCTTGTTTGTCCGTCAAATGGAAAGGATCGCGCGATTCGATACGGCGAAAAACGCGATGCGAACATCGTACCGAAACCGCGCCGGAAGTGGTCGCGTTACGCGTGAATGAATGCAGACGGCTCTCATGCGGTTGAAAACCCGGCAACGGCTTTCATAAGCGCGGCGAGCCGGCGTGCGTGGCCGACGCGTTTCGTCACGCTAAATCGCATTCGTGAAAGCAAGGTGACAGCCCGATCCGGTGGCGGGCACGGCGCGTGTGTCGGTGCGGGTGGAGGTTTCCTTGACGCCGTCAGCCCGTGAACGATCGCCTTCTCTATCGAACCCGTCCTCACCCCTGCCACCGCCGCAACTCACGGAGCGTGAGCTGTCCATTCCATTGCCTCGAACACGAGATGACGGTTTGGTCCATCCGGCCTTTTAAAACGCTTCGATGCACGACATCGAACGGTCATCGCCTTCCTTCCATTTCCAGCCCGCCAGCGACCGCGCATCGATAGCGCGCGTCCGTCATTGCATTCCCCACAGCGCTGATTTGGAAATGAATTTTTATTGGTTCTGCTTCCCCAACCGCACTCGCATAGTGGTGCTGACGGCTATAGACAGCACGCAAGCTGCAACAGCCGCTTTCCCGGTGTTTTGTTCATACGAATTTGCGAGAACAAGGAAGTGTCATGACGGTTGAACTGCAAGAACGAACCGCTGCGCAGCAGGCGCTCGAAGACGCGCGCGCGGCAGCCGTGGCGGCCGGCACGCCCTATGCGGGCGGCATCGCGCCGGAAGCCGCGTGGGCGCTGTTCTCGGCGGGCGACGCATTGCTGGTGGACGTGCGCACGGCCGAGGAGCGGAAATTCGTCGGCCACGTGCCGGAGTCGCTGCACGTGCCGTGGGCGACCGGCACGAGCCTGACGCGCAACCCGCGCTTCGTGCGCGAACTGGAAGCGAAGACCGGCAAGGACGCGGTCGTGCTGTTGCTGTGCCGCAGCGGCAACCGTTCGGCGCAGGCGGCCGAGGCCGCAACGAAGGGTGGTTTCACGCAGGTTTTCAATGTGCTCGAAGGCTTCGAGGGCGATCTCGACGAACGGCAGCATCGCGGCGGCCGCAACGGCTGGCGCTTTCGCGGCCTGCCGTGGGCGCAGGATTGATTCACGGCCGTGACGGGGAGAAAGCAGGATGGCCGCATTCGACATCGACGACATCGTTCAATCGCTGCAGACGGTGCGTCGCGCATGGCGCGAAAAGCAGCGGCGCTCGCTCGAACCGGGCGGGCGCGATTTGCCGGCGCGAGAAGCGCTCGCGCAGATCGTCGGCGCGCTGAAGGGCGTGCTGTTTCCGATGCGGCTCGGGCCGCCCGATCTGCGGCAGGAAAGCGAGAACTTCCACGTGGCCCATGCGCTCGATTCGGCGCTGAATGCGCTGCTCGCGCAGGTGACGCTCGAATTGCGCTACGCAGCGCGTCAGCGCAATGCCGACGGGCCACCGCCCGATCGCATCGATGAAGTCGCGTCGACGGCCGTGCAGGCGTTCGCCGCGCGCTTGCCGGAGATTCGCCGGCTGCTCGACAGCGACGTGCTGGCGGCCTTCCACGGCGATCCGGCGGCCGGCAGCGTCGACGAGGTGCTGCTGTGCTATCCGGGCATCCTCGCGATGATCCACCACCGGCTCGCGCACGAACTGTACGGGCTCGGCCTGCCGCTGCTCGCGCGGATCATCGCCGAGCAGGCGCATGCGGAGACGGGCATCGACATTCATCCGGGCGCGCGCATCGGCGCGGGCTTCTTCATCGACCACGGCACGGGCGTCGTGATCGGCGAGACGGCGATCATCGGCGAGCGCGTGCGCGTGTACCAGGCCGTCACGCTCGGCGCGAAGCGCTTCCCGCGCGATGCCGCCGGCCATCTGGAGAAAGGGCTCGCGCGCCATCCGATCGTCGAGGACGACGTCGTGATCTATGCGGGCGCAACGATCCTCGGCCGCGTGACGATCGGGCGGGGCGCGGTGATCGGCGGCAACGTGTGGCTCACGCAAGACGTGCCGGCCGGCGCAAACGTCACGCAGGCCGTGCTGCGCAGCGAAGCGAACGCCGCGCCGCGCACGGCGGCGCGCGTCGCCTGGGAGGCGCGATGAGCGACCTCATCCATCACTTCGGCGCCAACGTGCGCAAGCTGCGCGAAGCGCGCACGTGGTCGCAGGAACAACTGGCCGAGCATGCGGGGCTGAACCGCTCGTACGTCGGCGAGATCGAGCGCGGCGAGGCGATCGCGTCGATCGTCACGGCCGACAAGATCGCCCGCGCGTTCGACGTATCGATCTCGACGCTGCTGCCGGCCGCATACGTCACCTGAGGTTGCCCCGCATCGTTTCCCCCTTCGGTTGCACGACCTGACGGCTATAGCATGTTGAGCCGGCAGGGGCGGGTTTCCGATAATCACCGAGCGTCATAAGCAATCCTGTTTTTCATCTTAAGAACCCGGAGCCACACATGTCGACCGTTGCAAGCGGCACGGCCGCGCTGAGCGATCACGCCGCCCGCCAACTAGCGAACGCTACCAAGACCGTCCCCCAGCTTTCCACGATCACGCCGCGCTGGCTGACCCATCTGCTGCAATGGGTGCCGGTCGAGGCCGGCATTTACCGCCTGAACCAGGTGAAGAACCCGGAAGCCGTGCGCGCCGCGTGCACGCAGCTCGAGGACGAAAGCGTGTTGCCGCAGACCTTCGTGCCGTACGAGGAGCAGCCGCGCGAATACTTCCTGAACGCGGTGAGCACGGTGCTCGACGTGCATACGCGGATTTCCGATCTTTACAGTAGTCCTCACGACCAGATCAAGGAGCAGCTGCGCCTGACGATCGAGACGATCAAGGAGCTGCAGGAAAGCCAGCTGATCAACAATCCCGACTACGGGCTGCTCGCGAACGTGACCGACGAACAGCGGATCTTCCCGCTGACGGGCGCGCCGACGCCGGACGATCTCGACGAGCTGCTGACGAAGGTGTGGAAGGAGCCGGCCTTCTTCCTCACGCACCCGCTCGCGATCGCCGCGTTCGGCCGCGAATGCACGCGGCGCGGCGTGCCGCCGCCGACGGTCAGCCTGTTCGGCTCGCAGTTCCTCACGTGGCGCGGCATTCCGCTGATTCCGTCGGACAAGGTGCCGGTCGCGGACGGCAAGACCAAGATCCTGCTGTTGCGCGTCGGCGACAAGCGCCAGGGCGTCGTCGGCCTGTATCAGCCGGGCGTCGCGGGCGAGCAGGGGCCGGGCCTGTCGGTGCGCTTCATGGGGATCAACAATCAGGCGATCGCGTCGTACCTGATCTCGCTGTATTGCTCGCTCGCGGTCCATTCGCCGGATGCGCTGGCTGTCCTCGATGACGTCGAAATCGCCAAGTACCATGACTATCCCGACACCTACCGTTAATCCCGGCCTGGCCGGCGGGGACGCGCACGGGTTGCCGCATGCGTCGCTGCCGGCCGGGCTGCCCGACCCGGCGACGCTCGCGCGGCTCGCGTCCGAGTTCTTCGCGACGCCGCCCGGGCAGGCTACCGCGCCCGGGCTGTCGGCGGGCAGCGGCGCGGTCGGCGGCGTGCCGTCGGCATTGCCGGCGGCGGCGCCGATTCTCGCGTCCGTCAGCAACCCGGTGCCGGGCGGCTCGCCGCTCGCAGGCCCGGGCGGGGCGGGCACCGGTGTGCCGGGGCTCGCGCTGCCGCAGGGCAAGGCGCCCGGCACGAATCTCGCGCCATCTGCGCCGACGCACATGTTGTCGCTCGGCAACCGCGCACCGGCGCTCGCGCCGCATGCGGCCGCGCAGAACGGGTTGCCCGACAACGTCGTGTCGATCGCGCCCGCGCTCGAACCGCGGGTCGGCGGGGCGGCGCTCGGCGTACCGCAAGTGAGCGCCGCCGCACCGGAAGGCGCGGCGAAGGTGTCGCCGTACTACTTCACCGACGGTTCGCTGCAGGGCTGGCAGGCGACGCTGCGGGACATCGTCGTGCCGTCGAACGGGCTCGCGTCGCCGGAAGCATTCGGGTTGCCGGGCGACGACGCGCTGCGCGCGCTGCTCGCCGTGCAGCGCGACGTGCCGGTGTCGCATGCATCGGGCACCGACGTGCCGCGCTACTTCATCGACGATGCGCAGGCAGCCGCGCCGCAAGGTCAGCTGCATCGCGGTGCCCATCCGCCGTTCGACGTGAACGCGATCCGCCGCGATTTCCCGATCCTGCAGGAGCGCGTGAACGGCAAGCAACTCGTCTGGTTCGACAACGCTGCGACGACGCACAAGCCGCAGGCCGTGATCGACCGCCTCGCGTACTTCTATGCACACGAGAACTCGAACATTCATCGCGCGGCGCATGCACTGGCCGGCCGCGCGACGGATGCGTACGAGCATGCACGCGAAACGGTGCAGCGCTTCATCGGCGCATCGTCGCCCGACGAGATCGTGTTCGTGCGGGGCACGACCGAGGCGATCAATCTGATCGCGAAGACGTGGGGCGTGCAGAACGTCGGCGAAGGCGACGAGATCGTCGTGTCGCATCTCGAGCATCACGCGAACATCGTGCCGTGGCAGCAGCTTGCCGCGCAGAAGGGCGCGACGCTGCGCGTGATTCCGGTCGACGATTCGGGGCAGGTATTGCTCGACGAATATCGGAAGCTGCTCAACGATCGCACGAAGATCGTGTCCGTTACGCAGGTGTCGAACGCGCTCGGCACGGTCGTGCCGGTGAAGGAGATCGTCGAGCTCGCGCATCGCGCCGGTGCGAAGGCGCTGGTCGACGGCGCGCAGTCGATCTCGCACATGCGTGTGGACGTGCAGGCGATCGACGCGGATTTCTTCGTGTTCTCCGGGCACAAGATCTACGGGCCGACCGGGATCGGCGTCGTGTACGGCAAGCGTGCGATCCTCGACGACATGCCGCCGTGGCAGGGAGGCGGCAACATGATCGCGGACGTGACGTTCGAGCGCACGGTGTTCCAGCCGCCGCCGAACCGCTTCGAAGCCGGCACCGGCAACATCGCGGACGCGGTGGGGCTCGGCGCGGCGCTCGACTACGTGAGCCGCGTCGGCATCGAGAACATCGCGCGCTACGAGCACGATTTGCTTGCGTACGCAACGAGCGTGCTGGCGCCGGTGCCGGGCGTGCGGCTCGTCGGCACCGCGCGCGACAAGGCGAGCGTGCTGTCGTTCGTGCTGAAGGGCTACGAAACCGAGGAAGTCGGGCAGGCGCTGAACGAGGAGGGAATCGCCGTGCGCTCGGGGCATCATTGCGCGCAACCGATTCTGCGGCGCTTCGGGCTCGAGGCCACGGTACGGCCGTCGCTCGCGTTCTACAACACGTGCGATGAAGTCGATGCGCTGGTGAGCGTCGTCAGGAGACTGGCGGCGCGACGCTGACGTTGGTGTCGATGTCGATGTTGACCCGCTTGCGGCGGCCTTCGCGGGCCGCCGCAAGCGTTTTCATGCCAACCGGTCGGAAACGTGGCGACGGATTTCGGACGGCATCGCCTGCGTGACGGTGCCCGTGCGTTGCACGAAGAGGCCGTGGCGGCGTGCACGACGTGGAAAGATTGTGTGGCGGACGCGGTCGGAATGTTTCGGATAACGACAGGATGAATGCCGGTGCGCCCGAGCAGCGCGACCTCCTGCGCGAAGGCGCGGCGCGCACGGGCGTCGCTTGCGGCACATCCGTCGACGGTGGCGACGGTCTGCCCGTGCAGCACCTGCATGAAAGGCAGCGAGCCGGTCGGGCCGGCCACGCGTCAGCGAACAACGCGCAACGACCTCTGTCGCCACGCGTCGCAGGATCCAGCCAGGACGCGCACGCCGGCGAACCGGCGCGCACGCTGCCGCGTCGTCAGAAATCGAATCCCGGCCCGCCCGCGCCCGGGCCACCCGGTGCGGCAGCCGGCGCCGCATCCTTCGGCGCTTCGAACACGGTCGCATCGGTCGTCAGCAGCAGTCCGGCCACCGACGCCGCGTTCTGCAGCGCGGTGCGCGTGACCTTGGTCGGATCGAGCACGCCCGATTCGACGAGGTCGCCGTACTCGCCCGTCTGCGCGTTGTACCCGAAGTTGCCCGTGCCTTCGGCGACCTTCGCGACGACGACGCTCGCTTCCTCGCCCGCATTCGCGACGATCTGGCGCAGCGGTTCTTCCAGCGCGCGCAGCACGATCTTGATGCCCGCGTCCTGATCGGCGTTCACGCCCTTCAGCTCGCGGATCGCCTGCCGCACGCGGATCAGTGCGACGCCGCCGCCCGGCACGATGCCTTCTTCCACGGCCGCGCGCGTCGCGTGCAGCGCGTCGTCGACGCGATCCTTCTTCTCCTTCACCTCGATTTCGGTCGCGCCGCCGACCTTGATCACCGCCACGCCGCCCGCGAGCTTCGCGACGCGTTCCTGCAGCTTCTCGCGGTCGTAGTCGGACGTCGCCTCGTCGATCTGCACGCGGATCTGCTTCACGCGCGCTTCGATGTTCTTCGCATCGCCCGCGCCGTCGATCACGGTGGTGTTTTCCTTGCCGACCTCGATGCGCTTCGCCTGGCCCAGGTCGGCGAGCGTGGCCTTCTCGAGCGTCAAGCCGGTTTCCTCGGCGATCACCTGGCCGCTGGTGAGAATCGCGATGTCCTCCAGCAGCGCCTTGCGCCGATCGCCGAAGCCCGGCGCCTTGACCGCGACCGTCTTCAGGATGCCGCGGATGTTGTTCACGACGAGCGTCGCGAGCGCTTCGCCTTCGACGTCTTCCGCGATGATCAGCAGCGGTCGGCCCGACTTGGCGACCTGCTCGAGCACCGGCAGCAGGTCGCGGATGTTCGAGATCTTCTTGTCGTGCAGGAGGATGTACGGGCTTTCGATCTCGGCGATCTGCTTGTCCGGATTGTTGATGAAATACGGCGACAGGTAACCGCGGTCGAATTGCAGCCCCTCGACGACGTCGAGCTCGTCGGCGAGCGACTTGCCGTCCTCGACGGTGATCACGCCTTCCTTGCCGACGCGGTCGATCGCTTCGGCAATGCGCTGGCCGATCGACTCCTCGCCGTTCGCGGAAATCGTCGCCACCTGCGCGATTTCCTTGCTGGTGGTGGTCGGCTTGCTGATCTTCTTCAATTCGTCGACGGCCGATGCGACGGCCTTGTCGATGCCGCGCTTCAGGTCGAGCGGATTGAGCCCGGCCGCGACGTATTTCTGGCCTTCGCGGACGATCGCCTGCGCGAGCACGGTGGCCGTCGTCGTGCCGTCGCCGGCCGCGTCGCTGGTGCGCGACGCGACTTCCTTCACGAGTTGCGCGCCGATGTTCTGCAGCTTGTCCGCGAGTTCGATTTCCTTCGCGACCGACACGCCGTCCTTCGTGACGACGGGCGCACCGAAGCTGCGTTCGAGCACGACGTTGCGGCCTTTCGGCCCGAGCGTGACCTTCACCGCGTTCGCGAGAATGTTGACGCCTTCGGTCAGCTTCGCACGTGCGACGTCGCTGAAAATGATTTCCTTCGCTGCCATGATTGTGCTCCGTTATTGATTGACGACCGCGACGATGTCTTCCTCGCGCAGCACGAGAAACTCGTTGCCGTCCACCTTGACGGCTTGCCCCGCGTACTTGCCGAACAGCACGCGCTCGCCGACCTGCAGGTCGGGCACGATGCGCTGGCCGTCCGCGTCCTTGCGGCCGGGGCCGACGGCGATCACTTCGCCCTGGTCTGGCTTTTCGGCCGCGCTATCGGGAATCACGATGCCCGATGCGGTGGTGGTTTCCTGATCGAGTCGCTTCACGATCACGCGATCGTGCAAGGGGCGTAGGCTCATATTTTCGTCCTGTGCTGTTCTGTCGAAATGGGCTGGCACTCTTTAACAGAGAGTGCTGACGAGTATAGAAATGCGCGCCGGCGCGATCCAATAACGGATTCGGAAAAGCATTTGCGCGAATGCGCTTTGGGAACGGGTCCGGCTCTGCGGCATGGAGACCGTCGCCGGACGCAACGCGCAACGCGCGACGCGGGCGCGTCAGATCAGCAGCGACACGGTCTTGAACAGCGCGAGATCGTCCTTGCGCGCGGAGCGCGCGTGCCGCCGGACGACCTGCAGCAGGCAGTCGATGAAGCAGCGCGCGGCCTCGCTCAGCGTGCTGCTGCGGCGCGTGACGATGCCGAGCTCGCGCGGCTCGAAGGTCTCCTTCAGCGACAGCGCGCGCATCCGCTCGCCGAACGGCGGCACGGCGGCGAGAATCGTCGGGCACCACGTGCACATGTCGGCCTGCTCGAGCATCGTCTGCAGCATCGCGACCGATTGCGCGCGCACGATGCGCCGCTCGTCGATCTGCGCGCCGTGGCGCGTGAACAGGTAGTCGACGAGCGCCGCCTGGCCGTCCGCCGCGAAATTCAGCACCCAATCGTTGTCGAGCAGATCGTGGATCGATCGCGCGCGTTCGCGCGGGTGGCCGGCGCGCACCATCACCGAGGTCTCGTAACGCAGCATCGGCTCGAACGCGAATTCCTGCGCGCTGCCCGGCTGCACGTGCCCGAGCGCGAAATCCATGGTGCCGTCGCGCAGCAGCGGCTGCGCGACGGCGATCAACGCTTCGTAGAGTTCGAGACGCACGTCGGGCATCCGTTCTCGAAAACGCAGCACCGTTTCCGCGAGGAACGTCATGGTGAGCCATGGCGTGACGCCGACGCTCAGCCGCCCCTCGACGCGCCCGCGCAGCCGTTCGAGATCGCTCTGCGCGTGCTCCAGTTGTTTCAGCACGAGCTTCGCATGGGTGAGCAAGGTTTTCCCGTATTCGGTAAAGCCGATGCCCTCCGGCGCGCGCACGAGCAGCGGCAGGCGCTCGCTTGCCTCCAGCTCGCGCAACGCGCGCGTGACGGCCGCCTGCGACAGCCCGAGCATGCGCGCCGCGCCCCGGATGCTGCCGGCCTCTGCGCTCGCGACGAGCGCCTGCAACTGATGCAGTTTCATGGTGCGATACCCGACAACGAAAGGTTGTCATCATAACGAAACCGCGGCTGGTCGGCCGGATTTTCGCTGCATACGATCCCGTCACGATCCGCCCTCCGGCGGTCGACAACCGGAACGTAGCGAAGGAGTATCGGGGTTGGGCCAAACACGAATTTTTCCCGAAATGGCAGCGATCGAAGCCGAGATGATCGCGCTGCGCCGCCGGCTGCACGCGCATCCCGAGCTCGGCTTCGAGGAGCGCGCGACCGGCGATCTCGTCGCCGAGCACCTGACAACATGGGGTTATCGGGTGGAGCGCGGCCTCGGCGGCACCGGCGTGGTCGGCACGCTGGCGCGCGGCGCCGGCAAGCGGCTCGGGTTGCGCGCGGACATGGACGCGTTGCCGATCCGCGAGACGACCGGGCTGCCGCATGCGAGCCGGCACGACGGCGTGATGCACGCGTGCGGCCACGACGGCCATACGGCGATGCTGCTCGCCGCCGCGTGCTGCATCGCGGCGCGCGCGCGTTTCACGGGCACGCTGAACCTGATCTTTCAGCCGGCGGAGGAAGGGCTCGGCGGCGCGAAGCGCATGCTCGACGACGGGCTGTTCACGCGGTTCCCGTGCGACGCGGTGTTCGCGATGCACAACGTGCCGGGGTTGCCGGCCGGCGTGCTCGGCTTCTGCGACGGCCCGGCGATGGCGTCGGCCGACGAGGTGCGCGTGCGCGTGATGGGCCGGGGCGGGCACGGCGCCGCGCCGCACACGACGGTCGATCCGGTGGTGGTCTGCGCATCGATCGTGATGGCGCTGCAGACGATCGTGTCGCGCAACGTGAATCCGCAGGAGCTGGCGATCGTCACGGCGGGCGCGATCCATGCGGGCGCCGCGTCGAACGTGATTCCGCCGCACGCGGAGCTCGAACTGAGCGTGCGCGCGCTGTCGCCGGACGTGCGCGCGCTGCTCGAGCGGCGCATCCGCGAGATCGTGCACGGGCAGGCCGCGAGTTATGGCGCGACGGCCGAGATCGACTACCGGCACACCTATCCGGTGCTCGTCAATCACGCGGCGGAAACGGCATTCGCTCGCGACGTCGCGCGCGAATGGGGCGGCGACGGCGCGCTGATTCCGCAGTTGCGGCCGATCGCGGCGAGCGAGGACTTCGCGTTCATGCTGAACGCGTGCCCGGGCAGCTACCTGTCGATCGGCAACGGCGACGGCAACGGCGATGGCGCGACCGGATGCGGGCTGCACCACCCCGGCTACGACTTCAACGATGCATGTCTCGCGACGGGCGCGAGCTATTGGGTCGCGCTGGCGGAGCGATATCTCGCGTGACGCGGCGCATGCTGCGTACGCGGCGAGCCGGTGCCCGATGCGCCGGACGAATTCGATTCACGATCTACACAAGGAGACGGCAATGAAGCAGTGGATGGCGGCGCTCTCGATGGCGCTGGCGGCAGGGGCCGCACATGCGGGCGACTGGGCGGGCAAGGAGATTCGGCTCGCGGTCGATCCGACCTACCCGCCGCTCGAGTACAAGCTGCCGGACGGTACGCTGACCGGGTTCGGGATCGACATCACGAATGCGCTGTGCGCGGAACTGAAGGCGCGCTGCGTGTGGGTCGAGTCGAGTTTCGACGGGATGATCCCCGGGCTGCTCGCGCGCAAGTTCGACGTGATCGCGTCGTCGATGACGATCACGCCGAAGCGGATGCAGCAGATCGCGTTCACGAACCGGATCTCGAACGCGCCTGCGCGGCTGATCGCGCGCAGGGGTTCGCCGCTGCTGCCGACGGCCGAATCGCTGAAGGGCAAGCGGATCGGCGTCGAGCAGGGCTCCGCGCAGGCCGACTATGCGATCGCGAACTGGCAGCGGGCCGGCGTGCAGATCGTGTCCTACCCGAACCAGGACCAGGTCTACGCGGATCTCGTGACGGGGCGGCTCGACGCGGCGTTCCAGGCGTCCATCGCGGCCAGCGACGGATTCCTGAAGAAGCCGCACGGCAAGGACTTTGCATTCGCCGGTGAAGCGATCGACGACACGAAGTACTTCGGGCAGGGCGATGGGCTCGGTCTGCGCAAGCAGGACACCGACTTGCGCGACGCGTTCAATCGCGCGCTCGCGACGATTCTCGCGAACGGCACGTATCGGCGGATCAACCGGAAGTATTTCGATTTCGACATCTACGGCGCGAAGTGAGCCGCGTGGCGTGCTGTCGGCGCGCCGCACGTGAGGAGACGGCGCGCGATCGACCGCGCGCCGGATGCGGGGAATGACCGCCTGCACGGCCTGCGAATCGCGCGGGCATTCACGTGCAGGCCCACAAAAACGTATAAGGACAACGAATGAACTGGAGAATTTTTTTTCGTCGCGATTCCGGCGCTGTGCGCAGCGCCTGCATTCGCGCAGGGCAGCGTCACGCTCTACGGTCTGGTCGACGCGGGTATCGACTATACGAACGACGTCGGCGGCCACGGTGCATGGCAGATGGCGAGCGGCTTCGCGCAGGGCAGCCGCTGGGGGCTGAAAGGCGCCGAGGATCTCGGCGGCGGCTACAGCGCGCTGTTCCAGATCGAGAGCGGCTTCAACGTGAACGCCGGCACGCTCGCGCAGGGCGGGCGCATGTTCGGGCGGCAGGCTTACGTCGGGCTCGGCAGCACGCGCTACGGCACGCTGACGCTCGGCCGGCAATACGATTCGGTGGTCGACTATCTCGCGCCGACGACCGCGAACGGGAGCTGGGGCGTCTATCCGTTCTCGCATCCGCTCGATAACGACAACACGGGCAACACGTTCCGCGTCGACAACACGGTCAAGTACGCGAGCCCGGATTTCTCGGGCTTCTCGTTCGGCGGCACCTACAGCTTCAGCAACGACACGGGCTTCGCGAACAACCGGGTGTGGAGCATCGGCGCGCAGTACGAGCACGGCGGGCTGCTGGTCGGCGCTGCGTTCCTGAACGCGAACGACCCCGGCGCGACGTCCGGCGGCGCGGTCGCGGGTGCGGGTTCGGTCGGCGCCGATGCGAACTTTGCGTCGGCGCGGCTGCGAATCTTCGGGGTGGGGATCAACTACACGGCCGGGCTCGCGACGGTCGGCTTCGCGTACACGAACAGCAACGTCACGCGTCCGACCGCGAACGTCGGCTACCTGTTCGGCGACGAGACGATCGCGCCCGTGACGGGGCCGCTCGCCGGCGGCACGGTGACGGCGATCAAGTACCAGAACTTCGAGCTGAACGGCAAATACCAGTTCACGCCGGCGTGCTTCGTCGGCGCGCAGTACGTGTACACGACGGTGCGCTACGACGCGACGACGGGCAGCGCGAAGCCGAAGATCCATTCGATCGGGCTGATGGCCGACTACAACCTGTCGAAGCGGACGGACGTGTACCTGATGGGCGCGTATCAGCGGGTTGCGGGCGACGCGACGGGTTCGTCGCTCGATCGGGCGCTCATCCCCGGCGCAGCGGACCTGTCGTCGACGTCGAAGCAACTGATGGTGCATGCGGGGATTCGTCACCGGTTCTGACGGCGTGCGGTCAAGCGGCGGCGACGGACGGCGGACGACTCGTCGCCCGTCGCCGCCGACGTGCGTGCGCGATTGCGCATCGCGCCGCTTTCCCCCGTCACGCCGCGACGCGAATCACGACCTTGCCGAAATGCTGGCCCGACTGCAGGTACGCATAAGCTTCCGGCGCTTCGTCGAAGCCGAACACGCGATCGACGACGGGCCGGATCCGCTTCGCGTCGACGAGACGGACGACGTCGTCGAGCATCGCGCGGCTGCCGACCATGATCCCGTGAAGCCGCCGGATGCCGCCGATCAGCGACAGCAGCCCGAGTTCGGGGCCGCCGAAGCTGCTGAGGCCGCCGATCACCGACACGATGCCGCCCAGCTTCGTCGCGGCAACCGAGCGCGGCAGCGTGTCGCGTCCGCCGACCTCGACGACGAGATCCGCACCCGCGCCGTCGGTGAGCCGCAGCACTTCATGCTGCCATTCGGGCGTCGCGCGATAGTTGATCGTTGCATCCGCACCGAGTGCACGCGCGCGTTCGAGCTTCGCGTCGCTCGACGACGTGACGATCGTCCGCAGCCCCGCCGCATGCGCGAGCTGCAGCGCGACGATCGATACGCCGCCAGTGCCGAGCAGCACGACGGTCGAGCCGGGGCCTGCGCCGCCGTCGGCGAACAGCGCATTCCATGCGGTCACGCCCGCGCACGACAGCGTCGCCGCCTCGTCGTAGTCGAGATGCGCGGGAATCGCGACCAGCGCGGTTTCGTCGGACACGAAGTGTTCGGCCAGCACGCCGTCGAATTGCGCGCCTGGCGAACCTGAGACTTTCGTCGGTGTGGGCGGCCCGTCGATCCAGCGCGGGAAATACGTGTTGATCACGCGATCGCCGGGCTTGAAGCGTGTGACGTCGCGGCCGGTTTCGACGACTTCGCCCGCGCCGTCGGCCACGGGAATCAGCGGCGCGTCGCCGATGCCGAGATAATCGCCGCGCGCGAACATCAGGTCGCGATAATTCAGCCCGGCCGAGTGGATCTTCACGACGACGTCGGTCGGCCCGACCGGCGGGCGGGCCGCGTCGATGCGGCGGAGCCCGGCGACGCCGTCGCCCGGTTTCAGTTGCCATGCATGCATGTTCGACTCCTGGTTCGAGGGGGACGGGACTATCATAGTGTTGCGTATGGGGACGCATTGGCGAGAGTTTGGCCACGTACTGTTTCCATATGGGACACAAACCTGCGAACGAACCGGAGCGGAATCACATGGACGAGCGGCTGAGAGGCGTCGCGGAATTCGTCGAGGTCGTGGAGTCGGGCAGCTTCGCGGCGGCGGCGCTGCGCGTCGGCGTCACGCGTTCGGCGGTCGCGAAGGTCGTCGCGCGGCTCGAGCACCGTCTCGGCGTGCGGCTGCTGCAGCGCACGACCCGCCAGCTCAACCTGACCGACGAAGGGAACGTCTATTACGAGCAATGCCGGCGGTTGCTGGCCGAACTCGGCGAAACGGAGGCCGCGCTCGACGCGGGCCGGCGCGAGCCGTCCGGACGGCTGCGCATCAGCGTGCCCGTGCTGTTCGGGCGCCAATGCGTGGCCCCGGTCATGCGGCGTCTCGTCGAGCGTCATCCGCGGCTCGAAATCGACGTGTCGTTCAGCGACCGCGTGGCCGACCTGATCGACGACGGCTTCGACATCGCGGTGCGCATCGGCGAGCTGGCCGATACGAGTGCGCTCGTCGGCCGGCGGCTGGGCGTGCAGCGCATGGGCATCTGCGCATCGCCCGCGTATCTCGACCGGCATGGCCGGCCGTCGGGGCTCGACGATCTCGCGTCGCACGTCGGCATCGCGTACTCGCGCGGCGGGCAGCCGGTGCCGTGGCGGATCATCGGCGCGGACGGCCAGGTGCACGACCACCGCGTGGCCGGGCGCCTGCGGTTCGACGACCTGCAGGCGATCGCCGAGGCCGCCGCCGCCGGCGCGGGCCTCGCATGGCTGCCGTGCTGGCTGATGGCGCCGTACCTGCGCGACGGCCGGCTCGCACTGGTGATGGACAGCAACAGCGTGTCGGGCGCGGAGGTGTTCGCGGTGCGGCCGAAGTCGCGGCACGTGCCGTCGAAGGTGCGCGTCGTCGTCGACGCGCTGGTCGACGAGATCCCGCGGCTGTTGGCGTCGGATGACGCAGACGGACAGGGAGAGCTGCATCGCCGCGAGCGCGAGCCGCGCCCGTCGCGCATGGTCGGTTGACGCGGCACATGGCGCGTCAACGTACCTGAGCCGGACGCTCGGCAAGTTCGGCCCTCGCCGTCGCGCTCATCGCCTCGCAGCGGCCGATTCCCGTCGGGGTGCTCGCGCCGCTGCTCGTCGCGCTCGCGCTCGCATTGCCGGCAGGCGGCGTGCTCGCATCGCGGATCGCGTCGCGACGTGCGCGGCCGATGGCGACGAGGCGGGCCACGCGAGCGAAGCGGATGACGGCGACCGTACGCGTTTTTCTCACCTGACGCACAATCATGCGCAACGTGCATGCGACGCGCGGCAGCGTACGCATCGCGCCGTCTTCGATTCTTTCGTACGAGGCACGAATCATGTCATCTCGCACCTATCTCGTCACCGGCGCGTCGCGCGGCATCGGCTTCGCGGTCAGCACGATGCTCGCACGGCGCGGCCATCGCGTCATCGGCGTCGCGCGGCACGCGCAGGGCATCGATTTCCCCGGGGAACTGCATGCATGCGATCTCGCCGATATCGAGCAGACGGCCGCGACGCTCGCGCGTATCGGTGCGTCGGCCGATATCGACGGCATCGTGAACAACGCAGGCATCGCGTTGCCGCAGCCGCTCGGGCAGATCGACTTCGGCTCGCTGCAGGCCGTGTTCGATCTGAACGTGCGGGCCGCGATCCAGGTCACGCAGCATTTCGCCGACGCGATGAAGGCGCGCGGTCATGGGCGCATCGTCAACATCTGCAGCCGCGCGATCTTCGGCAGTCTCGATCGCACCGCATATTCGGCCGCGAAAAGTGCGCTCGTCGGCTGCACGCGCACGTGGGCGCTCGAGCTCGCCGAACACGGCGTGACCGTCAACGCGGTGGCGCCCGGCCCGATCGAGACCGAACTGTTCCGTCAGACGCGGCCGGTCGGCAGCGAAGCCGAGCGCAAGGTGCTCGCGACGATCCCCGCGCGTCGGCTCGGCACGGCCGACGACGTCGCGGCCGCGATCGCGTTTTTCCTGTCGGACGAAGCCGGTTTCGTCACGGGGCAGGTGCTGGCCGTGGACGGCGGCGGCAGCCTCGGCGGGCGCAGCTGACGCACGGCGGCGCGGTGCGTGGTGGACGGCGCGCGTCGCATATTCCCGCATCCCGTTAGCATGTGACGAATCCGACTTTGGGCGCCGCGTGCGCGACGCTAAGATCGCCGATCCCGTAGATCGAGCGTTCCGCAACAATGAAAAAGTCCGCGTCGCCGTTGCATGCTTTTCGTTTCCGTGTCGTCTGCGCCGCGATTGCCGGCGCGGTGTCGCTCGCGTCGTGCGGCGGCGTCGACGGCGATCCGCCGCCGCAGGCCAGCGCGACGCCGTCGGCCAAGCGCCCGAACATCCTGTACATCATGGCCGACGATCTCGGCTATTCCGACATCCATGCGTTCGGCGGCGAAATCGACACGCCGAACCTCGACGCGCTCGTCGCGTCCGGTCGCATCCTGTCGAACCACCACACGGGTACCGTCTGCGCGATCACGCGCGCGATGCTGGTGTCCGGCACCGATCACCATCTCGTCGGCGAAGGCACGATGGGCGTGCCGACCGACGAACGGCGCGGGCTGCCCGGCTACGAGGGCTATCTGAACGACCGCGCGCTGTCGTTCGCGCAACTGCTGAAGGACGCCGGCTATCACACGTATATCGCGGGCAAGTGGCACATCGGCTCGGGGATCGTCGGGAGTACGACGGGTAGCGGGCAGACACCCGATCAGTGGGGTTTCGAGCGCAGTTACGTGCTGCTCGGCGGCGCGGCGACGAACCACTTCGCGCACGAGCCGGCCGGCTCGTCGAACTACGCGGAAGACGGCCGCTACGTGCAGCCTGGCCAGCCCGGGCAGCCGGGCGGCGCGGGCGGCAACCCGGCCGTGTTCTATTCGACCGATTTCTATACGCAGAAACTGATCTCGTACATCGATGCGAACAAGCAGGACGGCAAGCCGTTCTTCGCCTACGCGGCCTACACGTCGCCGCACTGGCCGCTGCAGGTGCCCGATCCGTGGCTGCACAAGTACGCGGGCGTATACGACGCCGGCTACGATGCGATCCGCAACGCGCGGATTGCCCGACAGAAGGCGCTCGGCCTGATCCCCGCCGACTTCAGACCGTTCGACGGGCTGCCGGAGACGACGGCCGCATCGCCCGCGACCGCGAACGACGGCAAGGCCGGCGCGAAGTACGTCAGCGCCGTGCATTCGGCCGCGGACGGCTACGTCGACTACGGCCCCGGCAAGGTCGACAAGCTGTGGTCGAGCCTGTCGCCGGCCGAGCGCCGGGCGCAGGCGCGCTACATGGAAATCTACGCGGGGATGGTCGAGAACCTCGACTACAACATCGGACGCCTGATTCAGCATCTGAAGGACATCGGCGAATACGACAACACGTTCATCATGTTCCAGTCGGACAACGGCGCGGAAGGCTGGCCGATCGATTCCGGCGCCGACCCGACCGCGACCGATACCGCGAACGCGCAGGAGCCGATCTATTCGGCGCTCGGCACCGACAACGGCAAGCAGAATGCGCAGCGCCTGCAGTACGGGCTGCGCTGGGCCGAAGTGAGCGCGGCGCCGTTCCGGCTCACGAAGGGCTATTCGGGCGAAGGCGGCGTATCGACGCCGACGATCGTGCACCTGCCGGGCCAGTCGCAGCCGTTGCCGACGCTGCGCGCGTTCACGCACGTGACCGACAACACGGCGACGTTCCTCGCGGTCGCGGGCGTCACGCCGCCGTCGCAGCCGGCGCCGCCGCTCGTCAACACGCTGACGGGCGTCGACCAGAACAAGGGCAAGGTCGTCTACAACAACCGCTACGTGTATCCGGTCACGGGCCAGTCGCTGCTGCCGGTGCTCACGGGCTCGGCGACGGGCGAAGTGCACACGGCGCCGTTCGGCGACGAAGCGTATGGCCGCGCCTACCTGCGCAGCGCCGACGGCCGCTGGAAGGCGCTGTGGACCGAGCCGCCGCTCGGGCCGCTCGACGGTCACTGGCAGCTGTACGACCTCGCGTCGGATCGCGGCGAGACGACCGACGTATCCGCGCAGAACCCGTCGGTGATCGGCGCGCTCGTCGACCAGTGGAAGGCCTACATGAGCAACGTCGGTGGCGTCGAGCCGCTGCGGCCGCGCGGCTACTACTGAGCGCGGGGGCGACACGATGCGGTTCCGCTTCTGGACGATCGGCGCGACGCTTGCCGCCACGCTGTTCGCCGCCGCGTTCGCGGCAGGCTATGCGAATCCGGCGGCGTCGGCCGGTGGCGCGTTCGACGACCTGAATCGCGGCCGCGCGCTCGCGCCGCTCGGTTCGGAGCGTCAGTGCGAACGCTATTCGGGCTTGCCGTCGAAGTGGCGCGACGATCCGAAGGCCGGCATGGTGCATCTGCGCGGCGGCGCGTTCGTGTTCGGCAGCACGCGCGGCTATGCGGACGAGCGTCCGGTCGGCGACGGCCGCACGCGCGTCGGCGGTTTCTGGATCGACCAGACCGACGTGACGATCGCGCAGTTCGCGGCATTCGTGCAGGCGACCGGATACGTGACCGAGGCCGAGCAGCAGGGCGGCGCGGCGGTGTTCCATGTGCCGACGCGCGACGAGATGAACGCGCGCGATCTCGCGTGGTGGTCATGGGTGAAGGGCGCGTCGTGGCGGCATCCGCGCGGGCCCGGCAGCGACGTGGACGGGCTCGGCAACCTGCCGGTGACGCTCGTCACGCAGCGCGATGCGCTCGCGTATGCGCACTGGCTCGGCCGCGACTTGCCGACCGAAGCCGAATGGGAATACGCGGGCAAGGCCGGCCGCGACGACGCATCGCTCGATGCGGCGCCGCGCGACGCGCAGGGCAAGCCGACCGCGAACTACTGGCAGGGTGCGTTTCCGGTGCTCGATTCGGCGGAGGACGGCCACGCGGGGTTGGCCCCCGTCGGCTGCTATGCGGCGAACGGTTTTCGTCTTTACGACATGATCGGCAACGCATGGGAATGGACGAAGGATGCGTACACGGGCCCGCATCAATCCCACACGAACGGCGACACGGCGGCCGTCGCCCCGCTGACGCGCCGGCACGATACGCCGATGGTCATCAAGGGCGGCTCGTTCCTGTGCTCACGCGATTACTGCGTGCGCTATCGCGCATCGTCGCGCGAACGGCAGGAAGCCGATCTCGGCGCGTCGCATATCGGGTTTCGCACGATCCTGAGGGACGCGTCATGACGGCGGGCATCGGGCGTTTCGTTTCCGCATGGATGTTGATCGCGTGCGCGGCGATGCAGCAGGGCGCGGCGCTGGCTGCCGAAGCCGTGTGGCCGGCCGTGCGCGTCGGCGTGACGCGCGGCGTGCATGCGCAGATTCTCGACGAAGTGAAGCGGGTGGCCGCCGCGCGGGGGCTGCGCGTCGACGTCGTCGAATTCGACGATGCATCGCGCATCGATACGGCGCTGGCCGACGGGCGAATCGACGCGGCCAGCTTCGAGGATGCGCAACAGCTTGGCGAGACCCGCGCACGCAAGCGTATCGCGCTGACTGAAGTCGCGCCGACCGTCACGTTGCCGATGGCGTTCTATTCCCGCAAGCTGACGAGCCTGAACGCACTGCAACCCGGCGCGACGGTCGCGCTTCCCGCCGATCCGCGCGGGATGGCGCGCGCGCTCGTGCTGCTGCAGAACGACACGCTGGTGACGCTGCGCGAGAAGGCCGGCCTGCATGCGACGCTGCGCGACGTGACGAGCAACCGGCTCGGGCTCAAATTCGTCGCGCTGCGCCGCGACCGGCTTTACGCGGCGCTCGACACGGCCGCGTTCGTCGCGATCGACAGCGACGACGCGGCCCGCGCCGGGCTGCAGCCGGCGCGCGACAGCATCAGCCTCGAGGACGCCCGCTCGCCGTATGCGAACGTGCTCACGGTGCGCGACGCCGATCGCGCGAAGCCGTGGGTCGCGCAGCTCGTCGCCGCGTACCACTCGGACGACGTCGCGCACTTCATCCTCACGCGCTACCAGGATTCGGTGCGGCGGCCGTGGTAGCCGGTTACCTGCTCGCGTGCAACGCGTGCGGACGCTGCTGCAACAGCGCGCCGACGCTGTCGTTGCGCGAACTGTTCCGGCATCGGCACCGCTTCGTCGGCGCCTTGACGATCCGCCGCGTGCCGAAGCGGCGGATCGGCGAGCGCTGGCAAGCGGGCGGCCGCGAGCATGCGCTGGATGCGGACGACGTCGCGGCGGCCGATGCGCTGGCGGACCGGCTGTTCCATCGCGGCCGCGTGCACGGCGAATGGCTCGCGCTGACGCTGCAAGGCTACGACTATCCGTCGCTGGGCCGTTGCGCGGCGCTGGCCGACGACGGCCGCTGCGGCGTGCACGCGAACAAGCCGTCGATCTGCCGCGCGGTGCCGCTCGATCCGATGCTGCCCGACCGGTTGCAGGCCCGCGTGCTCGCGGCGCGACGCGGCGAAGCGGCGTGGCTGGGCGCGAACTGCATCGTCGACGCCGCGAGCGTGCGGTCTGCCGACGAATCGGCGTTGCCGATTCCGCTGGTGACGGCCGGGCAGGTCGCGGACCGTGCGGCGCTCGACGCGCATCGCGATGCGCTCGTGTTCGAGCGCGCGGTGTGGCGCGACGCCGTGTTCGCGTCGCTGGCCGACGGCGGACCGGGCGTGAGCGATGCGCTGTCGCGGCTGGCGCCCGGCGGCTACCTGACCGTGTCGATCGTGCCGGCCCTGCTGGCCGTCGCTCAGGTATCCGCGCATTGCCGCGCGCTGTGCATCGACTTCATCGATGCCCAACTGACCTTGATCGGCGCGAACATCGAAGCGGCGCTTGCGCGCCGACATGCGGCCGACCGGCCCGCGACGCAAGAATTGCGCGGCTTCGCGCTGGCGCTGGAACGGGCGCGACGGGCGCTCGCGGCGACGCCGGCATCCGCCGCCGCCGCGCGCGACGATGCGTCACGCATCGAAGCGTGGCTCGACGATCGCGTCGACGCCGCTGCGCTCGCCACCTGACGATCGCGGCACGCCGCGCGTGCCTTACACTTGGCGCTCTTTCAATCGTTACAGAGCGAGCGGGCATGTACGCGTCGACTTTCATTTTTCGCGCCGGGCAGTACGACGACGAATTCCACCGGCTCGACCGGCAGATCGCCGACATGGCGCGCGCGACGCCCGGCTATCTCGGCGAGGAAACGTGGGAGAACGCGCAAGCCGGCTTGATCCAGAACGTTTACTACTGGGAATCGGAGGCGGCGCTGCGGCAGTTGATGCAGCATCCCGCGCATCTCGAGGCCAAGGCGAAGCAGGCGCGCTGGCTGGACGGATATCGTGTCGTGATTTCGCAGGTGCTTCGCGAGTATGGCGACGGCAAGCTGACGCCGCCGCATGCGGGGCCATCCGCGTAAGGGTTGCCGGTCAGGCGGCCGCCCCGGCTTTTCCCGGCGCGCCCGTCGCGCGCTCCCAGATCGGGAAGGTCGCGTTCTGGATCGACGTCTGCGCGTCGATGACCTTGCGGTGGTCGATGCCGGGCAGGTCGAGCAGCCGGTCGACGGCCGCCTTCGCGCCCTCGGCATCCTGCGGAAAGCCGCACGCGAACTGTTCGTTCGTATCGAACAGGATCCACCAGACGTCCGACACGAACGGCCCATGATCGCTGGTTTCGATCCGGATCGCGCCGAGGTCGGACAGCGCGATGTCGCGCGTCGTGCCGGTCTGGTCGGTCGACGCGATGCGCGTCTCGGTTGCGGTCACGGTCCAGCCGCTTTGCCGGGCAGCCGGTCGGGGCGACGACGGCGCAGCCGTCGGTCCGGCCGGGCTGCCGGCGCCCGTATCTGCGCCTGTGTCGTTCGGCACGAGCCCGCCCGCGGCACCGGCCGCAACACCCGGCGCACCGCCATCCTGCCGCGCGCGCCCGTCGATCCAAGGCAACGCGGCGGCGCCCGCCATCGCCGCAATCCATAAGTAGTACCCGGCCCCGAACGCGCGGATCGTTTCGTAGTTCGCGTCGGTCGGAATCGTATGCCATCCGGCCGCAAAGACCACGACCACGGCCAGCAGCGCCGACACGGTACGGCTCGGCCTGAGCAGCGCGACGACGAGCAGCGGGTTGCCGAGCCACGCGAATTGCAGGTCGAGGATCGCGAGCCCGCCGAGCGCGAGCACCGTGTAGCCGTGCCACCAGCTCACCGCGCCGGCTGCATTCGGCGGTTCGGCCGCGACGGGCAGTAGCAGCGACGCGGCATACAGCGCGACGATCACGACGCGCGCGAGGTTCCGGCGGGGCGAAGCGGAGCGAATCTGCATGTTGCCTTCCTGTCGTGCACGGTCATGCGAGGCGGCGAATGCCGGACGGCCCGGCCTTCATTCGCGATGCGCGGCGCCGGCGTGGCGGCGCGTCGAACGCGATTGTGGGCGATTCGCGCGGCGATGTCGAACGCGCGTCGTCCATCGCTGCACGGTCAAAGCGCTTCGACCAGCAACCGCGTGCTTTTCTCGCAATACTCGTGACACGCCGCGCGCGCGGCGATCGACGCGCCGTGCACGAACCGCGGCGCGTCCGCCCGCCGCGACATCGACACGACGATCGACGGCGGCGACGGCTGCAGCGGCAGCTCGACGACTTCGCCGCTCGCGATCAGCGCATCGACGAACAGCACCGGGATCGCGGCGACGCCGAAGCCGTCGCGCACCAGTTGCACGATCACCGAGATCGACGGCGAGCCGGTGATGCGCGTCTCCGACAGCGGTACGCCGTGCGCATGCGCGAGCGTGCGGACGATGTCTTCCAGCGCGCGATGGGGCGCGGTGCCGCGCCCGTAGGTGAGGATCGGCTGGCGCAGCACCTGCCGCGCGAGGCCCGTGCGCAGGTTCGGCAGCAGCCCCGCGCGCGCGATCCAGCGCACCGGGTAGTTCGCGAGCGCGTCGCATACGACCGACGCCTCGTCGCTGCCTTCCACGCGGATGATCAGGTCGAGCTCGCCGGCCATCAGCCGGCGTTGCAGCACGACGCTGACGTCGACGGTCAGATCGATCTCGAGCTGCGGATAGTCGGCCGCGAGCCGCCGCATATAGTGCGGCAGCCAGCTGTGCACGACCGTCTCGATCACGCCGAGCCGCAGCTTGCCGCGCAGCGCGCGCTCGCCGGACGCGGCGGCCTGCAGTTCCTGCGTCGCCTCGACCACGGCTTTCGCATAGCCGAGCAGGTATTCGCCGTTCGGCGTGAGCCGGAACGCGCGGCTGTCGCGATCGACGAGTACCGTGTGCAGTTCGTCCTCGAGCGCTTTCAGGCGCTGCGAGATCGCGGCCGGCGTCGCATGCAGCGCGGCCGCGGTCGTGCGGAAGTTGCGCAGCTTCGCGAGCGTGACGAAGGTTTCGAGAAAACGCGTGTTCATGGCGGTCGGGCGAGCAGTGGATGCGCAGCTTGCCGGCGACGAAAAATGAACGGGACCGGGGAAAACCCGCGGATCCGTTAAGAAATTCTATACAACGGACGCAAAAAAACTCGTTGGCGACAAATTTTTTTCTTTTCTATTCTTCGCCGTATCCGATGACACGCCACCGTCATCGCCCCGTCATCCCGATTCCGCGACCGACCATCATGACGCCTTCCGAATTCCGCCAGTCCGTGCGCCGCGGCGCGTTCCGCGGCCCGACCGCCGGCCATTGCGGCCCGTTTGCCCAGGCGAACCTGGCGATCCTGCCCGACGCGTACGCGCACGATTTCCTGCGCTTCTGCCAGGCCAACCCGAAGGCCTGTCCGCTGCTGGGCGTCGGCGAACCGGGCGCGTTCCGGATCGACGCGCTCGGCGAGGATCTCGACATCCGCACCGACGTGCCGAGCTACAACGTCTACCGCGACGGCCGCCTGACCGAGCAGGTCGAATCGCTGGAAGCGCTGTGGCGCGACGATTTCGTCGTATTTGCGATCGGCTGCTCGTTTTCGTTCGAGGACATGCTCGCCCGCGAAGGGATCGGGCTGCGCCACGTCGAGGAAGGGCGCAACGTGCCGATGTACCGCACGTCGATCGCCAACCGCCGCGCGGGCATCTTCGGCGGTCAGCTGGTCGTGTCGATGCGGCCGCTGCGCGGCGCCGACGCGATCCGCGCGGTGCAGATCACGAGCCGGTTCCCGGGCGTGCATGGCGCGCCGATCCATATCGGCCATCCGCGGGAACTGGGCATCGAGGATTTGAACGCGCCCGAATTCGGCGACGCGGTGACGATCCGCGACGGCGAACTGCCGGTGTTCTGGGCGTGCGGCGTGACGCCGCAAACCGCGCTGATGGACGCGAAGCTGCCGATCGCGATCGCGCATACGCCCGGCCACATGCTGATGACCGACATCACGAACGCATCGCTGGCCGTGTTCTGACCGGCCGCACACCCGTTACGCCACGTACCCGCGACACACCACACGCCATTCGACGGCGCATCACGACAGGAGCACCACCATGGAAAGCAAGACCCTCGCGGCGCCCGCCGCCGAGCCCGCGAGCCGCGAGCGCAGCAGCCTGTTCTCGTGGTACGCGGATGCGCAGCCGCGCGAACGCCGCGCGTTCTGGAGCTGCAAGGTCGGCTACATGCTCGACGGAATGGACACGCAGATGCTGTCGTTCGTGATCCCGACGCTCGTCGCGACCTGGGGCATCTCGCTCGCCGACGCGGGCTTCATCGGCACGATCACGCTGCTCGCGTCGGCGCTCGGCGGCTGGATCGCCGGCATCCTGTCCGACCGGATCGGCCGTGTGCGCACGCTGCAGCTCACGGTGCTGTGGTTCGCGGTGTTCACCGCGCTGTGCGGACTCGCGCAGAACTACCCGCAACTGGTCGCGGCGCGCGCGCTGATGGGCTTTGGCTTCGGCGGCGAATGGACGGCCGGCGCGGTGCTGATCGGCGAGGTGATTCGCGCGCGCGACCGCGGCAGGGCGGTCGGCCTCGTGCAGTCGGGCTGGGCGATCGGCTGGGGGCTGTGCGCGCTGCTGTATGCGCTGCTGTTCTCGGTGCTGCCGGCCGAGCAGGCGTGGCGCGCGCTGTTTCTCGTCGGGCTCGCGCCCGCGCTGCTGGTCGTCGCGATCCGCCGTTACGTGAAGGAGCCGGACGTCTACGAGAAGGAGAAGGCCGCGCAGGCGAAAGTGGCCGATGCGCCGCGCCTCACCGAGATCTTCGCGCCGAAGCTGATCACGACGACGCTGCGCGCGGCGCTCCTGACGACCGGCGCGCAGGGCGGCTACTACGCGATCACGACGTGGCTGCCGACCTTCCTGAAGACCGAGCGGCACCTCACGGTGATGGGCACCGGCGGCTATCTCGCGATGATCATCCTCGGCTCGTGGGTCGGCTACCTGACGAGCGCGTACCTGACCGACCGCCTCGGCCGCAAGCCGAACTTCATCCTGTTCGCGGTCGGCTCGATGGTGATCGCGTTCTCGTACACGTCGCTGAACCTGACCAATGCATCGATGCTGTGGCTCGGCTTCCCGCTCGGCTTCTTCGCGTCGGGCATCTTCTCGGGAATGGGCGCGTTCCTCACCGAGCTGTTCCCGACCCGCGTGCGCGGGTCCGGTCAGGGCTTCTGCTACAACGTGGGCCGCGCGATCGGCGCACTGTTCCCGTTCCTGATCGGCGCGCTGTCGAAGCAATACGGGCTCGGCCCGAGCATCGGCATCTTCGCGGTCGCCGCGTACGGCGTGGTGATCGTCGCCGCGCTGACGCTGCCCGAGACCCGCGGCCGCGAACTCGACGCCGCGTAAGCGGCAGCGGCCCGCGCCGCGCTTTCTCCCTTTTCCCCTTTTTACCGGTACCGCCACGCGGCGCGCGACGCGCGCCGTGCGGCGGCGCTCGTCCCTCGATTCAACGACGCATCGACCCGACATCATGACCGACCGACACCTTTCCCCCGTTTCCTCCGACGCCGCGCGCTGGCAATTCTGGATCGACCGCGGCGGCACGTTCACCGACATCGTCGCGCGGCGGCCCGACGGCACGCTCGTCACGCACAAGCTGCTGTCGGAGAACCCCGAGCAGTACCGCGACGCGGCCGTGGCCGGCATCCGCCACCTGCTCGGCCTCGCGGCCGGCGAGCCGATCACGCCCGAGCGGGTCGACATGGTGAAGATGGGGACGACGGTCGCGACCAACGCGCTGCTCGAACGCAAGGGCGAACGCACCGCGCTCGCGACGACGCGCGGCTTTCGCGACGTGCTGCGCATCGCGTACCAGAACCGGCCGCGCCTGTTCGATCTCGACATCGTGCTGCCCGACGCGCTGTACGAGACGGTCGTCGAGATCGACGAGCGCGTCGGCGCGCATGGCGACGTGGTCGTGCCGCTCGATGTTCAGGGTGCCGAAGCGTCGTTGCGCCGTGTGTTCGACGGCGGCGTGCGCGCCCTCGCGATTGTGCTGATCCACGGCTACCGCTACACCGCGCACGAACGGATGCTGGCCGAACTCGCCCGCCGCATCGGCTTCACGCAGGTGTCGGTGTCGCACGAGGTGTCGCCGCTGATGAAGATGGTGTCGCGCGGCGACACGACCGTGGTCGACGCGTACCTGTCGCCGATCCTGCGCCGCTACGTCGAACAGGTCGCGCACGAGATGCCGGGCGTGAACCTGCAGTTCATGCAGAGCAGCGGCGGGCTGACACGCGCCGATGCGTTCCAGGGCAAGGACGCGATCCTGTCCGGCCCGGCCGGCGGCATCGTCGGGATGGTGCGCGCGGCGCGCGCGGCCGGCTTCGAGCGCGTGATCGGCTTCGACATGGGCGGCACGTCGACCGACGTGTCGCACTACAACGGCGAATTCGAGCGCGCGTTCGAGACGCAGGTGGCCGGCGTGCGGATGCGCGCGCCGATGATGAGCATCCATACGGTCGCCGCGGGCGGCGGCTCGGTGCTCGGCTTCGACGGCGCGCGGCTGCGCGTGGGGCCCGAATCGGCCGGCGCGAATCCGGGGCCGGCCGCGTACCGGCGCGGCGGCCCTCTGACGGTGACCGACTGCAACGTGATGCTCGGCAAGATCCAGCCCGACCATTTCCCGCGGGTGTTCGGCCCGCATGCGGACCAGCCGCTCGACCGCGACGGCGTGGTCGCGAAGTTCGCGGCGCTCGCCGACGAGATTCACGCGGCGACCGGGCGGCGCGAGACGCCCGAGGCGCTCGCCGAAGGTTTCCTGGAGATCGCGATCGGCAGCATGGCGAACGCGATCAAGAAGATTTCCGTGCAGCGCGGCCACGACGTGTCGCGCTACGTGCTGACGACGTTCGGCGGCGCGGGCGGCCAGCACGCGTGCGGCGTGGCCGACGCGCTCGGGATGACGCAGGTGTTCGCGCATCCGCTCGCGGGCGTGCTGTCCGCGTACGGGATGGGGCTGGCCGACCAGACTGCGATGCGCGAGCGTGCGGTCGAGGCCGTGCTGACCGACGCGTCGCTGCCGGCGCTGAACGCGGCGCTCGACCGGCTGGCCGACGAGGCCATCGGCGCGCTGCTCGAACAGGGCGTGCCGCCGCATCGGATCGCGACCGAGCGGCGCGTGCACCTGCGCTACCAGGGCACCGATTCGGCGCTCGACGTACCGGCCGGCAGCGTCGCCGCGATGCAGCAGGCGTTCGAGGCCGCGTACCGGCAGCGCTACGCGTTCCTGATGCCGGGCACGCCGCTCGTCGCCGAGCTCGCGTCGGTCGAGGCGATCGGCCGCTCGGACGCGCCGGTCGAGGTCGCGCCGCTCGCGCCGCGCGAGGCTGGCGCGGCGCCTCGAGCGCACGCGGCCGTGCGCTTTTATTCCGGCGGCCAGTGGCACGACGCGGCGCTGTATGTGCGCGACACGCTGCGCGCCGGCGATGCGATCGACGGCCCGGCGATCGTCGCGGAGCAGAACGGCACGACCGTCGTCGAGCCCGGCTGGCGCGCCGCGATGACCGCGCAGGGCAACCTCGTGCTGACGCGCACGACGCCGCTGCCGACGCGCCGCTCGCTCGGCACCGACGCCGATCCGGTGCGGCTCGAGATCTTCAACAACCTGTTCATGTCGATCGCTGAGCAGATGGGGCTGCGGCTGCAGAACACCGCGTACTCGGTCAACATCAAGGAGCGGCTCGACTTCTCGTGCGCGATCTTCGACGGCGACGGCAACCTGATCGCGAACGCGCCGCATATGCCCGTGCACCTCGGCTCGATGGGCGAAAGCATCCGCACGGTGATCGAGCGCAACCGCGGCCGCATGCGCGACGGCGACGTGTTCATGCTGAACGACCCGTACCACGGCGGCACGCACCTGCCGGACGTGACGGTCATCACGCCGGTGTTCGCGGACGGCTCGGATGCGCCGCTGTTCTACGTCGGCTCGCGCGGCCACCACGCGGACATCGGCGGCACGACGCCGGGCTCGATGCCGCCCGACTCGACGCACATCGACGAAGAGGGCGTGCTGATCGACAACTGGCAGCTCGTGTCGGCCGGCGTGCTGCGCGACGCCGAGACGCGCGCGCTGCTGGCGTCGGGCCGCTACCCGGCGCGCAACGTCGAGCAGAACATGGCCGACCTGCGGGCACAGGTGGCCGCGAACCAGAAGGGCGTCGACGAATTGCGCCGGATGGTCGTGCAGTTCGGCCGCGACGTCGTGCTCGCGTTCATGGGGCACGTGCAGGACAACGCGGAAGAAGCCGTGCGGCGCGTGATCGGCGCGCTGCAGGACGGCGCATACCGCTACCCGCTCGACAACGGCGCGGAGATTCGCGTCGCGATTCGCGTCGACCGCGCGGCGCGGTGCGCGGAGATCGACTTCACCGGCACGTCCGCGCAGCTCGACAACAACTTCAACGCGCCGAAGGCCGTCTGCATGGCGGCGGTGCTGTACGTGTTCCGCACGCTGGTCGGCGACGACATCCCGCTGAACGCCGGCTGCCTGAAGCCGCTGACCGTGATCGTGCCGGCCCGCTCGATGCTGAACCCCGAATACCCGGCGGCCGTCGTGTCGGGCAACGTCGAGACGTCGTCGGCGATCACCAACGCGTTGTACGGCGCGCTCGGCTGCGTCGCGTCGAGCCAGGGAACGATGAATAACTTCACATTCGGCAACGATCGGTACCAGTACTACGAGACGATCGCGGGCGGCAGCGGCGCGGGCGACGGCTTCGCGGGCGTCGCCGCGGTGCAGACGCACATGACGAACTCGCGGCTCACCGATCCGGAGGTGCTCGAATGGCGCTATCCGGTGCGGCTCGATTCGCACCGGATCCGCGCCGGCTCGGGCGGCGCCGGGCGCTGGCGCGGCGGCGACGGCGCGGTGCGGCGGATCCGCTTCCTCGAGCCGATGACCGCGTCGATCCTGTCGAACAACCGGATCCACGCGCCGTTCGGCGCGGCGGGCGGCGAAGCCGGCGCGCTCGGCCGCAACACGATCGAGCGGGCGGACGGCACGGTCGAGGCGCTCGACCATATCGGCCGCGCGCAGATGGCGCCGGGCGACGTGTTCGTCGTCGAAACGCCGGGCGGCGGCGGCTACGGCGCGCCGGACTGAGCGACGCACCCGGCGCGGGCACCCCCGCGCCGGGTGCGCGGGCGGGTGAAGCCTATTGCAAAGGACTGTGGAATAAAGCGGCGCATTCACGCGCGAGCGGAATCAAAAAATGGCGGAAACGTGGATCGCGACATGCGATTCGACCCCTGCCGCCACGGTCTCGCCAAAGATCTGGCCCCGTCATCACGGATCGGCCTCAAACGCCCGTCCGGCGCGGGTTCCGGCCCGGCAACCCGCTCTCGATGCGCGGCGCGTCGTCGGCCCGTTCTCGAGTGGCCGATCATGAAAAATCCGGCTTGCCAATCGAGTGCCGGTTCCTTGACACTTTTCTCTAAATGTGAGTGCCAATCTTCATCGTCATTTGATAAGATGGCTCTCATCATTCGTAAGGCAGAACCTGCGCGCATCACGCGCGAACGCCGGCCGCATCAGCTGCAAACAAGTACGGGACGAGGCCCGCTGTCACGGCGATCACGGCTGCCTTGCCGGGCATGCGCACTGCGCGGCCCGGGAAGGCGGTCGGCCCACTCGCCTCCGTCTACACTGTGCGTTTTTTTTGGATCGGGGCGTGTCCATGGATGACGAAAACGATAGCGCGGTGCTCGAGGCGCATGTCGGTACGCGCAGCCCCTGCTGGCGTCTCGGCAGCGACAGCAACGCGCTCGAACTGGCCGCGGTCCGCGGCCTGACCAACGTCGCGATCGCGCTGACGACCGAACAGGCCGCGCGCATCCGCGCGCTGACCGGCGTCACGTCGCACCTGGTGCTGGACATCGTGCTGTTCGGCAACCCGGTCAGCCTCCATCTCGTCGGCAGGAAGGTCAATACGGTCGACTGGGCCGGCACGGCGTCCGCCTATTCCGATACCGAGTCCGTCGCCGGCGATCTGTCGCACGGGCTCGCGTTCGCCGAGCAGGTCGTGTCCGAAGTGAATTCGCTCGTCGTGATCCTCGACCGCAACGGGATGGTGCAGCGCTTCAACCGCCTGTGCGAGGAAGTGACGGGCAAGCGCGAGGTCGACGTGATCGGCCGCAGCGCGTTCGAGCTGTTCATGAGCCCCGAGCAGGGCGCGCAGTCGCGCAGCAACATCACGGGCTTCTTCGCGAGCAACCAGTCGTTCGCGGTCGAGCGCTACATCAACACGGTCAACGGGCCGCGCCTGTTCCAGTTCCGCAACAAGTTCGTGCAGAGCGGCAGCGGCGTCGACGAACAGTTCCTGATCTGCTCGGGCATCGACATCACCGAGGAGCGCAACGCGCAGCAGCGGCTCTCCGAGCTCGCGAACACCGACGTGCTCACCGGGCTGCCGAACCGCCATGCGATCAGCGAGCGCATCCGGACGGCGATCGCCGAGGAGAGCGAGCTGACGCGCGGCCAGGTCGGCATCCTGTTTCTCGATCTCGACAACTTCAAGCGCGTCAACGATCACTACGGGCACATCACCGGCGACCGCCTGTTGCAGGACGTGTCGGCGATCATCAGCGGCTGCCTGCCGTCCGGCGCGACGCTCGCGCGGCTCGGCGGCGACGAATTCCTCGTGCTGTTCGAACACGGCACGCGCCCGCTGCTCGAAGCGACCGCGCAGATCATTCTCGAGCGGCTGCGCACGCCGATCCATCTCGGGCTGATGGAGGTCTACACGAGCTGCTCGATCGGCATCGCGATGTATCCGCAGCACGGCGATTCGCTCGAGACGCTGATCCGCAGCGCCGACACCGCGATGTACGTCGCGAAGGAAGCGGGCAAGCATACGTATCGCGTGTTCTCGCTGGAGATGAACCAGAAGGTCGCGAAGTACATGTGGCTCGACACGAACCTGCGCAAGGCGCTCGAGGAAGAGCAGTTCGTGCTCCACTACCAGCCGGTCGTCGATATCGCGACGGGCGACGTGCACGGCGTCGAGGCGCTGATCCGCTGGCAGTCGCCCGATCGCGGGCTCGTCGCGCCGGTCGAGTTCATCCGTTTCGCGGAAGAGTCGGGGCTGATCGCGCCGCTCGGGCGCTGGGTGATGCGCACCGCGGCCGCGCAGGCCGCCGCATGGAAGGCGAAGGGGCTCGGTGTCCGGATCGCGGTGAACGTGTCCGCGCGGCAGTTGCAGGACATGAACATCGTCCACCAGTTCGCGTCGATTCTCGACGCCGCGGGGCTGAAGCCGGGCCTGCTCGACATCGAGCTGACCGAAAGTTGCTTCATCGAGGACGAGGAGGCGGCCATCGGGCTGATGCGGCAGTTCCGCCAACTGGGCGCGGAGATCCATCTCGACGATTTCGGCACCGGCTATTCGTCGCTGTCGCAGTTGTCGCGCCTGCCGCTCGACGTGATCAAGCTCGACCGCACCTTCATCTCGGCCATCGACCGCAATCCGCGCTCGCAGGCGCTGGTGCGCTCGGTCGTGTCGCTCGCGAAGGCGCTGAATTTCGCGGTGGTCGCCGAAGGCGTCGAAACCCATGCGGAAGCCGAATTCCTCAAGCAGCTCGACGTCGATCACGCGCAGGGCTACTACTACGCGCGGCCGATGCCGGCGCAGGCGTTCGAGGCGTGGCTCGCGGAGACGAGAAAGCTCAGGCTGATCGCCTGAGCGTCGTTCCGGAAACGGGCGCCGCCGGCCGCCGGTGGCGCCCGTCGCATTACACCGTGCGCAGTTTCGACACGCGCCGGTTCTGCAGCATCACCAGGCGTTCCATGTACGCGAGGTCCTTCGGCTCGATCGTGAACGCCGCATGCACCCATGCTTCCGTGATGTCCATCAGCTCCGAGCGCGACAACTGGAACACGCGTTCGCGGGCGCGCAGCATCGCACGGATGCCGTTCAGCTTGGGCTTCGTCACGTCGATGAAGGTGCGCGTCGCGAGGTACGCATCACCGGCGTCGAACGTCTCGTCGATCAGGCCGCGATCTTCGTACCATTCGGCCGCATGCGCTTCGCCGGTCGCGATCAACGATTCCGCGAGGCCGCGGTTCGCCTTGCGCGCGACCAGCGAATAGCCGCCCATGCCCGGGAACAGGTTGAACGCGATCTCCGGGAAGCCGAGTTTCACGCCCCTCTGCGCGAGCACGTAGTGATGCGCGAGCGCGGCCTCGAAGCCGCCGCCGAGCGCGCTGCCCTCGACCATCGCGATCGAGATCGCACCGGTGCCGAAGCCCGTGTAGATCTCGTACACGCCGTCGATGCACGAGCGCGCGTAGGCCATCAACTGGTCGCGCCGGCCGCTGCGGATCGCATCGACGAAGAAGCTCAGGTCGCCGCCGACGTTGAACAGCTCGGGGACGAGCGAGCCCGTCACCCAGAAGTCGAACTTGAGACCCGAGTCGCGGGCGACGCGCGCGAGATGAATGATGTCGGTGACGAGTTGTTGGTTGAAGCACGGCCGCGGCTCCGATCGCAGCATCATCCACATGACGTTGCGGCCTTCTTCGTAGAAGGCGGACAGTTGCGAGAGTTCACCGGCTTCGTAAAACGGGCGGCATGCCGGATGGGATTGGAGTTGCATGGTATGTCCTCGTGAGATGTGGTTTTAAAGACCGCCGCGCCAGGCGCGAGGCATCGCCATTGTTGCGCGCGCACAAATGTCGAATTGCGGGGAAAAACGCACGACCGGGACGCCGATGCGAATCGCGTTCGGGTGGGGCGGGGATGACGGACGGGGTGACGTCGATCGGAGCGCTGTGGCGGCTGTGCCGGACGGGGTGGTGTCGATCGGAGCGCTACGGCGGGCGCCGGCCTTGCGCGCCGCGGCTTGACGCTCGCCGGTACGTCACCCACACTGGGCCGCACGACGGCGCCGCGGCGGGTACGCGGGTGGCTTGTCATCCGCGCGTCATGCGGTACGACTTCCGCCCGCGCGCGCGACGCCGGCACCCGGCAACGAACGCGCGGAGAGCTTCGACGTGGTGCGGTTTCCTTCCCGATGGTCCGGCTGCCTGTTCGCGTGCGCGGTGGCGCTCGGCGCGGGTACGGCCGCGGCCGACACGCGCGGCACCGGCGATTCGCCCGACGCGGGCGATACGGCGCCCGTCACGCTCGTCAGCGACGTCCACGAATTCGTGATCCAGCACGACGGTTCGCTCGACGAGCACGACGACTCGACGCTGCGCGCGAACGACGCGAACGGCATCGACGCGGTCGCGCAGCGCTACGTCTGGTTCGACAAGAATCTCGAGAAGGTCGAGCTGCTCGCGGCCGAGACGATCGACCGCGACGGCGTCGCGCATCCGGTCGGCGCGGACGGCATCCGCGACGTGCAGGAGCCGCGCTCGGCCGGCGCGCCGACGTTCCAGGACGGGCTGCTGCGCACCGTCGTGTTCCCCGGCGTCGAAGCCGGCTCGAGCACGCGCGTCGCGTTCCGCAAGACCCGCACGAAGCCGGTCAATCGCGGCTACTTCGGCTACTACGTCGAGCCGTCGCGCGAGCCGGTCGATCGCCAGCGGCTGATCTTCGACGTGCCGGCCGACATGCCGCTGTATGCGGATGCGCGCGGCTACGTCGCGCTGCCGCCGGTCACGGCGAACGGCCGCACGCGTTACGAATTCGACTACCGGCACGGCACGTACGATCGCATCGAGCGCGGCGCGGTCGGTTACCCGACCTACGGCGACCGGCTCGTCGTGTCGACGCTGCCCGACTACGCGGCGTTCGCCGCGCGCTACCGCGACGCAGCGGTCGACCCGAGCGCGAACGATCCGGCCGTCGTGCAACTGGCGCGAGCGCTCACGGCCGATGCCGCCGATCCGCGCGACAAGGCGCGCCTGCTGTACGACTGGGTGCAGGCGAACGTGCGCTACGTCGGGTTGTTTCTCGGCGAAACGGCCGCCGCGCCGCATCGCGTGACCGACATCCTGCGCAACCGCTACGGCGACTGCAAGGATCATGTCGCGCTGTTCGGCGCGTTGCTGGCGGCGGTCGGCATTCGCAGCGAACCGGTGTTGATCAATCTCGGCGCCGTGTACACGCTGCCGTCGGTGCCGGGCTACGGCGGCGGCGCGATCAATCACGCGATCACGTGGCTGCCCGATCTCGGGCGCTACGCGGATACGACGACGGCCGGCATCGCGTTCGGCTACCTGCCGCCGATCGTGATGGATCGCCCCGCGCTGCTGGTCGATACGGGCGTGCTGTCGCGCACGCCGGCCACGCAGCCGCGCGCCCGCACCGCGCGCATCGCGATCGATGCCGCGCGGCCCGGCGCCGCGCGTTTTCAGGCGTATGTCGAGGACGACGGCTGGACGGCCGAACTCGAACGCAACCTGTTTCGCCGCGCGTCGCGCGACCGCATCGCGCAACTCGCGAACGAGCGCCTGGCGCAAAGCGGCCTGCGCGGCCGCGTGCAACTGTCGACCGGCGACCGGCGCGCGACCGACGGGCCGTTCGACGTGACCGTGACCGGCACGCTCGATCATTTCGTATGGCCGGACGGCACGACCGCGTTGCCCGCGCTGTCGAGCCTGACGGGCGGCATCGCGACGCAGGTCGAGACCTGGCTGGCCGAGCCCGTGCGCACGCAGCCGTGGGGCTGCCTCGGCGGCACGTTCGACGAGACGGGCCAGATCGCGTTGCCGGCGGGCGTCGCCGTGACCGACCTGCCGGCCGATACGGCCGTGCACGACCGTTTCGTCGACTTCACGTCGCATTACGTGTTCGATGCGGTCGCGCGGGTCGTGCAGGTCACGCGGCGGATGAAGGCGGATTTCGGCCGTCAGGTGTGCACGCCGGACGAGTTCGCCGCGCTGCGCGCGTCGCTCGAGCGCATCGAGCGCGACACGCAGGCGCAGATCGTCGTGCGGGCGACGCGCCGTTGAGCGGCGCGGGCACGGCGTTCGCTCCGAACGGGCGGACGACGCAATCGCCGACGCGCAGGAGGGACATCATGACGGAGCGGGACCGCGAGATCGCCGAGCTCGCGAAGGAATTGCTGGGGCGGATCGTGCAGGGTACGGTCGCGGCCGGCGCGGCAGTCGATGCGCAGCAGTGTGCGGCGCTCGCCGTGCAGTGCGCGACAGCGCTGATCGACCGGCTCGACGCGCTGAAGTGACGCCCGGCGGGCCGCCGCCCGCGCCGGCGCCGTGCGCCGCGCGTTACGCTCCGGCGTGCACGTCGCCGCTCGCGCGCACGGCGCCCGGCGGCTTGCCGACCACGCGCTTGAACGCACGGCTGAACGCCGCGAGCGAACCGTAGCCGAGCCGGTACGCGACGGCTTCGATCGCCTCGCGGTCGCGTGCGATCCACTGCGCGGCGAGCCGCATCCGCAGCTCGGTCAGGTAACGCACGGGCGTCATCCCGGTGGCCGCGAGGAAGCGCTCGGCGAACACCGACCGCGACACGCCCGCTTCGGTCGCGAGTTCCGCGACGCTCCAGTTGCGGCCCGGGTCGCGATGCAGCGCGACGATCGCGCGGCCGAGCTTCGGCTCGCGCAGCGCCTGCACCCAGCCCGTCGCGTCGCCGCATCCGCACTCGACCCAGCCGCGCACGATGAACGCCGCGACCACGTCCGCGAGCCGCGCGAGGATGCCCGCGAAGCCCGCGCGCGCAGTGCACGCTTCGCGCTCCATCGCATCGAGCATCGGGCGGATCTCCGGGTAGCGCGCGAGCAGCGTGCCCACGTGCATGAACTTCGGCATCGTGCCGACGAGCGGCTGCATGCCGCCGAGGTCGAGCTCCATGCACGCGCTGAAGATCAGCGCGTCGCCGGCGCCGGGCTCCGTCGTCGCGCAGGTCGCGGGCGAGACGCCGGCCGACGCCACCGACGCGACCGTATCGCAGATCTTCGCGATCTCGAAGCCGTTGATCTCGCGGCACGGCACATCCGGATCGGACACCAGCGCGTGCATGCCGCCGTGCGGCAACAGGATCGCGTCGCCGGCCTCGAGCCGCATCGTGTCACCCGACGCGTCGCGCAGCAGCACGGGCCCACGCACGACGAAATGGAACTGCGCGCGGCCCGGCGCATGGCCGAAATTCATCCCGAACGGCCGCGCGACCTGGATGCGGCGGTACTGGACGCCGCTCAGGCGCATCCCCAGCAGCAGCTCGCTGACGAGGTCGTGCACGTCGGGAATCGGGGGCAAAAGGGGCTCGGACATATCGAGATACGGACGTTCGATCAACAAGAACGGATTGTATGTCATAGACCGTCCTGCCGCTGTTTCTTACGATACGCCCTCATCAGTACTTTCCCTAACCGACACGGAACCCCGCATGAATCCCGGAATTTCCTCGGCCGCCTCGACGGCGGCCCCCCGCGAACCGGCCTGGCGCGCGGTATTCGCGATGGCGCTCGGCGTGTTCGGGCTCGTCACGGCCGAATTCCTGCCGGCGAGCCTGCTGACGCCGATGGCCGAGAGCCTCGGCGTGACCGAAGGTGTGGCCGGACAGGCCGTCACGGCCACTGCCACGGTCGCGCTGGTCACGAGCCTGCTGATCTCGGCGCTCACGCGCACGATCGACCGGCGTCGCGTGCTGCTCGTGTTCTCGGTGCTGCTCGTCGCATCGAACCTCGCCGTGGCGTTCGCGCCGAACTTGGGCATGCTGCTGTTCGGCCGCGTCGTGCTCGGCGTCGCGCTCGGCGGCTTCTGGACGATGGCGACGGCCACCGCGATGCGGCTCGTGCCGACGGCGATGGTGCCGCGCGCGCTGTCGATCATCTTCAGCGGCGTGGCGGTCGCGACCATCGCGTCGGCGCCGATGGGCAGCTACTTCGGTCACCTGATCGGCTGGCGCAACGTGTTCCTGATCGCGGCCGTGCTGGGCGGCATCGCGTTCGTGTCGCAGATGATCACGCTGCCGTCGATGCCGCCGAGCGGCACCACGCGGCTGCGCACGCTGATCGACGTGCTGCGCCGGCCGACCGTCGGCCTCGGGATGTTCGCGACGATCCTCGTGTTCACCGGGCATTTCGCGTTCTTCACGTATCTGCGGCCGTTCCTCGAACAGGTGGCGGGCGTCGGCGTGAACGGGCTGTCGGCGATCCTGCTCGGCTACGGCATCGCGAACTTCGTCGGCACGTCGCTCGCGGGCCGCGTGCTCGAACACCGGCTGCGGCCGATGCTGATCGGCATGCCCGCGCTGATGGTCGTGCTCGGCATCGCGCTCGTCGTGCTCGGCCGCGCGCCGATGATCGACGCGGTGCTCGTCGCGTTGTGGGGGATGGCGTTCGGCGGCGTGCCGGTCGCGTGGTCGACGTGGGTGACGCGCACCGTGCCCGACGAGGCCGAGAGCGCGGGCGGGCTGATCGTCGCGGCGGTCCAGCTCGCGATCGCGACGGGCGCGGCCGCCGGCGGCGTCGTGTTCGACGCGAACGGCGCGGCGGGCGTGTTCGTCGGCGCGGCCATCGTGCTCGCGGTGGCGGTCGCGACGATCGTGACCGGCGTGCCGAAGCGGGTTGGCGTGGTCGCGTCCTGACCGGCCGGCGATCCGGCGGCCGGCGGCCCGCGTTGCACGGGCTGCCGGGCGATCGTCCGCGTCAGGCGGCGTCGACGCCCGCGATGCGGTCGAGTTCCGCGAGCGCGTCTGCCGGCAGATCGACGTCGGCTGCCGCGAGATTCTCGTGCAGATGCGCGACTGACGACGTGCCGGGAATCAGCAGGACATTCGGCGCGCGGCGCAGCAGCCACGCAAGGGCGACCTGCATCGGCGTCGCGCCGGTACGGGCGGCGACGCCGGACAGCGTCGACGACTGCAGCGGCGAGAAGCCGCCGAGCGGAAAGTACGGCACGTAGACGATGCCGTCGCGGGCAAGCGCGTCGATCAGCGCATCGTCGCCGCGATGCGCGATGTTGTAGTGGTTCTGCACGCAGACGATGTCGCAGATCCGCCGGCCTTCCGTGACCTGCGCGGGCGTGACGTTGCTCAGGCCGATGTGCCGGACGAGCCCGCGCCGCTGCAGTTCGGCCAGCGTGGTCAGCGGCGCTTCGATCGATCCTTCTGCCGGCCCGTGCGTGTCGAACATGATGCGCAGGTTGACGACGTCGAGCACGTCGAGCCCGAGGTTGCGCAGGTTGTCGTGCACGGCCCGTTCGAGTTCGTCGGGCGCGAACGCGGGCAGCCACGACGCATCGTCGCCGCGTCGCGCGCCGATCTTGGTGACGATCACGAGATCGTCGCGATACGGATGCAACGCGTCGCGAATCAGTTGGTTCGTGACGTGCGGGCCGTAGAAGTCGCTGGTGTCGAGATGGTCCACGCCGGATTCGACGGCTTCGCGCAACACGCGCAATGCGGCATCGCGATCTTTCGGCGGGCCGAATACGCCGGGGCCTGCAAGCTGCATCGCGCCGTAGCCGATTCGTTTGACGTGGCGATCGCCGAGCTTGAAGGTGGCGGTGGGGCGAATGTCGGGCATGACGGGCTCCTGTCGATGGAATGAATGCGTTCAGCATAGGGATGAGTCGTCTGCGCGATAAGCCGGCATAATTCGCACGGGTTGTACGAAAAGGCGAACGATGCAAACCGATCTGGGCGATCTGAACGCGTTCATGGCCGTGGCACGCGCCGGCGGATTCCGCGACGCCGCACGCATGACGGGCCTCAGCGCGTCGGGGCTGAGCGAGGCCGTGCGCCGGCTGGAAGCGCGGCTCGGCGTGCGGCTGCTGCACCGCACGACGCGCAGCGTCGTGCCCACCGAAGCCGGCGAGCGCCTGCTTGCGCGCCTCGGGCCCGCGCTGACCGAAGTGGCGGCCGCGCTCGACGATATCGACGAATTCCGGAACCGGCCGGCCGGCACGCTGAAGCTCAACGTGCCGGTCAGCGCATCGCGGCTCGTGTTGCCGGCGATCGTGCCGCGCTTTCTCGACGCGTATCCGGATATCCGGCTGGAAGTGATCGCCGACGAAAATTTCGTCGACGTGCTGGCGGCCGGATGCGACGCGGGTATCCGCTACGACGAACGGCTCGAACAGGACATGATCGCGGTGCCGATCGGCCCGCGCATCCAGCGCTTCGCGACTGCGGCGGCGCCCGGCTATCTCGCCCGGCACGGCCGGCCGCGGCATCCGCGCGATCTGCTCGACCATCGGTGTCTGCGCGGGCGCTTCGCCAGCGGCGCGATGCCGCCGTGGGAGTACGAGCGCGACGGCGAGGTCGTGCGGGTCGAGCCGGCCGTCGGCCCGCTGCTGGTGCAGATCGGCGGCGCGACGGAGCTGCTGGTCGATGCGGCGATCGCCGGTACCGGCATCCTGTATCTGTTCGAAGACTGGGTGCGCCCGCATTTCGACAGCGGCGCGCTCGAACCCGTGCTCGAACCGTGGTGGCGGCCGTTCTCGGGCCCCTTTTTGTATTATCCGGGGCGGCGTCTCGTGCCGCCGGCGCTGCGCGCGTTCATCGATTTCATCAAGGCCTCCTGAGCGTCGTCAGCGCGCCGGCGCGTGCGCGTCGAGCCACTGCCGGTGACGCGCGTCGGTCGCATCGTCGGCGGGAAACATGCATTCCATGCGCAATTCCTGCGCGGCCGCGCTTTGCGGCGTGCCAACCGTCGTGACCGGCGAGAAGTCGCGCAGCACGACGCCTTCGCGGATGAAGCCGATCGGGATGACCGCGAGGGCGCAGCGACTGCGCCGGCGGCGTGTTTCAGTCGCGCGGAAGCGGATACGCGCACATGATGTCTCCTGACGACGGGCGCTGCCGGAATGGCGGCGCGACACCCGAAGCGTAGAAGCGGGCGTATCGCGCGCCAATGACATGCGATGTCATCGTTCGACGCGCAGCGAACGCGCGCCGCTCCGTGAATCCGTCAGCCGCTCTGCCTGACCAGCGCCGCCAGCGCCTTCATCGCCTGCAGATACGGATACGGCCCATGGCTGATGCGCGCCACGCCGTATTCCGCGAGTTCGGCGAGCGTCGGCGTTTCCGCGACGCGCATCACGTTTACCGGCAGCGGCGACGCGGCCGTCAGTGCGCGAATGAGCGCCGGCGAACGCAGGCCCGGCACGAACAGGCCGTCGGCGCCGGCCGCCGCATACGCGCGGGCGCGCGCCAGCGTCGCGTCGAGCAATCGTTCGTCGTGCGTATCGGCGGCCGCGTTGAAGAATACGTCGGTGCGCGCGTTGATGAAGTAGTCGGCGCCCGCGCGATCGGCTGCCTGCCGGGCTGCCGCGAGACGGGCCGCCGCGGCGTCGACGTCGCGCAGCTCGCCCGTCGACGGCACGCTGTCTTCGAGATTGCAGCCGATCGCGCCGGCCCGGATGCTCAGCGCGATCGTCTCGCCGACCTCCTCCGGCCGCTCGCCGTAGCCGCTCTCGAGATCGACGGTGACGGGCAGGTCCGTCGCGCGCACGATTCGCTCCAGCACCTCCATCATCAGTGCGCGCGGCATCTGCTCGCCGTCGACGAAACCGTTGGCGGCCGCGACGGACCAGCTGCCGGTGGCCAGCGCGACGGCGCCGGCATCGGCCACCGCGCGCGCACTGCCGGCGTCCCACACGTTGAACAGCGTCAGCGGTTGGCCCGCACGGTGAAGCGACCGGAAAGTCGCGCCTTTCTCGTTGTTGCCCATGCTCGTCTCCTCGTGGATACCGGATCGGTTGTCGTGCCGAGCGATATTGCCACCGAATCGGGCGGTGCGACGGCGGCCGGCAATGTCTGCTGACAACGCGTGGCAGGAAGTGCGCGCGACCGCCGCGGCGCGCGTCGTGCGCCGGCTCAGCCGCGCGAACCCGGATCGATCGACAGCGTGCGCAACTGGCTGCGCAACTGGTCGACTTCGCCGGGCGCGAACGGCCGCTCGATCTCGGCATGCGTGCGCTGCCACAGCGGAAACGCTTCGGCCAGCAGGTCGTGCCCGGCCGGGGTCAGTTCGAGCAGGCGGCTGCGCCGGTCGTCCGGATCCTGCGCGATCGTGACGAGGCCGCGCCGCTCGAGCGGCTTGAGCGCCGCGGTGAGCGTGGTGCGGTCCATCGCGAGCAGCGACGCGACCGATTTCATCGGGGCCGGTTGCGGCCGGTTCAACGACATCAGCAGCGAAAACTGGCCGTTGGTGAGATCGAGCGGGCGCAGCACATCGTCGAAGATGCGCGCCAGATTGCGTGCCGCGCGCTGCATGTGCAGGCACAGGCAGCAATCGCGCACCATCAGCGTCGTTTCGAAGGGAAGCTTTTCTTTTCGTGCCATGTTGCAATTGTATTGATATCAACCTATCTTGTCAAGGTCGAGGCGCGGCAACCCGCTGCGTCCATCATCGGAGGAGAAGGCATGAGTGCGCAACAACAGGTGTATCTCGCCGTATTTCTCGGGAGCCAGGATAGCCCGGCGATGAAGGCATGGCTCGCGCTGCCCGAGGAAGAGCGGCGCACGCGCGAGCGCGACGGCATCGCCGCATGGCATGCGTGGGTCGAGCGCCATCGCGACGCGATCGTCGAGCTGGGCGGGCCGCTCGGCAAGACCAAGACCATCGACGCGGGCGGCATCCGCGACACGGTCAATGCGCTGACCGGCTTTACCGTCGTGCGGGCGGCGTCGCACGACGCGGCCGCCGCGATGTTCGAAGGTCATCCGCATTTCACGCTGTTCCCGGGCGTGTCGGTCGACGTGATGCCGGTGCTGGCGATTCCCGGCGCGTGAGCGACGCGCGATGCCGGGCGCTGCGTGTCGCCCGGTTCGCTGCGCGTGGCCCGGATACGGGCTTTTTTCCGACGTTCTGGATGGAGATTGGCGATGAAGCTTTACGGATTTGCCGGCACCCGCTCGCAACGGGCGCTGTGGGGGCTGAAGGAACTGGACGCGGATTTCGAATTCGTGTCGGTCAACCTGCTCGAGGGCGAACACAAGCGGCCCGAATTCCTGCGCCTCAATCCGGCCGGCAAGGTGCCGGTGCTGGTGGACGGCGACCTCGTGATTCCCGAATCGGCCGCGATCGTGCTGTATCTCGCGGACAAATACCCGGAGAAGGCGCTGCTGCCCGTCGATCCGGTGCTGCGGGCGCAGGCCTATCGGTGGATCATGTTCGCGGTGACGGAGCTCGAGCAGCCGCTGTGGCGGATCACGCGGCATACGTTCCTCTATCCGCCGGAGAAGCGCTCGCCGGCCGATATCGAACTGGCGCGCGAGGATTTCGCCACGATGGCCGTCATTCTCGACAAGCATCTCGAAGGGCGCGAGTTCATCGTCGGCGATGCGCTGACGGTGGTCGATTGCGTGACGGCCTACCTGATCGACTGGGCGAACGAATGCCACCTGATCGAACCGTTCCCGCAATTGCGCGCGTATCTCGAACGGCTGTATGCGCGGCCGAAGGCGCCGCAGCGGATCGCGGAGGCGAGGCAGGCGGCGTGAAACGGGGGGCGGGTCATGTGCCGTATCGGCATGACCCGCCGCGTTCGCTTACGAGCGCGACACCGTGTCGGGCCCGCCAAGCGCACGGCACAGCATCGCCAGATCGCGCAACGTGAGATGCGGCGTCGCCGGATGTCGCGGCGCCTGTTCTCCTTCGGCCCGAGGCTCGCGCACGACCCATGCGGCCTGAAGCCCCGCATTCAACGCGCCGACGATATCGAGGTGGAAATCGTCGCCGACGTGCAGCAATTCGGCCGGCCGGACGTCGAGCGCGGCCGCCGCCGCATGGAAGATCTCGGGTGCCGGCTTGGCGAAGCCGAAGGCACGCGCGCTGAGCGTCGTGCGGAAGAATTCGCCGCCGCCGGTCAGCCGCAGATCCGCGTTGCCGTTGGTGACCGCGATCAACGGAAAGCGGGCGCTCAACCACGCCAGCGCCGGCAGCGCGTCTTCGTAGAATTCGACGCGATTGCGCGCCGCGTAGAAGACGTCGTAAGCACGGTCGGTCAGCGAGACGTCTTCGTTCGCGCGTTCCAGCGCGAGCCGGATCGATCCGATTCTCATCGCGCGATAGTCGCCGGCGAGCTCCGGGTATAAACGTTCGTATTCCTCACGTAGCGCACTGAGCGCCTGTTGCGTCGGCAGCACGCTCGCGGTATGGGGCGCGTGCTCGATCAGCCATGCGCGAAGCGTCGCCTCGGCCCGGACGACGGACGGCCCGAACGGCCACAGGGTGTCGTCGAGGTCGAACGAGAGGGCGGAAACTTTGGCGAGACGCATGGCGGCGGAAAGCGGGAAGTCGTTTTACCAGGGCCACGGAACGGAGGTTCCGGTGCCGTGGTCGAGGGCATGCCGATACAGGAAGCGCGCGACGGTCAGGTCCTGAAGCGCGAGCCCTGTCATGTCGAAGACGGTGATCTCGTGCGCGGCACGGTCGACCGATGTCGCACCCGCGAGGATGTCGCCGATTTCCGTACGCGGCAAATCGGGCGCCCACTGGCACTCGCCGATGCTGCGCGCCTGGTCGTGATCGTCCACGACGATGCGCGCGCGTTCCAGCACGCCCGCGGGAAGTTCGCGCTTGCCCGCGGTATCGGCGCCCACGCAGGTCAGGTGGGTGCCCGGCTGAACCGCATCCGCGTCGAACAACGCGCCGCCGCCGGGCGTGGCCGTGATCACCACGTCGCTATGGGCGACCGCCTCGTTCCGGTCGCGCGCCACGCCGATCTCGCACCGTTCGACGAAGTGCGATTCGAACGCCGGGTCCGGCTCGCCGCCGACGTTTACGTACTGCACCGTGCACCGCCGCGGCAGCAGCCTGAGCGCGTAGTCGAGCTGCACGCGCGCCTGCACGCCGGTGCCGAACACGCAGATCCGCGTGCTGTCGCGGCGCGCGAGCAGTTGCAGCCCGAGGCCGCCCGCGGCGCCGGTCCGCGCGGTGGTGATCGCGTTGCCGTCCATGATGCACAGCGGCCTGCCCGTCGCCGGATCGAACAGCGCGACGGTGGCCTGATGCGGTTCGCCGCCGCGTGCCCGATTGCCCGGCCAGAATCCGGCGGCCTTGAAGCCGAGCAGATCCTGACCGGCGACGTCGCCCGACTTGATGCCGAACACGCCGCCGGTATGCAGCTTCTCGCGTACCACCGGGAATACGCGTCCGGCCCGTTGACCGTGCAGCACGAAGGCTTCGCGGACGGCCGCCATCACTTGCCCGGCCTGCAGGGCGGGCTCGACGGCATCGCGGTCGAGGAGAAGGAGGCGGGCGTCGGTCGGCATGGTCGGGGGCTGTTCGGCACGAGACGAATCGAGAATTTTTAAATTTTGTCCAGAACTGGACGAACAGTCAATGCCGGATGACACGGCACGGACGCCGGACTTCGCTCACCAGCCGTAGAAGCGCGGCCACGTCTGCGCGTCGCCGTCGTCGCCGATGGCCTGGTATTCGGGATGTTGCGCACCGGTGGCGCATGCGTGATTCGGCAGGATGCGCAGGCGCGTGCCGATCGGGAACCGCTGCGCGATACCCGTATCCGGCGCGCCCGTGCGCGACACGATCCCGTGTTCCTGGTTGGCGGCGCTCATCAGGTAGTCGCCGAGCACGTCGCCGGTTTCGGTGCAGATCTGCCCGTAGCCGAAATCGCGCGCCTGGCGCTGCGTGCCGCGGTCGCGGCTCATCGCCATCCAGCCCGCGTCGACGATCGCCCAGCCTTTCTCTTCCTGATGGCCGATGACGGTCGTCAGCACCGACAGCGCGATGTCGGACAGTGCGCACACGCCGATGTTGTGCATCACGAGGTCGAACATCACGTACACGCCGGCGCGCACTTCGGTCACGCCGTCGAGCCGTTGCGCCGCCAGCGCGGTGGGCGTCGATCCGATACTCACGACCGGGCACGGCAACCCGGCGGCCCTCAGGCGCTCCGCGGCCCGCACGGTGCGGCTGCGCTCCTGTTCGGCGAGCGCGACCAGCGCCTCGGGCGTGTCGTATTCGTAGCTGGAGCCCGCGTGGGCCAGTACGCCGCCGAGCAGCATGCCGCCGTCGGTCAGCGCGCGGCCGACGTCGATCAGCCGGTCGGCTTCGGGCGGGATGCCCGAGCGGTGGCCGTCGACGTCGACCTCGATCCACACGTCGAAACGTTCGCCGTGCTCGCGCCCGAAGGCGACGATCGCGTGCGCGGCCGGCAGGCTGTCGGCGACGATCTTCAGGTCGCAGCCCTGCCGGCGCAGCGCGAGCGCCTGGCCGAGCCTGGCGGGCACCATGCCGACCGCATAGACGATGTCGCGGATGCCGTCGGCGAAGAACTGCTCGGCCTCCTTGAGCGTCGACACCGTGATGCCTTGCGCGCCCGCCGCGAGCTGCGCGTCGACGACGTGCCGGCATTTGGTGGTCTTGACGTGCGGCCGGAACCGGACGCCGAGTGCGTCGAGATGCGCCTGCATGCGCGCGATGTTGCGACGCATGCGGCCGACATCGATCAATGCGGCAGGGGTATTGAGCGTGTGAAGGTCCACGGTGGGTCCGATTGCGAGGTTGCCAGGCGCTCACTGTAGGGCAGTTGGCTCGCATCGTGCTTAATGCAGGACTAATCCGTCATTAAGCCGGATTTAATGGGCCGAATCTCGCGGATCGCGGCCCCGGCTCACGCCCTGCCGCGCCACGGCGGCGGATCGAGAAATCGCCGCGCGGCATCGAGAAACACGCGCTGCCGCGCGGAACGGCCGGTACGCGACGGCAACAGCGCCGTCACCGGCGCGGGCGGCAGGTGCCAGCCGGGCAGCAGCCGGACGAGCTTGCCGTTCGCGAGCAGCGGCGCGACGTCCCACTCGGAGCGTTCGACGATGCCGAGCCCGGCGAGCGCCCATTCGGTGATGACGGTGCCGTCGTTGGACGACAGCGCGCCGGTGACGCGGATGACGGCGGAGCGCCGCGATTCGCCCTTGACGCCACTGCCGGGCGAGAAGCGCCAGCGCGGGATGTCTTCGTCGTTCTCGCGCAGGCACAGGCAGTCGTATCGTGCCAGGTCGGACGGATGGTTCAGGTCCTCGATGCGGCGCGCGTACGCGGGGCTCGCACACAGGAAGCGCTCGTTGGGCGCGAGCGGATAGCCGATCCACGACGACGACTTGAGGCTGCCGACATGGACGACCACGTCGGCCCCCGCCGCGCTGGTCAACGGGCTTTCCGACAGGTGGAGCGAGATGTCGAGTTTCGGATGCGCACGGTGCAGGTCGCGCACGATCCGGGCGACGTACTTGCGGCCGAAGCCGAGCGGGGCGACGACGCGCAGCGTGCCCTGCACGTCGCCGTGGTCGCCCGCGATGCCGACCGGCAGCGCCTCCACGCGCTCGAGAATGCCGACGGCTTCCTGGTACAGCCGCTGCCCTTCGTCGGTGAGCGCGATGCCTTTCGGCTGCCGCACGGCGAGCCTGGCGGACAGGCGCGCCTCCATCCGCTGCAGGCGGATCGTGACCGCGGGCGGCGTGAGATCGAGCAGGCGGGCGGCGGCGGCCAGCGAACGCGACGTGCCGATCGCGCGGACGAGTCGAAGGTCGTCGAGGTCGAGCATTTCATGGCTCTTGATGCGGATGATGGCAAGCATTAAACCGCACATCGCGCGGCGAAGCCATCGGCGTGGCGCCGGGCGGCGCCGACGAGGACCACCCGAACGCGTCTGTCACGTTCGTCCGATACATTGAGTTTTCCGAATCGATCGTGACGCCGCGCTTACCGCACCCGCCTACGCGTCCAGCCCGAAAATCAGCGACCGGTGTGCGCCCACGCCGGCCGCCACGCCCGATGCCGACGCGAACGTCGCATTGGTCATCAGGCTCGACGCGTCGCCGGCCGCATACACGCCGGCGACGCTCGTCTGCTTCCACGTATCGACGCGAATCGCGGGGCCGAGCGGCCCTTCGTCGAACGCGCAGCCGAGCTGCTGCGCAAGCTCGCTCGCCATGGTCGTGCGCGCGCCGATGAACAGCGCGTCGATCGGCACGACCTGACCGTCGGCGAGCCGCAGCGCGTCGATATGCGGCGCATCGCCGAGGATCTCGACGACCGGCGAGCGCTCGATGCGCACGCCGCGCGCAGCGAGCAACGCGGCTTCTTCTTCGTTCGCTTCGACCAAGCCCTGTGTGAACCATGTCGTCGGGCCCCAGTCCGGAATCAGGATCGCCTGATGGACCGACAGCGGATGCGTGGCGAGCACGCCGAGCCGCTGGCCGCCGACCTCGTACCCGTGGCAGTACGGGCAGTGCAGCACGCTGATGCCCCAGCGTTCGGCGAGCCCGGGCAGCGCCGGCAGTTCGTCGCGGATGCCGGTCGCGAGAATCAGCCGGTCGGCGCTCGCGTGGCGGCCGTCGGCCAGCGTCACGTCGAAGCGTCCGTCCGCGCCGCGTTCGGCGGTGCGGACCTCGCCGTCGACGCGCTGCACGGTCGGATACGCGGCGAGCTGCGCGCTTGCTTCGGCGACGATCTGTGCGGGCGGCTTGCCGTCCTGCCCGAAGAAGCCATGCGCGTGTTCCGCAAAGCGGTTGCGCGGCCGGCCGGCGTCGATCACGAGCACGCGGCGGCGTGCCCGCGCCAGTTGCATCGCGGCCGACAACCCGGCAAAGCTGCCGCCGATCACGATCACTTCATGATGGGAATGCATGCATCGACTCCTTTCTGAACTTGCGTGAATGACCACGTGCTCTGCTGGCGGACAACTCATGAAACACGTGAAGTTGCATGATAGGGCGATGGTATCATTCATGCAACTTCAGAAGTTTCGAGAAAGAGGAGTCCCGCCCGTGAGAACCGACAGCCGTTTGTCGCGCATGCTGCATGCGCTGATCCACATGGACCAGGCCGACGGCCCGCTGACGTCGGAGACGATCGCGACGATGCTGTGCACGAACCCGGTCGTCGTGCGGCGCCTGCTCGGCGGGTTGCGCGATTGCGGGTACGTGCAGTCGGAGAAGGGGCACGGCGGCGGCTGGGCGCTGAGCGTCGCGCTCGACGACATCACGCTGCTCGACGTCTATCGCGCGGTGGGCGAGCCGCCGCTGTTTTCCGACCTGGTGTCCGAGGATGCGCCCGAGTGCCTGGTCGAGCAGGCCGTCAACGCGCATCTGACGGTGACGCTGAAGGAGGCCGAAGCCTCGCTGCTCGCGCGCTTCGGCGAAGTCACGCTCGGCATGCTGTCGCGCGATTTCGAAGCGAAGGCGGCCCGGCGGCGCAAGCCGCGCTGACGCGTCGCAGCATCGCGCTCGGGGCGCACCCGACTGGCGATTCGGCGCGGCCGAAACCGCTGCGCCGCGGTGTTCTGTCCCCCGACTTCTGCCCGGTTCGCCCGCCACAGGGCAAAATACGGGTTTTCCGCACCCGCGAGGGCGCGTTCGAATCACGCGCCGGGCGGCGGCAGTGCGCATTCCGCACGTTGCCGCCGGGCGCCCAGGCAAGATCGCTCGCCGTGCTGCGAGCCCACAGGAGTCCAGACCCCATGCCCGAATCCAACCTGTCCTTCTTCGGCCGGCTGTCGCTGGCCGTCGGCACGTTCTTCTCCGTGCTCGGCAACCGCGAGTTCGCGGCCGAAGTGCTGCGCGTGCGCGACGGCGTCCCGACGGCGGCGCCGGTTGCCCCGGCCCCGGCAGCGCCGGCACCCGCTGCTGCGCCGGCACCGGCCGCGGCGCCCGTGAAGGCGCCGGCCCCCGAGCTGCGCGAAGCGAGCCCGCAAGCCGCGCTGCAACTGCTCGGCCTGCTGCAACGCGATGCACGCTTCATCGATTTCGTCGAGGAAGACATCGCCGGCTACGCGGACGCCGACATCGGCGCCGCCGCGCGCCTCGTGCACGACGGCTGCCGCGCCGCGCTGCGCGAACACTTCACGATCGTGCCGGTGCGCGACGAGGCCGAAGGCAGCCGCGTGACGCTGCCGGCCGGCTTCGACGCGACGGCCGTGCGCGTGACGGGTAACGTGGTCGGCGCCGCGCCGTTCACCGGCACCGTCAGCCATCGCGGCTGGCGCGTGTCCGACGTGCGCCTGCCGAAGCTGACGGGCAGCCACGACGCCTCGGTGATCGCGCCGGCGGAGGTGGAACTGTGAGCGATCCGCGCTATTCGATCGGCATCGACCTCGGGACGACCCATTGCGCGCTGTCGTACGTCGACAGCAGCACGAGCGACGGCGAAAAGATCGTGCAGCACGTGCTGCCGATCGCGCAGCTCACCGCGCCCGGCGCGCTGGAATCGCGCGACCTGCTGCCGTCGTTCCTCTATCTTCCGCATGAAAGCGAGCTGACGCAGGGCGACCTGACGCTGCCGTGGACGGCTTCGCGTGCGTTCGCGGTCGGCGAAATGGCGCGCACGCGCGGCGCCGGCACGCCGATCCGCCTCGTGTCGAGCGCGAAGAGCTGGCTGTGCCACCCGGGCGTCGACCGTCGCGCGGCGATCCTGCCGAGCGATGCACCGCCGGAAGTGGCACGCGTGTCGCCGCTGGAAAGCTCGATCCGCTACCTGACGCACCTGCGCGAGGCGTGGGACCACGCGCATCCGGACGCGCCATTCGCCGAGCAGGACGTGACGGTCACGATCCCCGCATCGTTCGATCCAGCCGCGCGCGAACTGACGGCGGAAGCCGCGCGGGCCGCCGGCTACTCGCGGATGACGCTGCTGGAAGAGCCGCAAGCGGCGCTCTACAGCTGGATCCAGAAGAGCGAAGGCGGCTGGCGCAAGCAGGTGCAGGTCGGCGACCTGATCCTGTGCGTCGACGTCGGCGGCGGCACGACCGACCTGTCGCTGATCGCGGTGGTCGAGCGCGACGGCAACCTCGAACTGCATCGAGTGGCCGTCGGCGAGCACATCCTGCTCGGCGGCGACAACATGGACCTCGCGCTCGCGCACGTGGTCGCGCGCAAGCTCGCGCAGCAGGGCACGCAGGCCGATCCGTGGCAACTGCGCGCGCTGACCTACGCGTGCCGCTCGGCCAAGGAAACGCTGCTGTCCGACCCGACCACCGATGCGGTGCCGCTCGTCGTGCCGAGCCGCGGCTCGAAGCTGATCGGCGGCTCGATCCGCACCGAGCTGACGCGCGCGGAACTCACGCAGACGATCCTCGAAGGCTTCTTCCCGCAAGTCGACGCCGCCGCGCGGCCGGTGAGCCGCGCGCGCGTCGGCCTGACGCAGCTCGGCCTGCCGTATGCGCAGGACGCCGGCATCACGCGCCATCTCGCGGCGTTCCTCGGCCGCCAGGTCGCGGCGCTCGACACGCTCGAAGGCGTCCAGCGCACGCTGCCGCCCGGCGCGACGTTCTTGCATCCGACCGCCGTGCTGTTCAACGGCGGCGTGTTCAAGTCGACGCTGCTCACGCAGCGCGTGCTCGACACGCTCAACGGCTGGCTCGCCGCCGAAGGCGCGCCGCCCGCGCGCCTGCTCGAAGGCGCCGATCTCGATCTCGCGGTCGCGCGCGGCGCGGCGTATTACGGCTACGTGAAGCGCGGCCGTGGCGTGCGCATTCGGGGCGGCACGGCGCGCGCGTACTACGTCGCGATCGAATCGGCGATGCCCGCGGTGCCGGGGCTCGAACCGCCGGTGCAGGCGCTGTGCGTCGCGCCGTTCGGGATGGAGGAAGGCTCGGACGCGGCGCTGCCGCCGCAGGAGTTCGGCCTCGTCGTCGGCGAACCGGTGCAGTTCCGCTTCTTCGGTTCGTCGGTGCGCCGTCAGGATCAGGTCGGCACGTTGCTCGACTACTGGTCGCCGGACGAGCTGCAGGAACTCGAAGAAATCCAGGCGACGCTGCCCGCCGAAGGGCGTACGGTCGGCGAAGTCGTGCCGGTGAAGCTGCATGCGCGCGTGACCGAAGCCGGCACGCTCGAACTCGAGGCGATCCCGAGCGGCACGAACGAGCGCTGGAAGGTCGAGTTCGACGTGCGCGGCGCCGCCTGAGCACGATGAAGCGTTATACGGTCGGCATCGACCTCGGTACGAGCAACACCGTCGTCGCATACGTCGAGGCCGGTTCCGACGCGATCCGCGTGTTCGACGTCGAGCAACTGGTCGGGCCGGGCGCGGTGGCCGCGCAGCCGCTGTTGCCGTCGGTGCGCTATCACCCGGCGGCGGGCGAGTTGCCGCCGGACGCGCTGCGCTTGCCGTGGCAGGCGGCCGGCGCGCGCGGCGCGCGCACCCATTCGAGCGGCGGCTCGGCCGGTCGTGACGGCGGTGCGGACGACGCGCCGCCGGCCGTGATCGGCCGTTACGCGCGCACGCTCGGCGCGCAGGTGCCGGGCCGGCTCGTGTCGAGCGCGAAAAGCTGGCTGTCGCACGCGGCGGTCGACCGGCTCGCGGCGATCCTGCCGTGGGGCGCGGCCGACGGCGTCGACAAGGTGTCGCCGGTCGATGCGAGCGCGAGCTATCTCGCGCATGTGCGCGACGCGTGGGACGCGCACTTTCCCGATGCGCCGCTCGCGAAGCAGGACGTGATCCTGACGGTGCCCGCGTCGTTCGACGACGGTGCGCGCGCGTTGACCGTCGAGGCCGCGCGACGCGCGAAGCTGCCGGCGCTGCGATTGCTGGAAGAGCCGCAGGCCGCGTTCTACGACTGGCTGTACGGCCAGCGCGACACGTTGCGCGACACCTTCGCCGCCGCGCGGCGCGTGCTGATCTGCGACGTCGGCGGCGGCACGACCGACCTCACGCTCGTCGACGTCGCGCCGGGCGACGACGGCGAGCCGACCTTCACGCGCGTCGGCGTCGGCAACCATCTGATGCTCGGCGGCGACAACATGGACCTCGCGCTCGCGCGCCTGATCGAGACGCGGCTGACCGAGCCCGGTACGCGGCTGTCGGCCGCGAGCCTGTCGCAACTCGTCGAGCGCTGCCGCGCGGCGAAGGAGCGGCTGCTCGGCGACGACGCGCCGGCGTCCGTCACCGTCACGCTGCTCGGCGCGGGCAGCAAGCTCGTCGGCGGCGCGCGCTCGGCCGAGCTGACACGGCAGGAAGTCGAGCGGATCGTCGTCGACGGGTTCTTTCCGCAGGTCGATGCCGGCGAACTGCCGCGCCGTGCGCGTGCCGCGATCGTCGAATTCGGCTTGCCGTATGCGAGCGACGCGGCCGTCACGCGCCACGTCGCCGCATTCCTGACACGTCATGCGGAAGGCCCGCTGCCGGACACGCTGCTGCTCAACGGCGGCGTGTTCCGCGCGGGCGCGCTCGCCGGCCGTCTCGCGCAGACGCTCGGCGCGTGGCGCGGCGCGCCGCTCGACGTACTGCACAACGCGCATCCCGACGTGGCCGTCGCGCGCGGCGCGGTGGCCTACGGGCTCGCGCGTGCCGGGCATGCGCCGCGCATCGGCGGCGGCTCCGCGCGCAGCTATTTCCTCGTGCTCGACGATGGCGCGGACGATGCGGCCGCACGCGGCGTCTGCCTGCTGCCGCGCGGTGCGGAAGAGGGCCGCGAGATCCGGCTCGACGATCGCACGTTCGCGCTGCAGCTCGGGCAGCCGGTGCGTTTTCACCTCGTGTCGACGGTGGCCGACACGCAATATCGACCCGGCGATCTCGTCGATCTCGACGGCGGCGATTTCGTGCGGCTACCGCCGATCGCGACGGTCGTCGACGCGAAGGCGGGCAGCGACGCGCGCACGACGCCGGTGAAGCTCACCGCGTCGCTGACCGAGGTCGGCACGCTCGAAATGCATTGCATCGCGACCGACGACGCGACGCGCCGCTGGCGGCTCGAATTCCAGTTGCGCGGCGATGCGCCGGTTCACGGCGACGATGCCGCGGCCACGCGGCATCCGCGTCTCGACCAGGCGATCGCGTTGATCGAGCGCTCGTTCGGCAGCAAGGCCGCGGGCGTGACGCCGAAGGACACGCGCCGGTTGCGCGCGCAACTCGAACAGGTGCTCGGCGCGCGCGAAGACTGGGACGTCGCGCTCGCACGCGAACTGTTCGACGCCTTGCTTGCGCGGGCGCGGCGGCGGCGTCGCTCGGCCGATCACGAGCGCGCCTGGCTGAACCTTGCCGGGTATTGCCTGCGTCCGGGTTTCGGCCATCCGCTCGATGCGTGGCGCATCGAGCAGCTGTGGCCGCTGTTCGACGACGGCATTCAATACGTGACCGACGCCCAGGTGTGGTCCGAGTGGTGGACGCTGTGGCGGCGCGTGGCCGGCGGCCTCGACGACGCCGCGCAGACGCAGGTGCGCGACGCGATCGCGTTCCTCGAACCGTCCGACGACAAGCGGCGCAAGCTGCCGTTCGATCCGGCCAAGGTCGGTCCGGCCGACATGACGCGGCTGTCCGCGTCGCTCGAACGGCTGCCCGTCGAGCGCAAGGTCGAGCTCGCCGAGCGCCTGATCGCGCAATTGCAGAAGCCGGCCGAACGTGCGTTGTGCGCATGGGCGCTCGGGCGGATCGGCGCGCGTCGGCCGTTCTACGGCAGCGCGCACGGCGTCGTGCCGCCGGAAATCGTCATCGGCTGGCTCGATGCGCTGTTCGCGCTCGACTGGAAGCAGGTCGAGCCCGCGGCGTTCGCGGTGGCACAGATCGCGCGGATGACGGGCGACCGCTCGCGCGACCTGCCGGACGACACGCGTGAGGCCGTCGTCAAGCGCCTGGCGGCCGCGAATGCATCGGCGACGTGGATCGACATGGTTCGTGAAGCAATCGCGTTCGACGAAGCCGACACGGTGCGCGTATTCGGCGAGACGTTGCCGGCAGGGTTGAAGCTGCTGGCCGATTGAAAGCGCGACAGGGTGCTTCGATCTTGTTCGGAGGCCGAAGCATCACGTCAACCGCCAACCGCCAACCGCGGCGCGATGCCGGAGCCTCGCTTCGTTCAGGCGTGCGGCACCGCATCGTGCCGCTTTTCCGCCGGTTCGACTGCGACGCCGTCACGCGGCGCCGTCGAACGCCGCGCCAGATGAATCGCCGCGAGCATGCAGCGCACCGACCCGCCGGCCAGTTCGATCGTCGGCACGTCGAGCGGCAGCAATCGCGCGGAGCGCTCGATCGTCGCACGCTGCGCCGGCGCGAGGCAATCGTATGCGCGCCGCGACAATGCGAGCACGCGGCCATCCTTCCCCGACAATTCCAGCGTATTGCCCGCGAAATTCGCGATCTGCGCGTGATCGAGTGCGATCACCGCGCGCCCCGTTTCGGTCAGGCGTTGCGCGATCTCGCCGCGGCGGCGGCTGTCGGCGATCAGGTCGAGGCCGACCATCGCGAACTCGGTGGCGATGCTCATCATCACGTTCGTGTGATAGATCGGCTTGCCGTTCGCATCGGCCGTGTCGAAGCAGATCGGCTCGAAGTTGAAATTCGTGCAGAAGCGTTCGAGCGCGACCGGATCGGCACGCCGCGAGCGCGCGGCGTACGCGATCCGCGCGACGTGGTCGAGCACCATCGCGCCGGTGCCTTCCAGGAACACGTCGTCGTATTCGAGGCCCGAGTAGTCGATCACGTCCTGCACGCGATACTCGGCCTTCAGCATCTCGATCACGTCCGCGCGCCGCTCGCGGCGGCGGTTCGGGCAGTGCATCGGATACAGCGCGACATGGCCGCCCGGGTGCGTCGAGAACCAGTTGTTCGGGAACACGGAGTCGGGCGTGTCGCGCTCGCCGTGGTCGTCGAACACGTGCACGCGCACACCCGCATCGGCGAGCGTGCGCGCGGCGGCCGTGACTTCGTCGCGCGCGGCGGCCGACACCGCCGGCGTGTCGCCCGCGCCGCCGCCGGCCGTGCGCTGGAACGCATTGTCGGCCGCGGTCTGCGGGTTCGGCAGGAAGCGGTGCGGCCGGATCATCACGACGGCGGACGGCGCCTGGATCGATACGAGATTCATGAAGAGCGGGAGCGAAGGGCGGAAAACGGGCGGCGTACAGGCCGCCCGCGCGGCACGGTCAGCGCGCGAACGCGGCGACGGCTTCGGTCACGAACGCCGCGTGACCGTGCGCGATCGCGGCCGGATCGTCAATCAGCGCGAACAGGTTCTTCGGATCGACGGCCGGCGGAATCAGCGCGATCTCGACGCCCGCGTTGTGCTGCTGCGCGAGCGCATACAGGTAGCGCAGCGCCGAGTAATCCTCGAGCGCGAACCCGACCGAGTCGAACACCGTGACCTCGCTCGCGCGCTCGCGGCCGGCCGTCTCGCCTTGCAGCACGCGCCACAACTCGACGACGGGGAAGTCGCCCGGCATCTGCTGGATCTCGCCCTCGATGCGCGATTGCGGTTCGAATTCGACGAATACGCGGCCCGCGTTCAGCACGCCCGCCTCGAGCTCGGTCTTGCCCGGGCAATCGCCGCCGACGGCGTTCAGATGCATGCCGGGCTCGATCATGTCGGCCGTGACGATCGTCGCGTACGCCTTGTCGGCGGTGACGGTCGTCACGATGTCGGCGCCGCGCACGGCGTCGGCGGTCGATGCAGCGCGCACGACGCGCAACTTCGGATACGCGGCGAGGTTCTGCACGAGCTTGTCGGTCGCGCGCGGATCGACGTCGAACACGCGGATTTCGTCGATGCCGAGCAGCGTGTGGAACGCGATCGCCTGGAATTCGCTTTGCGCGCCGTTGCCGATCAGCGCCATCGTGCGCGAATCGGGCCGGGCGAGCGCCTGCGCGGCGAGGACCGACGTCGCGGCCGTGCGCAGCGCGGTGGTGAGCGTGAGTTCGGCGAGCAGCAGCGGGTAGCCGGTATCGACTTCGGCGAGCGCGCCGAACGCCATCACCGTGTGCATGCCGCGCGCCGCATTGACGGGGTGGCCGTTCACGTACTTGAACGCGAACAACGACGCGTTCGCGACGGGCATCAGTTCGATCACGCCGTCGCGCGAGTGGCACGCGACGCGCGGCGACTTGTCGAAATCGGCCCAGTGCAGGTAATCGGCGCGCAGCGTGTCGACGAGTTCGCGCAAGAACGTCGTGACGCCGGTTCGGGCGACCAGGCGGGCGGTGGCGGGAACGTCGAGGAAGCGAGTCATCGGTCTGTCTCCATATTCGGTGCCGGTACGGGTGTCCGGGCGTTCGGGTCGGCCGGGCAGGGCGTCGGCGCGAATCCGGGCTTGCCGAAAAAAGCGGCGGCGCGGCGCGTCGGCCGGTCGATGGAGTCATTATTTCCGCGAGTCGAGCCAACAAAAAGACGGCAAAAGTGGCAGATTCCTCGGTAGACTTTGCACATTGCCAACCCATTCCGGCAGTTTGACCAGTTTGCGCGGGCCGCAACAGGCCGCCTTCGGCACGCTGGCGGCCGGTTCACGCTCAACAGGAAGGCCGTTCATGATCACGCTCGACGACGTCGACCGTCAGCTCATCGCGCTGCTGCGCGACAACGCGCGACTGCCCGTCGTCGCGTTGGCGAAGGCATTGCGCGTGGCGCGCGCGACCGTGCAGAACCGGCTCACGCGGCTCGAGAAGAACGGCGTGATCGTCGGCTATACGGTGCGGCTCAAGCCGGCGGCCGAACGGCACCGGATCCGCGCGCTGATGTCGATCGCGGTGCAGGGCAATCGCGGCGCGGAAGTGGTGAAGGTGCTGCGCGGGCATCCGAACGTCGCGTCGATCCACAGCACGAACGGGCGCTGGGATCTCGTCGCCGAGTTGCATGCCGATTCGCTCGAGCACTTCGATCGCGTGCTCGGCGCGATCCGGTTGATCGATGGGATCGCGAATACCGAGACGAGTATTTTGTTGTCGACGCACAAGGCGTGACGCGGCCCCGGCCCGCGCCACGTCCTTCCGTGCGCTCAGCCATTGGCCGCCGGTGCCGGGAACACCGGCTCGCCGAGCGTCAGCATCAACCGGTTCGCCCACGCGAAGATCGCGATGGCGTGCGACAGGTCGAGAATCTCCTCGTGCGTCAACCCTTCGGCTTCGAGTGCCGCGATGTCGTGCTCGTCGATCGCGTCGGGCCGCTCGGTCAACGCGATCGCATAGCGGACGATCGCGCGTTCGCGCGCCGTCGTGCCGGCCGTCGCCGGATCGTCGAACACCTGTTCGATCGCATCGGTGCGTTTCGCGAGCTGCGCGAAGCGCTGTGCATGCACCGACGCGCAGTACACACAGCCGTTCACGCGCGATACGGCCGTGCTCGCCAGTTCGCGCTCCGCGCGCGACAACCCGCCGGGGCCGTACATGATCGCGTTGAACACGGCCGAGCGCTGCCGCAGGATCTCGGGAAGATGGACGAGCAGCAGGTAATAGTCGGACGTTTTCGCTTGCGGATGGCTCGCTTCGAGCACCGCGAGCTGATCGGGCGTCGCCGCGTCGAGCGACACCGTGTCGAGCCAGGCGCGCCAGCCGAGCGTATCGGACGTGAAGCCGTGGGCGGCAGTCGTCATGCGGCCTCCTTCGCGGCACGTGCCTGAAGCGCCCGCGCGGCAGCGGCGACGCGCAACTGATACGCGACGAACGCGACGAGCTGCGACAGCGCGACGATCGCGGGCGTCGTGAGTCCGGCCGACTTCAACGCGTCGAGGTCGGATGCGCGCGCGTCGGCCGGCGCGTGCGTCAGGCGTTTCGCGTGCAAGAGGATTGCGCCGAGGCGTCGAGGTAGCGCGTCGAACGCATCGGCATCCGCCTGTTCGATGTCGTCGAGCGTACCGCCTGCGTCGAGCAGCCGGGCGCGATAGATGTCGGCCAGCGCGTGCGCATTCGACTGCCGCGCGACATACCGCGCCGCATGCAGCCGTTCGATCGGCGAAAGATCGGGCAACGCGGGATCGAACAGCGCGGCTTCGCTCAGTTGCGTCGGCAACCGCACCTTGTCGCGGGCGCGGCGCAGCGTGGCGACGGCGTCGCCTTCGCGCAGGCCGGCTGCCGCGTCGATCGTATCCGGCACGACGGCCGGCGTGATGGAGTCAGTCATCGTTTCGGTTTTCCTTCGTCGTCAAAGTGATCGAGGGCATCGGCGTCGCGCCATTCGTCGCCCTGCAACTCCGCGTTCGCGTAGGCGACGAGTGCGTCGTAGTGGCGCTCGCGATCGGCATCGAACAACCGGCTCGCGATGCCGCGTGCCAGCCGCTGCGCGCCCGCGCTGATGGCCGGGATATCGCCCGACAGCTTGCCGTGGCTCAGGCTCGCCGCATGGTTGAAGCAATGGATTCGCGTGACGGCCGGGCAGGCGCCGCGCTCGCGCTCCTGGAACGCGAACGCGGGGCCCAGATCGGGCGACTCGGCCAGCTCGTCGAGCCACAGCGCCGGGTCCGGCCGATAGCGATCCTTCCAGCGCCGCACGTGTGCGCCGAACGACGCGAATTCCTCGCGCGTGGTCCAGTCCGAATGAAACCCCGTCGCGAAGATCAGGAAGTCGACCGTGCAGCGGCCGCGCGGTGTCGTCACTTCCAGCCCGTCCGCACGGTCGGCGAGCGTGTCGATCGGGCTGCCCGCATGGAAATGCGCATGGCCGTGGCGCGACACGCGCAGCACGCTGTCGCGCGGCGGGGGCGTTTGCGACGTCAGCGCGTAGTGCATGAAGCGCCACTTCGTCGCGTCGTCGAGATCCGCGTAGCCGTGCACGAGCCCCGGGCTGCCGATGCCCGTCAGCTTGTTGATGCGCGGAATGTCCGCGCGGCGGAAGAACAGGTCGACGCGGGCGGCGCCGGCTTCGAGTGCGGTACCCGCGTTGTCGAACGCGGACGCGCCTGCGCCGACCACGCCGACGCGCTTGCCCGCGAGCGCGGCGAAGTCGATCGGCTCGGACGAATGGGCCCAGCGCGTGCGCGGCGCGCGTTGCGCGACGGGCGGCACGTACGGACCGCCGAGCCCGTCGCGGCCGGTCGCGAGCACGACGTGCCGCGCGAGCAGCGTCTGTGCTTCGCCGTTGCCGCGCACGTCGAGCGCGAGCAACCCGTCGTCGCGCGGGCGCAGCGCGACGAGCGTCGTGTCGTTGCGCACCTGCAGGTCGAGCACGCGCCGATACCAGCGCAGGTAGTCCATCCATTGCGGGCGCGGGATCTTGTAGAGCACGTCCCATGCGTCGCGGCCGTATTGCGCTTCGAACCATGCGCGGAACGTCAGCGCGGGCAGGCCGAGCGCGGGGCCCGCAAGCTGCTTCGGAGAGCGAAGCGTCTCCATTCGCGCGAACGTGACCCACGGGCCTTCGTAGCCGGCCGGCGCGCGGTCGATCACGCACTGGTTGTCGATGCCGAGCAGGCGCAGCTCGGCGGAGGCCGCGAGCCCGGCCATGCCGCCGCCGACGATCGCGACGTCGAGCACGCGCGCGCCGTCCGCTTCGCGCGGCGGCACCCACGACGGCGCGGGCAGGTCGAGCCAGCGCAGGTCCTGCGCGAGCCGCGCTTCGAGTGCGTCGAGCGGGGTTGTCATGCGGCCTCCGGGCGCGCGCGGCGAGTCCGTGCCGCGCGAGGCGGGCGCGTCGCGCGATCGGTGCGCAGCCGGTCGCCGCGCAGCAGCGCGTCGTGCGCGGCGGCGTCGTGAAAGATCACGTCGTCGAGCAGCGCGCGCGTCGTGCGATACAGCGCGTCGAGCAGCGCATCGACGGCCGCCGTGCGGGCCTTGCCGGCCGGTGTTGCGACGCCGAATGCGAACGGGATGTCGACGTCGAGCGGGCGCGCGACGACGCCGTCCACCGGCAGCGCGACGCCCGTGGCCGGATCGACGATGCCGATCCCGATGCCCGCGCGCGCGGCCATGACCGCATTCAGCGACGCGTTGGTTTCGATGAATACGCGCGCCTCCACGCGCGCGGCGGCGAACGCCGCGTCGATCCGCTGGCGCAACCGGTGCCGGTTCGCGACCGTCACGATGCGGCGCCGCGCGAGGTCGCGCAGCGCGATGCGCGGCTTTGCCGCGAGCGGGTCGCCGGCGGGCAGCACGGCGACGCACGGGGTCTGCGCGATCCACTGCACGTCGAGCCCGGCATGCGCCATCGGCAGCGTGAGCACGCCGACATCGGCCGTGCCGGCCAGCACCTCGTGCACGACATGCTCGGCCGATTCGCTGCGCAATTGATAGTGCGGCGCATGCGCACCGTCGGGCAGCGCGGCGAGCGCGGCCGGTACGAGCGTGGCCGCGAGCGACGGCGTGGCCGCGATGCGCACGGGTTCGGCGCTTTCGTCGCCGAGCGCGCGCGCCCGCGCCTCGATCGCGCGCAGGCCGACCAGCGAGCGTTCGACTTCCTCGTACAGCAGGAACGCGCGTCGCGTCGGCGTGACGCGCGGGCCATGCCGGTCGAACAGCGCGTAGCCGAGATCGGCTTCGAGTTCCTGGATCTGCCGCGTGACGGCCGGTTGCGAGCGGCCGAGCAGTTCGCCCGCGCCGGTCACGCTGCCGGCCGACATGACCGCGGAAAAGGCTTCGAGTTGATGCAGCTCCATGACGCGTTCCGATGATGCAATTTGCGCATTGTAGGAGTGCGAGCATGCGCGATTCATATAATGATTTTTGCTATCGACAGCGGGAAAACTGCGAAGCGCGCGGCCGTCGCGTTGGCCCGCCTTGTGCGCATGCGCGCCGGCTGCGCGGGGTGACGAGAACGAAACGTCAATCGAATCAACGCGATGCGATGGGTGTGCGCACGTCGCTCGACGTGCGACGGATGGACGACCGTTCACGAGCGTCGCCTGCTTCGCGCCGCGTGCGATATCGATATGCGCAAAACTTCGTTGGATCGTCCTGAACCGGATGGTTACATGCCCTCAATCTTTTCGACTGACTGACGTTGGGGGACGCATGAACGTTTCGGGGAACGACGCGCGCGGCGCATGGCGACGCGTGCTGGGCACGATGGCGGCGCTCGCTGCCGCATGGGGCTTGTCGACGGGCGGCGCGCTCGCGGCCGGCGTATCGGGCGAGCCGGTGGTGATCGGCGTGAGCGGGCCGCTCACGGGCCAGGACGCGCAATACGGCGAGCAGTGGAAGCGCGGTTTCGATCTCGCGCTCGACGAGATCAACGGCAGCGGCGGCATTCACGGCCGGCCGCTCGCGATCGACTTCCAGGACAGCCGCAGCGACCCGCGCCAGGCGGTGGCGATCGCGCAGAAGTTCGTCGCCGATCCGCGCATCGCGATCGAGCTCGGCGATTTCTCGAGCGCGACGTCGATGGCTGCGTCGCCGATCTATCAGCGTGGCCAGCTGGTGCAGTTCGGCTTCACGAATTCGCATCCGGATTTCACGAAGGGCGGCGATTATCTGTGGAGCACCGCGCTGAGCCAGGCCGAGGAACAGCCGCTGCTCGCGCGCTACGCGGTGAAGGCGCTCGGCTTCAAGCGGATCGCGGTGCTGTACCTGAATACCGACTGGGGCCGCACCAGCAAGGACATCTTCGCGAAGGCCGTGACCGGGCTCGGCGCGCAGGTCGTGGCGGCCGAAGGCTACCAGCCGGCGGAGAAGGATTTCCGCTCGACGCTCGTGCGGATCGGCGCGTCGCAGCCCGATTCGATCGTGCTGATCTCGTACTACGCGGACGGCGCGCAGATCGTGCGCCAGGCGCGCACGTCGGGCGTCGCGCTGCCGATCGCGGCGGTGGGCTCCGTGTATTCGCCGAAGTTCCTCGAACTGGGCGGCACGGCCGTCGAAGGCGTCTATACGGAATCGAACTTCTTTCCGGCCGAACCGCGCCCCGAGGTGCAGGCGTTCGTGCAGCGCTATCGTGCGAAATTCCACGCGGATCCCGATTCGTTCGTGGCGCGTGCCTACGACGCGCTGATCCTGTCGGCGGAAGTGCTGCGCCGCTACGGCACGACGCGCCAGGCCGCGCACGACGGTTTCGCGAAGGTCGCCGACGTGCCGAGCGTGATCTTCGGCAAGGTGCGCTTCGATCCGCAGACACGCCGCGTCGCGGGCGCGCGCACCGTGTATCTGGTCGTGAAGCAGGGGCAGTGGGCGCTGTGGGACGGCGCGAAGCCGCAGCTCGCGGCGCGCTGAACCCGACATGAACCGCCTGCACCTGACGGACGCATCGTGATGGCTTCCTGGCTCGACTACACGCTCAACGGCCTCATCGTCGGCAACATCTACGCGCTGCTTGCGGTCGGGCTCGCGCTGATCTTCGGCGTGTCGCACCTGATCAACTTCGCGCACGGCTCGGTGTACATGGTCGGCGCATTCATCGGCTGGCTCTGCCTGACGCGCTTCGGGCTGCCGCTGCCGCTTGCGCTCGCGGCGGTGGTCGTCGGCTGCGGCGCGCTCGGCATCGCGATCGAGCGGATCGGGCTGCGGCCGCTGCGCCATGCCGCGCGCATCGCGCCGCTGCTCGCGACGATCGGTATCAGCTTCATCCTCGACCAGCTCGCGCAACTCGCGTTCGGCGCGGATCCGCGTGCGGTGCCGACGCCGCTGCCCGACTGGCACGTGCGGATCGCCGGCGCGACGCTCGGCTCGCTCGACCTGCTGATCGCGGGCATCGGCCTCGCGGCGGCTGCGCTGCTGTACGGCTTCCTGCGCTTCACGCGGCTCGGCTGGGCCGTGCGCGCGACCGCGCAGGATCGCGACGCGGCGCTGCAGATGGGTGTCGACGTCGACCGCGTGAACCAGACCGTGTTCGCGATCGCGTGCGCGCTCGGCGGCGTGAGCGGGCTGCTGGTCGGCATGTACTACAACAGCATCGATCCGGCGATGGGCTTCCAGGCGACGCTGAAGGGCGTCGTCGCGCTGCTGATCGGCGGGCTCGGCAACGTGCCCGGCGCGATCGCCGGCAGCCTGCTGCTCGGTCTCGTCGAAAGCTACGGCGTCGCGCTGTTCGGCACCAGCTATCGCGACCTGTTCGCGTTCGGGCTGCTGATCGTGTTCCTCGTGTGGCGGCCGAACGGCTTGTTCAGCGCGAACCGCGCGCTGCCGCCGGAGCCGATGACCGGCACCTTCCTCGCCGCCGCGAAAGCCGTGCGCGTGCCGCGCCCGGTGCTCGTCGTGCTGATCGCGGCAGCGGCCGTGCTGCCGTGGCTCGGCGCATCGCCTTACGTGCTGCAGACGCTGACCAACGCGTGGCTGTACGGGTTGCTCGCGCTGAGCCTCACGCTCGTCGCGGGCACGGTCGGGCAGATCTCGCTCGGCCACGCCGCGCTGCTCGTGATCGGCGCGTATGCGTCGGCGCTGCTGTCGTCGGATCTCGGCTGGTCGCCGGCCGTGACGATTCCGTGCGCGGGCGCGGTCACGGCCGTGCTCGGCACGCTGCTCGTCTATCCGGCATTCCGGCTGCGCGGGCATTACGTGTCGATCGCGACGCTCGGCATCGGCGAAGTGGTGAGCCTCGTGATCCTGAACTGGGACGGCCTGACGCGCGGCCCGCTCGGCATCACCGGCATCGCGCCGCTGCCGTGGGCGACGACCGCGCGCGCCGCGTACTGGTTCACGCTCGCGGTGCTCGTCGTGTTCGCGCTCGTGCAGGTGCGGCTGCTGCGTTCGCATCTGGGCCGCACGCTGCGCGCGGTGCGCGAGGACGACGTCGCCGCGCGTGCGCACGGCATCGCGCCGAACCGCTACAAGGCGATCGCGTTCGCGGTCGGCGGCGTCGCGGCGGGCGTGAGTGGCGGGATCGCCGCGCACCTGTACAGCTACATCAATCACCAGACCTTCGATTCGCAGGTGTCGATCCTCGCGTTGACGATGGTGATCCTCGGCGGGCTCGGCAACGTGCTCGGCGGCATCGTCGGCGCGATCGCGCTGATCGGGCTGCCCGAGCTGTTCCGTTGGGCGGCCGACTACCGGATGCTGATCTACGGCCTCGTGCTGCTGCTGCTCGTCCGGTTCCGGCCGCAGGGCCTGCTCGGCACGGTGTGAGGAGGAATGCGATGACGACCACTCGGCCCCTGCTCGACGTGCAGGGCCTGACACGCCGCTTCGACGGCGTGACCGCGCTCGACGGCGCGAGCCTGACGCTCGCGGACGGCGAACTGCTGAGCGTGATCGGCCCGAACGGCGCGGGCAAGTCGACGCTGTTCAACCTGATCGCGGGCGCCGACCGGCCCGACGCCGGCCGCGTGACGTTCGACGGTCGGGACATCACCGGCACCGCGCCCGAACGACTCGCGGCGCTCGGTATCGCGCGCACGTTCCAGCATGGCCGCGTGTTCGGCAACCTGAGCGTGCTGGACAACGTGCTGATCGGCGCGCATGCGCGGCTGCGTGCGGCGCGGCCCGGCTGGCCCGCGCTCGGCGCGGCCGCCGAAGTGCTGCGCGCGCTCGTGCGGCCGGCTTCGGTGCGGCGCGAGGAGGCCGAACTGCGCGAAGAGGCGCGCGCGATCGTCGCCGGGTTCGGCGAACGGCTCACGCCGCGCATCGATCATCCGGCACACAGCCTGTCGTATGCGAACCGGCGGCGCGTGGAGATCGGCCGCGCGCTCGCGCTGCATCCGCGCCTGCTGCTGCTCGACGAGCCGACGGCCGGGATGAACGAGACGGAGACCGCCGAGATGCTGCAACTGATCCAGTCGCTGAAGGCGCGCGGCCTGACGATCCTGCTGATCGAGCACAAGCTCGAACTCGTGATGCGCGTGTCCGACCGCGTGATGGTGCTCGACAACGGCGTGAAGATCGCCGAAGGCGCGCCGCGCGACGTGCGGCACGATCCGCGCGTGATCGAGGCCTATCTCGGCCGCCGTCATGCGGGCGGCCCGTCGGCCGGTCGTGCCGCGCAGGCGGCTGCATGAGCGTACTTTCTTCGAGACCCGATACGACCATGACGGACGCGCTGCTGAAACTCGAACACCTCGACACGTTCTATGGGCCCGTGCAGGTGCATTTCGACGTGAACGTCGAAGTCGGCCGCGGGCAGATCGTCAGCCTGCTCGGCGGCAACGCGAGCGGCAAGTCGACGACGATGAAGCTGATTCTCGGGTTGATGCGGCCGAAGCGCGGCGTCGTGCGTTTCGACGGCGACGACGTGACGGCGCTCGCGACGCCGCAGCGCGTGCGGCGCGGGATCGCGGCCGTGCCGGAGGCGCGGCGGCTGTTCGGCGACATGAGCGTGCGCGAGAACCTGCTGATGGGCGCTTACACGCGCGGCGATCGCGCGGCGGTGACCGACGACTACGAACGCGTGCTCGATCTGTTTCCGCGCGTACGCGAGCGGCTCGCGCAGCGCGCGGGCACGCTGTCGGGTGGCGAGCAGCAGATGCTCGCGATGGCGCGCGCATTGATGGCGCGGCCGAAACTGATCTGCATGGACGAGCCGACGATGGGATTGTCGCCGCTCTACGTCGACAAGGTGCTCGAACTGATCGATTCGATCAACCGGCAGGGCGTGACGGTGTTCATGGTCGAGCAGAACGCGAGCCTCGCGCTGGAGATCGCGCACTACGGATACGTGCTGCAGACGGGCCGCGTCGTGCTGGAAGGGCCGGCGAAGGCGTTGCTCGACGACGAGCGCGTGCGCGATGCGTATCTCGGTGGGGAGGCGGTGGCGGTGTAGGGGGCCTTCACTTTACGCGTGATTCGCGTGCGTCGCCGCCGCACGCGGAAACGTCAGCACCACCGCGAACCCGCCTGCCTCCGGAAACGCGAACCCGACGCGCCCGCCGTGCGCCTTCATCACTTCCTGCACGATCGCGAGACCGAGTCCCGACCCCGTGCGGCGCTCGCTGCCGTCCGGCGCTATCCGCACGAACGGTTGCAAGGCCGCGTCCCAGTGCTCGCGCGGCATCCCGCGCCCGTTGTCGGTGACGGTCAGCGTCACCGCCCGATCCGCGTTGCCTTGGGTTGCGACCGACACGACGATGTCGTCTGCATGGCCGTGCAGCAACGCGTTGTGCAGCACGTTCGACAGCGCTTCCTGAAGACTGATCGCATCGCCGTCGATCCATGCCTGCGGCGCGTCGCTCGCGAACGCAACGGCCACGTCGCGCTCGCCGGCGAGCGGAATCGTGCGGCCCAGCACCTCTTTCGCGAGCGCGACGAGTTCGACGGGTTGCAGCGGCACGGCCTCGGTGCGATGAATCACCATCGCATGATTGAGCAGCTGGCCGGTGAGCCGGCCGACGTCCGCACAGGTCGCGCGCAGCGCATCGAGCCGCGCCGCACGGCGCGCGGGGTCGGCCTCGCCGTCGAGCAGCTCGATCTGCGCGTCGAGCCGCGCGAGCGGCGTGCGCATCTGGTGGGCGGCGTCGGCGATGAAGCGCTGCATCGCGTTGATCCGCTCCGCGAGCCGTCGCATCAGCCCGTTGATCGACCCGATGATCGCGTCGATCTCGCTCGGCGTATCGACGGCCACGGGCCGCAGGTCGGCCGGGTCGCGCGCGGCGATGATCGTGCCGATCCGCGCGAGCGGGCGCAGGCCGCGCCGGATCGCGAGGCCGCTCGCGCCGATCGCGAGCACGCTCATCAGCAGGATCAGCGTCCACACCTTGATGCTCATGTCGTTCGTCAGCTGCTGACGCGCATTGGTTGTCTGCGCAACCGTCACGAGCGCCCAGCCCGGCGTGCTTTCCTCGGGCATGTAGCGGGCGATCGTCGCGGTACGGATCGGGTGCCCCTGGTAGACGGCATTCGCGAACGCGGGGCCCTGCTTCGCGGCGGCGAGCGTCGCGGCGCTCGCGAGATCGTTGTAGCCGGCCACGACCACGCCGCGCGAATCGACGACCTTGTAGTAGACGAGGTCGTAGCGCGACAGTGTCGACAGCGCGGCGACCGGCGGATTCAGCGCGAGCACGCCGCCTTGTACGTAGAGGTTTTCGGCGACCTGGATCGACGCGCCCGCCAGCAACTGGTCGTATGCGCGTTCGGCCGCGACGCCCGCGTAGTAGCGCGCGATCGCCGCGAGCGCGAGCGCGCCGGTCGCGACGACGAGCGCGATGAACAGCAGCGTGCGCCCGAACAGCGTCTTCGGGAACCAGTCAATGCGCGGCAATCTGATACCCCATCCCGCGCGTGGTACGGATCTCGACGGAGCTGCCCTGCAGCTTCCGGCGCACGCGCGTCACGTATTGCTCGACCGCGTTCGCGGTCGGCTCGTTGCCGAAGCTGAACAACTGGTTCAGCAGTTCTTCCTTCGAGAAGATGCGTTGCGGGCGGCTCGCGAGGATTTCGAGCAGCGCGAATTCCTGGCGCGACAGCGACAGCGGCTGGCCGTCGAGTTCCGCGAGGCGGCTGCTGCGGTCGATCACGAGGCCGCCGAGCGTCAGCACGTCGTTCGCGTGACCGCTGTTGCGGCGCAGGAGCGCCTGCACGCGCGCGTCGAGTTCGCGATAGTCGAACGGCTTCACGAGGTAGTCGTCGGCGCCGAGGCCGAGGCCGCTCACGCGGTCGTCGATCGCCGAGCGGGCGGTGACGAGCAGCACGGGCGTCGTGCTGCCGGACGCGCGCAGGTTGCGCAGCACGGTGAAGCCATCCATGCCGGGCAGGTTCGCATCGAGCACGACGAGATCGAAGCGCTCGACGCGCAGCAGCCCGTGCGCGGTCGCGCCGTCGGTTTCGAGATCGACGGCGTGGCCGAGCCGGGCCAGGCGGCTGCGGATCGCCGCGCCGATTTCCGCATCGTCCTCCACGACGAGAATGCGCATGATGCCGTTTGCAGGTAGGTGGATTAGGGGTTTTCCCGGGGCCGGGATGTCAGCATTTTCTCAGACTCGGTCGATAACCTGTGTCGAGCCGGAAGCAGGATGCAAGGACGGCATTAATACCAGAAATACTCAAGGAGACGGCAACATGCAGCATGTCACGGGCACGACGAACGCGCGCCGCGGCGCCACGCCGGCCTGCGCGTGGCCGCTGGCCGCCCGCCGCACGGCGGTGTGCGCATGACGATGTCGCCGCGCCGCCGCGCGCTGATCGCCGCCGGGCTCGGTGTGCTCGCCGCGCCGGCGCGGGTGCGCGCGAAGCCGCGCACGGTGCGGATCTCGAAAGGCTATGGCGTGCTGTACCTGCCGTTGCTCGTGATGGAGAAGCAGCGGCTGTTCGAGCGGCATGCGGCGCGCCACGGCGTGCGCGACGTCGCGGTCGAATGGGTGCTGCTCGACGGCGGCAATTCCGTCAACGACGCGATGATGGCCGGTACGCTCGATTTCGCGGGCGCCGGCGCGCCGGGGTTCATCGAACTGTGGGCGCGGGCGCGCGGCATTCCGAACGTCGAGGTGATCGGCATCAGCGGGCTGTCGACCACGTCGCTGTCGCTGAACGCGAACCGGCCGGGCCTCGTGTCGCTGCGCGACTTCACGCCGTCCGACCGGATCGCGGTGCCGGGCATCCGCACGTCGCTGTCGGCGGTCGTGCTGCAGATGGTCGCGAGCCGGCAGCTCGGCGCCAGGCATTTCGCGCAGCTCGATTCGATCACCGTGAACCTGCCGCATCCGCAGGCGATGCAGGCGCTGATCCGCCGCGAGAACGGTGTGACCGCGCATTTCACGTCGCCGCCGTTCTCGACGCTCGAATTGCGGCAGCCGGGCATTCATCGCGTCGTGAGTTCGGTCGACGTGCTCGGCCCGCTGACGCTCGACGTCGTGTTCGCGCCGAAGCGGCTCGTCGATGCGCAGCCTGCGCTGGCCGTCGCGTTTCTCGGCGCGCTCGACGAAGCGAACCGCCTGATCGCGCAGGACCCGCGCGCGGCGGCCGCGCTCTACGCGGCGTCGTCGGGCGTCGGCGTGTCGCACGACGACGTGATGCGGATGCTCGCCGCGCCCGACACGCGTTTCTCGGTGCTGCCGAACCAGTTGATGGACTACGTCGAATTCCTGTATCTGGCCGGCACGATCAAGGCGAAGCCGCGCGCGTGGCACGAGATGTTCGCGCCGATGCTCGACGACTACCGGTCGGGTTGAGCCGCATCCGCCGCGATCCGAATCCATTCACCGAACCACCCGACGCCGGCACGTTCGTCGCGCGCGGTGCCGTTTCAACCGATATGCAACCGATTCACGCAAGGAGCCTGAAGTGAACGCTACCGATACCCTGGACCCCGCGTCCGCCGAAGAACGGCGCATCATGTCGAAGATGGCGCGGCGCCTGATGCCCATCCTCGTCGTGATGTTCCTGATCGCATTCATCGACCGGCAGAACGTCGGTTTCGCGAAACTGCAGATGGTGCACAGCCTCGGCATGACGGAAGCCGCGTTCGGGCTCGCGTCGTCGCTGTTCTTCATCGGCTACCTGCTGTTCGAGGTGCCGAGCACGCTCGCGCTGCATCGCTACGGCGCACGCGTGTGGCTCGCGCGGATCATGCTGACGTGGGGGCTCATCACGGTGCTGATGGGCTTCACGACGTCGATGCCCGTGTTCTGCTCGCTGCGCTTCCTGCTCGGCATCGCCGAGGCCGGCTTCTATCCGGGCGTGATCTATTACCTGACGCTGTGGTTTCCGCAGAGCTACCGCGCGAAGGTGCTCGGCATCTTCACGCTCGGCAGCGCGCTCGCGAACATGCTCGGCTCGCTGGTCGGCGGCGTGCTGCTGAGCCTGAATGGCGTGTGGGGGCTGGCGGGCTGGCAGTGGGTGTTCGTCGCGACGGGCATCCCGGCGGTGATCGTCGCGATCGTCGTGTTTCGCGTGCTGCCCGCCTCGTTCCGCGAAGCGCCGTTCCTCGACGAGCGCGAGAAGCAGATCGTCGCGGCCGCGCTGGAGCGCGAGAAGCCGGCGCAGGCCGAGCACGGCCAGCCGTGGAAGGCGCTGCTCGATCCGCGCGTGATGCTGTTCGCGGCGACCTACATGCTGATGTCGACGTCGCTGTACGGCGTCACGTACTGGCTGCCGACGCTCGTGAAATCGTTCGGCGTGTCGAGCACGACGAACGGGTTCCTGAGCATGCTGCCGTGGGCGCTCGCGGTGGTGCTGCTGCTGTGGCTGCCGGCGAAGCTGCGTCGCGCGAAGAGCATCCTGCGTACGATCGCGATCGTCGCGGCGCTGGGCGCGCTCGGCTTCCTGCTGAGCCTCCTGCTGCCGTCGACGCCGCTGCGCTTCGTCGCGCTCGTGCTCGGCGGCGCGTGCATTCCGCTGCTGTATCCGTGCTTCTGGTCGATGCCGCCGCGCTATTTCACCGGCGCGCGCGCGGCCGCGAGCGTCGCGGCGATCAACTCGATCGGCAACCTCGGCGGCTTCTTCAGCCAGAACCTGATGCCGTTCGCGGGCAAGATGACGGGCACCGCGTTCGGGCCGATGATCGTGCCGATCGTGTGCCTCGCGCTGCTCGGCATCGGCGCGCTGGTCGCGTGGACGCGCTCGGAGCGGGGGATGGTGGCGGCGCGGGCGTGATGGCGTGCGTCGCTGTCGCAGCGTCGGCCGTTTCCGATAATTTTGAAACTGGACGACGCATGCCGGTTCGACGGCAAGTACGCCAGCGCGCTACCATGCGATGCACATGCGACGAATGGAGCAGGAAATGAAGAAAGCGACCACGATGAACCTGTCTTGCGATGACGTTGCGCGCCCCGCGCCGCGCGAGTTCGTCGCACGTGGACTGGCATCGCGCGACGAGGCGCGGCGGACCGGCGAATACATCGATGCGGTAAACGTCCGCGCGGAACTCGAGCGCATGCTGAAAGCGGCGCGCTCGATGAAGGCGGTCGGCTAAGTCACCGTCGTGCGGGGGCTTTCGCCGCCCTGATCTACCGCTGCGAAGCCCCGAGCTCGCCATGCCCGACTGGCGCCGGCGACAGCGGAATCTCGACCTCGACCGTCGTGCCTTCGCCGAGCGTCGTCGCGATCCGCAGCGTGCCGCCGACCAGATACGCACGCTCGCGCAACCCCACCAGCCCGAACGAACCCGACTTGCGCGGCACCGCGGGATCGAATCCCGCGCCGTCGTCGCGTATCGTCAGCACGATCGCTTCGCTGCCGGACACGAGTTCGACGCTCGCGTGCGACGCGGCCGCGTGCCGGGCGACGTTCGCGAGCGCTTCCTGCGCGATGCGGAACACGGCCGTCGCATACGGCTCGTCGAGTTGCAGTTCGGGCGGCTCGACGTGCAGCGAACAGGCAATCCCGTGACGGTGCCGGAAATCTTCCACGAGCCATTGCATCGCCGCCGCGAAGCCGAGATCGTCGAGCATCAGCGGACGCAGGTCCGACGCGATGCGGCGCGTCGCGGCCACCGCGCCGCGCGCGAGCGCATGCATCGCCGCGATCTTGCGCGCGAGCGACGCGTCGTCCTGCGGCACGTGGTCGATCAGCCATTCGAGATCGTTCTTCAGCGTCGCGAGCGTCTGCGCCAGTTCGTCGTGCAGTTCGCGCGCGATGCGGCGCTGCTCGGCTTCGCGCGCGCTGGCGCTGATCGCGGCGATCTCGCGCAGTTCCTCGCGCGACGCCTGCAGCGCCCGTTCCGCGCGCACGCGCTCCTCGACTTCGCGTCGCAGGTCGCGGTTCGACGCGCTCAGTTGCGCGGTGCGCGCGGCGACGCGCTGTTCGAGCCGTTCGTTCGCATCGTTCAACTGCGCGCTTTTCTGCGCGACGAGCAGATGCTGGTAGCGCGCGCCGGCGAGCGCGCGCACCGTTTGCGCATGCAGCCGACCGTTCTCGAACAGCATCGCGAACAGCACGACGCCGGACGCGACGAGACCGTACGCGCGCCCCGCATAGAAGCCGAGGTCGAAGCGGCCGTGATTCAGCATCGACGACAGCGCGATGTCGAACAGCCACGCGACGAGCACCGTCATCACCCACAGGTCGAGCACCGAATGGCGGCGCCGCTGCCGCCACATCAGCATCAGCGCGACGAGGTTCAGCCCCCAGACGACCGTGATCGCGTTCGTCATCGTCGCGGTCATCCGGTTGCCGCTCATGATGCGCGGCAGCAGGTCGTGGCCGGCGGTCGCGAACAGCGCGAGCGCGACGGTCGCGCCGACCGCGGCCGCGATGCAGAGGACGACCGGAATCGCCGCGCGCCGCTGCGGGGCCGGGGCCGGGCGCCCGCGCGACGTCGCGCGCAGCAGCGCGTACGCGGCGACCGACAGCGGAAAGCCGCCATGCCAGAACAGGTACAGCCATGCGGTGGTCTGTTCGCCGGCGCCGAGCAGGCCGGTCGGCGCGAACAGGCCGGGGAAGGTCAGCATGTGCGTGCCGGCCATGAACGCCGTGAACAGGTAGCCGCCCGCCAGCACGAGCAGCGGCTTCTCGCGCAGGATCGCGTACTGGCCGAGAAGCAGGCCGGCCGTCACCATGTCGTTGACGACGATCGCCGACTGGTACACGGGAATGAACGCCCCGCCCGGCGCGAGCGGCAGGGCCGCGAACGGCGCGAGCGCGGCGAAGATCGCGGCCGAGACGAGTACCGTCGCGAGCGCGAGCCGCCGCTCGCGCCGGCCCGGCGGCAGCGACGACATGAACAGGCGCGACGTGTCCGGATCGTCGTCGTCCGGCGGCGGCGGTGCGGGCGGGAGGCGGAAGGTGGCCGTCATGCGTCGTCGGCGTCGAAGTCGAGATCGTGCCGCACCGCGTAGCGGATCAGTGCGGCTTCGTGCGGCAGCGCCATCTTCTCGAGAATCCGCGTCTTGTACGTGCTGACCGTCTTCGCGCTCAGCGCGAGTTCGGACGCGATCTGCGTGACGGTCTGGCCCGCGACGATACGGTGCATCACGTCGAGCTCGCGCGCGGACAGTCGCTCGTGCGGCAGCGTCTGAGCCGGCTCGCGCAGCGTGTGAGCGAGGCTTTCGGCCGCGGACGGGCTCACGTAGACGCCGCCCGCCGCCACCCTGCCGACGGCCTCGACGAGCTCGGTGGTCGCACTGTCTTTCGTCAGGTAGCCGGTGGCGCCGGCCTTGAACGCGCGCGCCGCGTACTGGGTTTCCGCGTGCATCGTCAACACCAGCGTGCGCAGCGACGGCGCATGACGCCTGACCAGCCGGATCAGCTCGATGCCGGTCGGTGCGGGCATCGACAGGTCGAGCAGCAGCACGTCGGCGGCGGCGCGCTCGGCCAGCGCGAGCGTGCCCGCGCCGTCGCTCGCCTCGCCGACGATCTCGAAACCGCCGGCCCGCTCCAGGATGTGACGCAGCCCGTCCCGCATGACTGCGTGATCGTCAGCCAGAATTACCCTGATCATCTTCCAGCGATCCTCTTCGGGATGACGCCGCGAATTGCTGTTCGGGTTGTCGCCGCGGCCGTTCTTCCGATCAATATATGCCCCCGAACCCGAAAACGGTACGCGTTCGCGAAATTTTCGGGATGGTTGATCGCGGACTGTGCACCGCGGCGAAATAATTCACGGGAAAGCATACCGTGTGCAGCCCATGCGAATCAGGGTATTCCCGGTGGTCGTTGCAGCCCACGCGGGCTTGCGCGGCAGCGCCGGAACCACCCCGCGAACCGTTCCGATTCGGGACTAAACTGGTGCCCGATGCCGTCTGCGCGAACCGAGGAGCCCCTGCGATGATCGATCTTGCCGATATCCTGCCGTCCGCATTGCCCGCCGCCGTCGCGTGGGCCGAAGCGGAGGCGGTGCGCGGGCTCGCGCTGGGGGCGCCGCTGACGCTGGCGCAAGCGGACGACGCGCGCACGGTGGGCGTCGTGCAACCGGACCGGATCCGCGTGGTGGCGGTCGACCGCATGCCGTTTCCCGACACGCCGACGCTCGCGGCGATCGCCCGCGACACGGGGCTGCTGTCGCCCGGGACGATCGGCCTCACGCTCGGTCACGCGGTGTACGTGCTGCGCGGGCAGGACACACGCCGCCTGCTGACGCACGAATTCCGGCACGTGCATCAATACGAGGCCGCCGGCTCGATCGGCGCGTTTCTTGCGCGCTATCTGCACGAGATCGCGACGGTCGGCTACCACGACGCACCGCTCGAGGCCGACGCGCGGCAACACGAGTTCGATTGATCCCTGACCCCGCCACCGGCGAGCGTGCGCATGTCGCGATGAACGTATCCGATCCCCCTGCCGGCCCGCCGTTCGCGCACCGGGCCGCCCCGTCCGGGAGTGTGCGATGAGCGACACGATCCACGCGTGGATCGGCGCGATCGGCGCGCATCCGCTGCTCGTGCTGGCGATCGTGTTCGTGGCCGCCTGCGCCGAGGCGATCGCGCTGATCGGCACGATCGTGCCGGCCGGCGCCGTGATGTTCGCGGCCGGTGCGTTGATCGGCGCGGGCGCGCTCGACGCATGGGCGACGATCGGCGTCGCGGCCGTCGGCGCGGTGATCGGCGACGGGATCAGCTACGAACTCGGGCGGCGTTACCGCGGGATGATCCGCAATGCGTGGACGCGCTTCGGCTATGCGAGCGCCTACGCGCGCGGCGAGGAGTTCGTGCTGCGTCACGGGATGAAGAGCATCGTGCTCGCGCGCTTTCTCGCGCCGGTGCGTGCAGTCGTGCCGGTCGTCGTCGGCTGTGCGACGCTGCCGCGCCGGTCGTTCTATCCGGTCAACGTGATCTCGGCGCTCGTGTGGGCGCCTGTCCACATCGCACCCGGCATCCTGTTCGGCGCGTCGGCCGCGCTCGCCGCAGCGATCAGCGTGCGGGTCGCCGCGATCCTGCTGGTCGTGGCCGCGCTGGTCGCGCTTGTGTGGATCGGCGTGCGCGTCGCGCTGCGGCGCGGCTGGCCGTTGTTGCGCCGCGCGCTCGCCGAAGCCGTGCATGCATGCGCGCGCCGCTGGCCGCGGTTCGGCGCGCGGTTGCACGACGGCATCGCGTACCTGCGCGGGTTGCCGGGCGCGGTGCCCGTGCTCGCGCTGTTGTTCATCGGCTGCGTGTGGCTGTTCGCGGGGATCGTGCAGGACGTCGTCGCGAACGATCCGCTGATGCATGCGGACATCGCGCTGTATGCGTTCCTGCAGAACCTGCGCACGCCGCCCGCGGACGCCGCGATGAGTGCGCTCGCCATCCTGCATGGACACGACACGGGGCTGATCGTCGCGGCCGCGTTGCTCGTCTGGCTGATGATCCATCGCTGCTGGCTGACGGCCGCATGGTGGCTCGCGACGGTCGGCGTCGCCGTCGTGCTCGTGCCGGCGTTCGGCGCGGGCGTGCCCGGCGCGACGCCCGCGAGCCTGCCGCCCGGTGCGCTGCACGTGCCGCTGCCCGATGCCGACGCCGCCTTCGCGATCCTCGCGAGCAGCGGCCTCGGCTGGCTGCTCACGCGCGACCGGCCCGCGCTGTGGCGCATTCCGGTCGTGACGGCGGTCGTGCTGTGGATCGTGCTCGGCGGCTTCGCGCGGCTGTACGTCGGCGATACCTGGCTGTCGGGCCTGCTGGGCGGATGGAGCCTCGGGCTCGCGTGGTTCGCGTTGCTCGCCGGCGCCTATGCGTACTGGCGCGTGCGCGAGCACGTGCAGCCGCGCGGCGCGCTCGTCGCGGTCGTCGTCGTGCTCGCGACGGCCGGCGTATGGACGGTGCCCGCGCAATGGCAGCGCGATCGCGCGGCGCGTCCGCATGTCGGCGATGTGGTCGCGATGACCGTCGACCAGTGGCTGCGCGGCGGGTGGCAGCGCGTGCCGACGCGGCGCACCGAGATCGGCGGCGACCGCGAGGAATATCTGCCGCTGCAATGGAGCGCGACGTCGGACACGCTCGTCCGTCATCTCGCGCAGGCCGGCTGGCAGCGCGCGACGCCGTGGTCGCCGGCCACCGCGCTGCGCTGGCTGGCGCCGCAGGCGCCCGTCGACACGCTGCCCGTGCTGCCGCGCTACACGCATGGCGAAAGCACGCGGCGCGTGTTCGTCCGCGTCGATCCGGCCCACCCGGAAAGCCGCTTCGTGCTGCGGCTGTGGCGTTATCCGTACGTGTTGCAGGATGCGCTCGGCATGCGGCCGCTGTGGTACGGCGCGCTGTATCGCGAAACGCTGCGCCGGCCGGCGCGGCTGATGACGCTCGTGCACACGACGACGATCGACGATGCGGCGGCGATTGCGCACGCGCTGGCGGTCGAGCCGACGATCGCACATCGGCCGGCGGGGACGACGGCCGGGCCGGACGAGATGTTGCTGGTCTGGATGGTGACGCCGTGAATGGGCAGGGCGTGACGTACGCCTCTTACGCGTGCGACGGCTGCGCGGGCACGACGGACAGGCGCAGGCCGACGGTCTTGAGCACCGCGAGCAGGGTTTTCAGCGTCGGGTTGCCGCTCGGGGACAGCGTGCGATACAGCGATTCGCGGCTGATGCCGGCCTCGGCCGCGACGGCGCCGAGCCCGCCGTACGCTTCCGCGACCGTGCGCAGCGCGAGCAGACCGGCCGCGCGGTTCTCCGGATCGTCGAGCGATTCCATCGCGACGCGCAGATAGGCGACCGCGAGCTCGCGATCGGCGCCGAGTTCGGCGACTTCCGCGTCGTGGTGCGATACCGCGCCTTTGAGCTTGTTCATGTTTGCCTCCGTTTCCAGTTCGACCAGTGTTCCTTCGCGCGCCTGATGTCGTCGGACTGACCGGCCTTGTCGCCGCCGGACAGCAGCAACACCAAGGCGCCGCCGTACCGACCGAAATACACGCGGTAGCCGGCGCCGACATGGACGCGCAGTTCGATCACGCCTTCGCCGACCGGCTCGCAGTCGCCGAAATTGCCGGCCTGCACACGGCGCAGGCGCTCGCGGATTCGTGCCTGCGCGAGCTTGTCGCGCACGGCGTTCAGCCATTCGGTGAAAGGCTCGCGACCGTCGTCGCGCTGATAGCGAAGCAGTTCGAACCTGGAGGGCATTGTAACTTATAAACTACAAAGAAGTAAATGGAGCGAGACGGTTCGCATCGCAATGGCTGGGTGGCCGACGCGCATGCGGCGTCGCCATGGCTCGGGATGTCAGGGCATGGCGCTCGCTTCCCGGCCGACGATCATTCTTTCATCCGGTATGGCGCGTGACGATTCGGCCAAACGGCCGGTATCGATGGGGCGATGAAGGGGCGCGCGCCGTGGCCGAGCGGCTCGGCTTCGGCGATCTGTCGAGCTTCTCGCAGGCGTCCACGCGCTGACACGGCGTGCCGCCGGGCGCATATCGCAGCGCAGCGCGGCGCGGCGCGGCGGGCAGGCGACCCGCGACGAATCGCGGTACGATCGCTCGTTTGCCCGTCTTGCCTGTCTACATCACCGTCACGAGAGCCCCCGCATGATCACGATCCGCCCGATGACCGACGACGATTTCGCGCGCTTCTGGCCGACCTATCGCGCCGTCGTCGCTGCTCAGGAAACCTATGCATTCGATCCCGACCCGACGCCGGAAGCGGCGCGCGCACTGTGGCTCGACGCGCCGCTCTGCACGTGGATCGCCGAGGAGGACGGCGTGGTGCTCGGCTCGTATTACCTGAAGGCGAACGCGGCCGGCCCCGGCAAGCACGTGAGCAACTGCGGCTACATGGTGAGCGAGGCCGCGCGCGGACGCGGCCTCGCGCGCCTGATGTGCGAGCACTCGCAGCAAGTGGCGCGCGAGCGCGGTTTTCTCGCGATGCAGTTCAATTCGGTGGTCGCGACGAACGAGGTCGCGGTCGCGCTGTGGCAGAAGCTGGGATTCGAGATCGTCGGCCGGCTGCCGCGCGCATACCGTCACGCGCGGCTCGGCTTCGTCGACTGCTTCGTGATGTTCAAGTGGCTCGGCGACGCGGCGGCCGCCGAAGCCTGAGCAATCCGCCGCTGCGTCAGACGGCGAACGCGCCGTCGAACACGATCCGTTCGTCGAATGCGAGCGTGCCGCGCGCGAAGATCAGGTCGAGATGGTGGCTGCCGTTTTCGCCGCCGCCAAGCCCCAGATGCAGCCCCGGATGGCGTTCCTCGAACCCCGCGTTGCGGCCGTACAGGCCGCGTATGCCGAGGTTCGTGCCGATGCCGAATTCCTCGATCCGCCGGTGATTCGCGTGCCGGTCGAGATAGGTCGAGAAATCGCGCCGGAAGCCCGCATCGTCGGTGTCGAAATCGACGATCGTGCTGTGTTCTACATGCAGCGTCGCGAGCCGCTCGGCCACCTTGTACTTGATCGCGAACGGCACGGTGCCGAGAAACGTGCCGCTGAACACGACCGAGCCGTTGAGGTCGGTCACGTGCGTCGCGATCTCGCCGGGCACGACGTCGAGGTTGCCCATGCCGTCCACGCTCGTCCATTTCTGGTCGGGCGCGAGCGAGCCCGTCAGCGCGTTGCCGGCTTCGTCGACGAAGCGGATCTGCGACGCGCGTGCGGCGGCCTCGATCAGCCGGCCGTTGCGTGCGGCGATGTCGTCGAGCGATTCGGCGAACGCCTCGTCGAGATGCGGGCCGTAATCCTTGAACAAAACCGACTTGCTCCAGTGCTCGACGATCGCGGGGCGGATCGCGGCGAGGAACGGCGGCCCGCTCGGCGACGGCGTCGGCAGGCACGACGAGTCGTACAGCAGCACGAACAGGTCGGCGTCGACGAGCGCGGCGGCGATGTCGGCGGGCGGGGTGCTTTCGAGGCAGAGGGTGGTCGCGGCGAGCGAGTCGGGCAGGGCGGAAAAGGCGCGCAACGCGACGTCGCGATTGCGGGTGTCGTAGCCGACCAGCAGTTTTCCCGATTCGCCGCGTGTCAGCTTGTCGCGCAGCGCCGGGTGAAAGCCGAGCGCGCGGTGCAGGTTCAGCATGCGTATCTCCGGAAGCGGCGGAAGGGCCGCGGCCCTTCCGCGAGAACGGGTGGCCCGCTCAGACCGGCCAGAGCGCGGTGCCGAACGGCACCACGGCGTCCTCGACCATCATGTCGACGGCCTCGGGGTGCGTGTCTTCCTGCATCCAGTCAAGCAATTCGATCTGCCGAGTTTCCTGCATGTCAATTCTCCTGTGGTGAACATGAGTGATTCAACATGAAAGCGCGGCAAAAATATTGCCGCTCCTCGTTCCGGATTTTGTGAATACCGGACGAGTGGCGTCGATATTAGTCTGGTGAATTTGCGAATGCAATGTGCTGCAATGTTTTTAGCCATGACGTGCTAAACACGGGTCAATGGCGGTTCATATATTGGAAAAACCGGATAAAACGAGCGACGGATCGCGCATCATTTTTTTATTTGAAGAAATCCGGATCGACGAAATCAATCAGGTTATTTTTAATTTGAATTCAATTGCCAGGATTGATGCGCTTTATGTCATTCGAGAAAAACGCGTGCGCGATCGCCTCGCGCTCGAACCGGTCCGCCGATTCATGTGTCACGCAGCCGATCCGCACGTCATCCCAGCAACGCCTTTCCGATCGCCTTGGTCGGTTCGGAGCGCAGCACCAGCGAAGTCGTGACCGCGCCGAAGCGGGCAATCGCGTCGATGAGGGTTTCGAGTTGGCCCGGTGTCGGCACCAGCACCTTCAGCAGAAAGCAGTCGTCGCCGGTCATGCGGTGGACTTCGATGACGTGCGGCATCTCGGCGAACGTGCGCAGCGCCGGCTTGATGTGTTCGTGAGTCGTTTTGAGCCGGATGATGGCCGTCATGCCCAACCCCAGCGCCGCCGGATCGATCCGTGCGCCGTAGCCGGCGATGATGCCGCGTTCTTCCAGCCGCTTGACGCGCTCCGAGGTCGCGGGCTGCGACAGCCCGATGCGCCTGCCCACTTCCGATAGCGGCGTTCGCGCGTTCTCCTGCAGCGCTTCGAGGATCGCAAGATCCAGGCGATCCAGTGCTTCGTCCGGCATGACGGTCCTCCGGTACCGTTGATTCATCGGCATTTTGTCTCAATAACCGATGACTTGCCATTCCGTGCCGGCCGGCGCGTGGTCACACTCGGGCTTTTCGTTGACGGAGAGCGTGATGGATCAGGCGATCGTGATCGTGCCGGGTATCGGCAATTCGGGACCGGATCATTGGCAGAGTCATTGGGAGACGATGTTTCCCGGCGCCGCGCGGATCGCGCCGGCTTCGTGGGATGCGCCCGACCTGGCCGACTGGACAGCGGCGCTGGACGCGGCCGTGGCGAGCGCGGCGACGCCCCCGCTCGTGATCGGTCATTCGCTGGGCTGCTTGTTGTTCGCGCATTGGCATGCGGTGTCGGCGCGCGCGGTGCGCGGCGCGTTTCTCGTGGCCGTGCCCGATCCGGCAGGGCCGCGCTTTCCGGTTGCCGCCGCCGCGTTTGCGAACCTGCCGAGCGGTCGGTTCGGACGCGCGCCGGTGCTGGCGATCGCGAGCACGGACGATCCGTACGATCCGTCGGGGCGCGCGCTGGAATGGGTCGCAGAACGGGGCGCGACGCCGCTTCTGCTTGGCGCACGCGGCCATCTGAACGCGGCGTCGGGGTTGGGCGGATGGCCCGAAGGGCGCGCGCTGCTCGCGGCGTTCGTGGCCGGACTCGGGCGATAGTGCGTGCCAGCGCCGGCTGGCGGGTTTTTGCCGGCAGCGCGCGCCGGTTTCACGGCGGCTCAAGTATGATCGACCGACGGCGGCGAAAGCCCCGGAATCGAACAACGATGGAGACACTCCCGATGCGCGCAGTGCCGCAACCGGAGCGTGCCGGCCGCTCGCGGCCGGACGCCGGCGCAACCGATCCCGGCCGTATGGCCGCGTGGCGGCTCGCAATCCGTCTGTCGCTCGGCAGCGCGATCGCGCTCGGCCTCGCACGCTTTTCGTATGCGCTGCTGCTGCCGCCGATGAAGGCCGATCTCGGCTGGACGTTCGCGCAGGCCGGCGCGCTGAACACGGCGAACGCGGCCGGCTACCTGATCGGTGCGCTTGCCTTTCCGCTGCTGTCGCGGCGCTGGCGCGCGGGCACGCTGCTCGCGGCCGGCTGCGCGCTGACCGCCGTACTGATGGCCGCGAGCGGGCTCACGTCGGACATGCACGCGCTGCTCGCGCAGCGGCTGGCGACGGGTATCGGCAGCGCGTCGATCTTCATCAGCGGCGGCGTGCTGGCCGCGCGGCTCGCGTCCGCCGCGCCGCGCGACGCAGGGCTGCTGCTCGGCCTCTATTACGGCGGCACCGGATGGGGCATCGTCGCGTCGTCGCTGCTCGTGCCGGCGACGCTCGTGCATCGCGTACACGGCTGGCAGCCGGCATGGTTCGCACTCGCGGTCGCGTGCGTGCTGTTCTCGGCGGTGGCCGTGTCGGCTGCGCGTCGCATCGAGCGCGTGCACGCGGCGCCGGTCGCACCGGCCGACGGCGCGAAACCGGCAGCGACCGCGAGCCCCGCCCGCTTCGCACTCGCGCTGGCCGGCTACGGCCTGTTCGGCGTCGGCTATATCGGCTACATGACGTTCATCGTCGCGCTGCTGCGCGGCGCGGGGATGAGCGGCACGGTCGTCGCCGCGTTCTACGTGATGCTCGGCGTCGCGACCGTCGTGTCGGCGCGGCTGTGGTCGGGGCTGCTCGACCGGATGCGCGGCGGCCAGGCGCTCGCCGTGCTCAACGCGCTGCTCGGCGTCGCGACGCTGATGCCCGCGCTGTTCGTGCATCCGGCTGCCGCGTTCGCGTCGGGCTTGCTGTTCGGCGCGACGTTCCTGTCGGCGGTTGCCTCCACGACGGCCTTCGTGCGGCACAACCTGCCGCCCGACGGCTGGGCGAAGGGCATCAGCGCATTCACGACGGTCTTCGCGTTCGGGCAGATCGCGGGGCCGGTCGCGATCGGCTGGGTGTCGGACAGTGCGGGGCTCGCGCGCGGGCTCGTGTATTCCGCGCTGACGCTGTTCGCGGGCGCTGCACTGGCGGCCGGGCAGCGCGCGCTGCGGGCGTCCGCGTAGTCCGCTCGAACGCGCATGCCGCGCCGCGTGCCGGCATCGTTACCGCACGCAAGCGGTGCGCGATACGCGATGAAACGCGCGGCTGAAGTAGATGAGGCTGTCGCCGTCGTCGCGCACGCGGATCGACGTCGCCTCGATGAACATCACCGAATGCGAGCCGACTTCCTTCATCTCCGCGATCGTGCCCTGCAGGCTCGCGAGCGCATCGCGCAGCACCGGCACGTCCCGTTCGCCGCGATCCCACACGGGTAGCTCGAAGCGCTGTTCCATCGGCAGGTCGGTGAGCCCCGCGAAGTGTCGCGCGAGCAGCTCGTGCTCGGCCGGCAGCACGTTGATGCAGACCTGACGGTTGCGCTCGAAGGTCGCATGCATCGCACTCGACCGGTTCAGGCACACGAGCAGCGTCGGCGGCGCATCGGTGACGGAGCACACGGCGCTCGCGGTGATCCCGCAGCGGCCGTGCGGCCCCGCGGTGGTGATCACGTTGACGGCCGCGCCGAGGTGGGCCATCGCCTGGCGGAAGGCCTTCTGCGCGTCGGTCGGTTCGACGCGCGCCGGGCGCGGGATATCGGTCGTGGAAGACATGGGCGCTCCTGAGTGGACGAAAGCGGCGAGCGGCGCAGCGCGGCGAGCGCAGCGACGGATCGCCGACGATGACCCAAGCGTACGTCGCGAAAATGCGGTCGACCATTCGCACGATTGACGATCGGGATGGCGTTCCTGCCAACGCGTCTAAAGGTTCTACCTAGCTGCGCGTCGCCGCGCGCGAAAAAAACCGCGATGGCGCGTTCGTGCGGCACGTGCAGGGGTTTTCAGCGGGTTTTCGGCTCGTTATGATGTGCCGCACATCCCCCACGCGAACGACGCGCACGACACGCCGGCCACCGGCCTTCCGTGCGGCGCGTGCGATACCGATGCCGATATTCAGCGAGACCCCCGCGATGACGTCACCCGCACCGATCGTATACATCGTCGACGACGACGGCGGCATGCGGACGTCGCTCGCGTGGTTGCTCGAATCGGTCGGCATCGCGTCCGAGGGCTTCGCGAACGCCGCCGACTTTCTCGCACGCTTCGACGTGAATCTGCCCGCCTGCCTCGTGCTCGACGTGCGCATGCCCGAGAAAAGCGGCTTCGACGTGCAGGCCGAATTAAATGCGCGCGGCGCGACGCTGCCGGTGATCTTCGTCAGCGGGCACGGCGACATTCCGATGTCGGTGCGCGCGCTGCAGAACGGGGCGATCGATTTCGTCGAGAAGCCGTACAACTCGCAGCAGATGCTCGAGCGCGTGCAGCGTGCGCTGCGGCTCGCGCAGCAGCGGCACGCGGTGAGCCAGCGCCACCGCGAGCTGCGTCAGCGGCTCGATGCGTTGACCGCGCGCGAGAAGGAAGTGCTGCGCGGCGTCGTGGACGGCAAGGGCAGCAAGCAGATCGCCTCGGATCTGTCGATCAGTGTGAAGACCGTCGACGTGCATCGCGCGAGCATCAAGGAGAAGCTCGGCGCGACGTCGATCGCCGCGCTGGTGCGCGACGTGATGGTCGTGTGGGGCGACGACGCGGAATCGTCGCGATGAGGTTCGGCGCGTTCAGCGCATGTACAGCCCGCCGTTGATGTCCCAGCATGCGCCGTTCGCGAAATGCGCGTCGCCCGACGCGAGCAGCACGGCGGCATCCGCGACGAAACCGGCCGACCCGAGCTTGCCGCCCGGCAGGCTCGCGAGCACCTGGCGCAGTTTGTCGGGCGCGACGCTTTCGTACACGATCGGCAGATCGAGCGGCCCCGGCGAGATCGCGTTGACGGTGACGCCGTGCGCGGCGAGATCGCGTGCGAACACCTTGGTCAGCGTCAGCGTGCCGCCTTTCGCGGCCGCATAGTGCGCGCCCGTCGCCGAGCCGCCGTTCTGCCCGGCGAGCGACGCGATGTTGACGATGCGGCCCGCGCCGCGCTGCGCGAAGTACTGGCCGAACACCTGGCAGCCGAACAGCACGCTGCGCAGGTTCACGTCGATCACCTGGTCGAACTGTTCGGCGGTGATTTCCATCGCCGGCACGACCTTCGATGCGCCCGCGTTGTTGACGAGCACGTCGACCATGCCCCAGCGCGCGACGAGCGCATCGCGCGCCGCTTCGAAATCGCGTTTCGACGTGACGTCGAGCGGCCACGCGATCGCGCGTTCGCCGCTCGGATCGAGTTCGCGCGCATGCGCGTGAATGGCGTCGGCGGCGATGTCGGCCAGCGCGACGCGATAGCCGGCCGCATGAAAGCGTTCGGCGATGACGGCGCCGAGCCCGCGCGCGGCGCCGGTGACGAGGACGACTCGGTGTGACATGGTGTGGGTCCTGTGGTTCGAGGGCGCACGCCGGCGAAAGCGGCGCCCGTATCGTGGTTCATGCGGCCAGTGCCGCTTCGAAGTGTGCCGCGATCGCGCAGACCCGTTCGTCCGCGCCCTTGCGTCCGACGATCTGCAAGCCGGCCTTCAACGGCGAACCGGCGAGCGGCAGCGGCAGGCTGAGCGCCGGATGGCCGCTGAGGTTGAACGGCCGGATCAGCGACGACATCGCGATGACCGATACGCCGTCGCGCGCCTGCTGCAGCGTGATCGGCAACGCGGGCAGCGTCGGCAGCACCAGCACGTCCGCCTGTTCGAGCGCGGCATCGGCCTGCGCGGTGAAGCGTGCGCGCACGGCTTCGGCTTCCGCGAGCGCGGCCGGTGTCGTCGTCGCGGCCGTGCGCAGTCGCGCGTCGAGATCGGCGCCGAGCCGGCCCGTTTCGACCAGATGGCCGAACGCGCGCGACGTTTCCGCGTTGATCACGGTGAGTCCCGCCGCGAACGCGGCCGGCATTTCATCGAGCACGATCGTGTGCGAACGCAGGCCCGATACGCGAACGGCCGCGTCGAGCGCGGCGGTGATCGCCGGATCGGCTTCGACGGCGACTTGCGCGACCGTGCAGCCGGCTGCACATGCCGCTGCCTGCGCACGGTCGAAGTCGGGCGCGATCGCGGCCATCGCCGCGACGAGCGTGCGGATCTCGCGGGCGAACGGCCCGACGCAATCGAGCGTCGTGTCGGCGGGCGCGACGCCGCGCCGCGACACGCGGCCGAACGTCGGTTTCAGCCCGGCCACGCCGCAGCACGCGGCCGGCCCGCGAATCGAGCCGCCGGTGTCGGTGCCGAGCGCCGCGTCGACGTCGCCGAGCCCGACGAGCGATGCGGAGCCGCTCGACGAGCCGCCCGGAATGCGCGTGGCGTCCTGCGGATTGACGGGCGTGCCCGTGTAGTCGTTGATGCCGGTCATGCCGAATGCGAGTTCGTGCATGTTCGCCTTGCCAGCGATCTGCCAGCCGGCGTCGAGCAGCAGGCGGACCACGTCCGCGTGTCGTCCGGCCGGCGGCGCGTCGGCGAGCGCGCGGCTCGCCGCGCGGGTCGGATGGCCGGCGATGTCGATCGTGTCCTTGATCGCGATCGTCGGGCCGGGGCCGCCGAGCGTGAAAGTGTCGATGAAGCCTGTCATGGTCGGTATCGTGCGAAAGCAGCGGGAAACATCAGGACCGTGGCGCGGCGGCGAGCGGCCACGGGCCGTCGAGCACGCGTTCGGTGCGGAAATGGCGGATCAGCCAGGCGGCGCCGTCGGCGGCCGGCGCGAAATCGACGGTCAGCCGCGCGGCGATCAGTTCGGCCGAGCCGTCCGCATAGCGCGACGCCTGCAGCATGATCCAGCGGCCGCGCGCGCTTGCGTGGCCGGCGCCGATTTCGATCGACTCCGACGTCAGGAAGTGCAGGTTCGCCGCGAAATGCGGATCGGGCGGCAGATAGCGGCCGAGCATCGCGACGATCGCGGTGGGGCCTTCGACGCGGCCGAACTTCCGCGCGTACTGCGTGCCGACGCCTTCCCACACGGCGTCGGCCGTGAACAGCTCGGCCAGCGACGGGCCGGCGCCGGCCTCTTCGGGCACGTCGCACAGCGCCATGTAGCGCGTGAGCGTCGCACGCACCGCGCGCTCGGCGTCGAGCGCCGCGACGCGCCGTGCGAGCGCGTCGATCGCGGCAGGTGACGGATCGGTCATTGCGCGCCTCACGCCGCGGGCTGCGCGGCCGGCGGCACGGTCAGCGCGCGGCCCACGCGTGCCTCGATCTTGCCGTAGCGCCACAGGTTGTATTCGCCGACGGGCGTCGTGCGGTACAGGTTGCACACGGCGACCGTCGTGTCGAAATCGGCGACGTCGGCCATGATGTAGAAGGTCCACGGCGCGCCGTCGGCCTGGCCGACCACGAGGCGGTCGTCGTCCATCACGCCGAGCACGCGCACGCCGGGCATCGCTTCGACGGCCGCGAGCATCGCGCCGTACGCCTGCCACACTTCGCCGATCCGCTCGCGCGGCAGGTCGAAGAAATTCTGCGACACGCCGCAGCAGAACAGCACGCGCAGCGGCAGCGGATTCGAATCGGACATATCGGGTTCTCCAGAGGAATCGGTCGGGTGCTTGAACCGGCCGGCGACGGCGCGTCGGGTCCGGCTTCATGCGCATTCGTCAAAGGCGTCGGTCGATGCGGGTCACAGATAGCCGGGAAACGGCGTGACGCCGGTAAACACCGCGCCCGCGCCGTCGAAGTTGCCTTCGGCGAGGAACGCATGCTGCGTGACGACCATCGCATCGCGCAGCAGCCGCTGCAGCGGATGCGTGCGATAGATCGCCGCCGTGCCGCCGAGGCGGTACGCGCGCTCGACGACGCTCGCGCCTTCGCGGGCGATCTGCGTGGCCGCGAGCCGCAGCAGGCTGACCTGGTCGGGCGTCACCGGATTGCCGGCGAGGATCGATTGCCAGACCGAGTCGGTCGCGTCGTAGAAGAACGCGCGCGCCGAGCGCAGTTGCGCCTCGGCCTTCGCGAACTCGATGCGGAAATACGCGCGATCGGCGAGACGCGGCGCGCCGGTCGTCGTCTGGCGGCCGCCGGACATGCGGTTCACGACGTCGAGCGCCGCGCGCGCGAGGCCGAGATTGACGACGGCCAGCACCTGCGCCGCATACGCGACGGTCGGGTAGCGGTACAGCGGCTCGTCGACGGTCGGCTCGCCGCCGCGCACGAAGGTCCACGCTTCGGGCACGAAGCGGTCGTTCACGCGCAGGTCGTGGCTGCCGGTGCCCTGCATGCCGACCACGCTCCAGTTCTCGACGATCTCGACGTCGGCGGCGCGGAACACGGCCGTGCGCGGCTTGTTCGGTGCGGCGTCCTGCGCGCCCGGCACGGCGATGCCGACGCCGAGCCAGTCGGCGCCCTTGCAGCCGCTCGCGAATTTCCACGTGCCGTTCACGCGCCAGCCGCCCGGCGCGGCCAGCGCGGGCTGCACCGGGAACAGGCCGCCCGCGAACACCTGGTCGGGGCCGCTCGCGTACAGCTCGGCCTGGGTCGCGAGCGGCAGTGCGGCGAGGTAGACGTTCGCGGAGCCGAAGCTCGCGACCCACGCGGCCGAGCCGTCGGCGGTCGCGATCCGTTCGATCGTGTCGAGGAACGCGGTCGGCGCGAGCGCGTCGCCGCCGAAGCGGCGCGGCGTGCCCGCGCGATAGATGCCGGCCTGCTTGAACAGCGCGATGACGTCGCGCGGCACGTGCGACAGCCGGTCGAATTCCTCGCGGCGCGCGGCGACGGTTTCGATCACCGCATCGAGCGGCGACGACTGCCCGACCGCGGGACTGGCCGCAGGCGGCGAGGCCGGTGCGGATTCGATGGCGAGGGCGGCTTGCGGCATGAAAGTCTCCTGGGAGTGGGGCGATTTCGGGCATTCGCATGTGCGTTTCATATGCAAACAGACCCCAGTCTAGAAACGCCGAAAACACGCAGCAATTGGTGCGTTGGACCGCGCGACTGGTGATGCTCCGTGCCGGCCTAAAGAAATCTTCAGATGCGATCGGCGCGCGCCGGTGCTATGTTGGGTTCCCGGCCGCGCGACGACGCCGCGCACCTTCCTCCGAATCCGATCATGAGTTTTCCCGACGAAGACGATTTCCACCGGCTGCTCGACGCGCTGACCACGTGCGTGCTGCTGCACGACGCGCGCACCCGGGCGATCGTGTGGGCGAATCGCGCGGCGTGCATCGCGCTCGGCTTTTCCGTCGAGGAACTGCTGCCGCTGAAGGCGCCGGACATGACGCGTCCCGAGCCGAAGTACCGGCGCGAGATCGCGGTGAGCGCATGGGATCGTGCGCGCGTGGACGGGCCGCAGGTGTACGAATGGTGCTATCGATCGCGCACGGGCGTCGACATGCTGTCCGAGGCCACCGCGACCTACGTGCCGCTGCGCGGGCGCGACGTCGTGATGGTGCAGTTTCGCGACATCAGCGCGGAGGAGGCGGTTCGCCAGCAGTTGCGCCGCTACGAGGCGCGGCTGCGCGAGTTCATGCAGGATCTCGACGAGGGCATCGCGGTCGTGACGCCGCACGGCGGCGTGCAGTTCATCAGCGAGTCGGGCCGTCGCGTGCTCGGCCTCGCGCCCGACGAGCCGCTCGGCGAGGTGCTCGACTACTGCTGCGCGGCCGATCGCGACCGGCTCGTCGCGCAGTTGCGCGATGCGCCGTCGGCGCATCCGTCCGCGCCGCAGCGCTACCGGATCGTGCGGCGCGACGGCTCGGCGTGCTGGCTGCGCATCCTGTGCCGGCAGGTCGAGATCGAAGACGATCTCGACGGGCTGCTCGTGCAGTTCCGCGACGTGAGCGACGAAGTCGCGATCGAGGACGCGCGTCGCGCCGAAGCGCGGATGCTCGAATACGCGGGCCGCTACAACGCGATGGGCGAGATGGCGACCGTGATCGCGCACGAACTGAGCCAGCCGCTCGCGGCCGTGCGTAATTTCATCGAAGGCGCGGTGCGGCGGCTGAACGGCAACGGCGCCGTCGACGACGCGATCTGGGGGCTGCGCAGCGCGGACCGGCAGGCCGAGCATGCGGCGCTGATCATCAAGAGCGTGCGCGAATTCATCGTGAAGCGCGAGCCGGTCGTCGTGCGGGCCGACCTGCGCGACATCCTCGCGGATGTCGCGTACTTCATCGAGCTGCGCGCGAAGGAGGCCGGCGTGACGGTCGCGATCGTGCAGGCCGACGCGCCGCTGCCGATCCGCTGCGAGCGCGTGCTGATCGGGCAGGTGATCCTGAATCTCGCGTTCAATGCGATCGAGGCGTTCGCCAGTTGCGAGCGCGTGCCGCGCACGCTGACGCTCGGCACCGCGAACGTGGCCGGCCACGCGGAATTGCGGGCGATCGACAATGGCCCGGGCATCGAAGCCGGCGCGCACGACCGGCTGTTCGACGGCTTTTCGTCGTCGAAGGTCGGCGGCAACGGCATCGGGTTGTCGCTGTGCAAGAGCATCGTCGCGCGCCACGGCGGGCGGATCGCCGCGAGCCCGGCCGCGGGCGGCGGGCTCGACTGCCGCGTGACGCTGCCGCTCGCCGACGCGCCCGCCTAGCGGCTGCGTCGCATCACGGCGGGGCGGCGATGCGCGGCGCATGGTCAGCGCCCCAGCGCCCGCGCGGTCTGGCCGCCGATGCCGAAGTCCGTGTTCGGAATGTCCTTGACGATCACGCGCGTCGCGTGCAGCGGCGCGTCGAGCACGGTCGCGCCCGCGTCGGACAGCGCGGCGATCAGCGCGCGTTTCTGTTCGTCGGTGCGGCCGGCGATCAGGATCGCGACGATCACCGGCAGCGATGGCGGCGCGCCGTCCGCGGCGCTGCGGCCGCCGAGGCCGATATGCGTCGCGGGCAGCTCGGTGAGCAGCACGCGCACCGATTCGATCGGTGCGCCGATTGCGTCGACGGTCGCGTTGCTGAGTCGGGCGATCAGTTCGGCCTTGCGCGCGTCGTCGTGGCCGGCCGGCAGGAAAACTTCGAGTGTGGGCATGGTCGTCCGGAAAGGTGAAGGTGACCGGTTCACCTTTGCGCGGGCGACGGCGAACCGCCGGCCGCTCACAGGTGAAGGTGACCGGCTCACCGTTGCGTCGGCGACGGCGAACCGGCCGCGGCTTACAGCAGGAAGCCGATCGCGCTGAGCGCTTCGGTCGAGTCGATCAGGCGCACGACTTTCTCGGCGATCCGCATCTCGCCGTCGGCATCGACGTGCAGCTTGTGCGTGACGTCGGCCGCGAACAGCGTCGCGACGCCGCGCTTGTACGCGACGACGACCTGCGCCGATTTCAGCTCGACGGTGTCGGCGCCGCTGCTTTCCAGCGTGAAGCGCGACACGGTGCGCACCGTGCGCGCCGCATCGGCGGCCGATGCCGAATAGCCGGACATCATCCGCTGCACGCGCTTCTCGCGCATGTCGCGGTCGTCGAACACGTAGTTCAGCGTCGCCGCGAAATCGGTCGTGTCGGGATCGATCGGCACCACGTAGTGGCCGGCCGGATCCCACAGGTCGAGCCACGCGCGGTAGTCGCGGCGGTCGAGCATCTCCGCTTCGCGCCACACGAATTCGACCGCGCGGGCGAAGGTCTGCTCGGAGAAAAGGGCGTTGCGGTCGTCCATCATTGCTGCTCCATCATGTTGCGCCATTGCCGGTAGGCCTCGCGCATGCCGGTCTCGTCGGTCGCATGCGCGGTCTTTTCGCCGTTCGCGGCGGTCGTCTCGCGGTTCAGCCCGCGATTCACGAGGATCGGCACGTCGGGGCCTGCGTGCGCGCCGCGCTGCACGCGCTCCCACGCTTCCGCATCGTCGGGGCTGCCGAAGCCTAACGGGCCCTGGAAGTGCTCGTGAATGCGCAGCCGCTCGCGGTTCGCTTCGTCGGGGCCGCCGTCCATCGCGAGCGCGACGTGGCGGATCTCGGTCTCGTGCGCGGAGATCGGCCGCAGCACGCGGAAGAACGCCATCGACAGCGCGAGATTCGGGAACAGGTTCAGGTTGAAGCCGACGCCCATCAGCGAACGCACGATGCGACGCACTTCGTCCGGCGCATGGCGCTCGGCGAGCGTCGCGGCGAGCGATGCGAAGCGCTCGGGCAGCGGCGCGCCGTCGTCCTCGTCGAGATCGATCAGCTCGGGCATCAGCACCGCGAGACTGTGGCCGTTGCCGAGCGCGCGGCAGAACGCGTCCTCGCTCGTCATGAAGCTCGTGATCGCGGCGGCCGTCTCGTCGTCGATCGATTTCATCCACGACTTGTGCACGACCGGGAAGTGGTAGAGGTCGGTGGTGTTCTCGAGCTGGATCTTCCAGTTGCCCTTGAACTTGAACTTGTGTTCGCCGTTCGCCTTGATCGGGTAGCCGGCGCCCTGTTTCATGAACAGGTCGATCCACGGCTTCGCGCCGCCGAGGAAATCCTCGAGCGGCTCGATCGCGTCGTTGAAGCTCGCGAACACCAGCCCCTGATACACGCCGACGCGCAACTTCACGAGCGGCAGGTCGGCTTTGTCGCACACGCCTTCGTAGCCGTCGCCGTACGGCAGTGCGCGCAACGTGCCGTCGAGCGCATACGACCAGCTGTGATACGGGCACGTGAAGCCCTTCGCGTTGCCCTTGTGCGCTTCGCACACGGTCGCGCCGCGATGGCGGCAGCGGTTCTGCAGCACGTTGATGTCGCCGGTCTTGTCGCGCACGACGATCACCGGCTGGCGGCCGATCGTCGTCGTGACGAAGTCGCCCGGATTCGGCAGCTCGCTCTCGTGCGCGACCCAGATCCAGGTGCGGTAGAAGATGCGGTCGAGTTCGGCCTCGAACAGCGCGGGGTCGTGATACATCGCGGGCGCGATGCGGTCGGGCTGCGCGAGACCATGCAACGCGCGGGTGTCGATCGTCTGGTAGGGAATGTCGCTCATCGTCGTCGTGGGGAAAGAGTCGCGAAATCGGGCCGCGCCGGGCGCGGTTTCGAATGCCCAGTCTCGTCTTCCGCTACATATCCGTCAAATTGATCTAAAATTGGCAAGTCAATAAATACGGCAAATGATGGAGGCGGTGATGACGTCGGTCGATCATCTCGATCTGAACCTGTTGCGCGTGTTCCAGGCGATCGTCGAGGAACGCAGCCTGACGAAGGCCGGCGAGCGGCTCGCGCTGTCGCAGCCGGCCGTCAGCTATTCGCTCGGCCGGCTGCGCACGCTGTTCGACGATCCGCTGTTCGTGCGGACGCGTTCGGGCATGCAGCCGACGCCGGTCGCGCTCGAACTCGCGGGCATCGTCGGCAAGGCGCTCGACATGGTGCGCGTCGCGTTGCGCTACGCGGAGCGCTTCGATCCGGCCACCAGCACGCGCACGTTCCGGCTGTCGTTGTCGGATGCGGGCGAGATGGCGTATCTGCCGGCGATCTGCCAGGCGCTGCGCGACCGTGCGCCGCGCGTGACGCTGAGCGTGCAGCCGTTGCCGGTGGAGGAGATCGAGGAAGCGCTGCGCGCGAGCAGGCTCGATTTCGCGATCGGCAACCTGCCGGAGCTGATGCCGCGCACGCGCCACCAGGTGCTGTTCGAGGAAACCTACGTATGCATGACGGGGCGCCGGCGCGGGCTGCCGACGGCGGTCGCGCTGAGCCTCGAGCAGTTCGTGCGAGCCGCGCACGTCAACGTGAAATCGGTCGAGCACAGCCACCACGCGCTCGACGATGCGTTGCGCGCGCAGGGCGTGGGCCGCAACATCGCGCTCGAGGTGCCGCACTTCGTCGCGTTGCCGAGCGTGCTGTCGGTCACCGATCTGTATGCGACGCTGCCGAAGCGGCTCGCGCAGATCCTGAACCGCGACAACGCATTCCGCCTGTACGAGCTGCCGGTCACGCTGCCGCCCGCACCGGTGACGATGCACTGGCACGAGCACTTCCACGAGGACGAGGGCAACGCGTGGATGCGCGCGCTGCTCGCCGAGATCGTCGAGCGCTTCGACGAATGACGCTCGGGCGGGGCGCGACGGGCGGCCGATGGAGGTCGCCGGCGCCGGCCTGCACCGGTCTCCGGCGCATGGGTCGATCGCCAGGTCGGCGCCGCCGCATGTCGACGCACTCGGCTTATCAGAGATCGAGCACCAGCACGGCGGAACGCGCGCGCGACACGCAGCAGCAGATCACCGCATTGCTCGCGCGCTCGGCCTTGCTCAGGCAGTGGTCGCGGTGATCGGGCTCGCCGTCGACGACGGGCACCATGCAGGTGCCGCACACGCCTTCGCCGCATGACGTATCGACTTCGACGCCGATGCGCGCGAGCGCGTCGACGATCGACGTGTCGGGCGTCACGCGCACCGATTGCCCGCTGCGCCGCAGGCGCACTTCGAAGCCGTCGGCAGCGCCGGTGTCGGCTGCGGCGTGGCCCGTATCCGCGGCGACGGGGTCCGCCGCGAAGCGTTCGAGATGGATCGCCTCGTCGGGAACGCGCGTGGCGGCCGCGGCGACGACCGCATCCATGAACGGCCCCGGGCCGCACGTATAGACATGTGCGTGTGCATCGATCGACGCGACGCAGCCGCGGAGCTCGGCCGCGAGCGCATCGGGCTCGACGCCGTAATGGAACGTCACGTGCGATGCGAACGGCTCGGCCGACAGTTCGTCGACGAAGGCGGCGTGCTCGCGGCTGCGCGCGAAGTAATGCAACCGGTAGCGCGCGCCGCGCCGGTTCAGCGCGTACGCCATCGACAGCAGCGGCGTGATGCCGATGCCGGCCGCGACGAGCACGTGCTCGCTCGCGTCATCCGTCAGACGAAACAGGTTGCGCGGCGTGCCGATCGACAATTCGGCGCCGACGCGCACGTCGTCGTGCAGCGAACGCGAGCCGCCGCGCGAGCGCGTTTCCTTCTTCACCGCGAACAGATAACTGCCGCGCTCGTCGGGGTCGCCGCACAGCGAATATTGCCGCGTGATGCCGGACGGCGCGGTGACGTCGATATGGGCGCCCGGCTCGTACGCGTCGAACGGCTGGCCGTCGACGCGCGAGACCCGGAAACAGCGGATGTCCTGCGCCGCGTCGATCAGCGCGTCGATCCGGACCTGGTGGCGGTTCGCTTGCATGGGAAATTCCGTGGGGTAGAGGAAAGCGGCGCGGCAGCGCGCCGCGCCGTCATGCGATCGAGAATAGGGACGGGCATCGCATAAATCAAATCGATTAAAAAGCGATGCCTGAATCAGTGGGATGGATGATTCGTGGGCGCGCCAGGGTGTCCGGTGTGTCAGCGCACGGCGATCGCGTCGCCTGCGCCGGCCGCCTGCGGCGCCGCGGCCGACACGTGACCGCGTTCGCGATCGAGGCTGCGGCGATAGTGGCGGCAGCCGACGGCGAGCAGCAGCGCGGCCAGCGTAGCCGCCGCGACGTTGACGATCGACATCGAATGGCCGACCGCGGCCGGCGCCCCGAACACGCGATCGGTGAACAGCGCGACGACGGTCGTGCCGATCCCGAGCGCGATCAGGTTCGACACGAGCAGGAACAGCGCGGAGATCTGCGCGCGCATCTGGTTCGGCGCGAGCGTCTGCATCGCGGCGGTCGACGTCGGCATCGGGAACGACGCGAAGAACATCGCGACGACCAGCATCGCGAGCGACGCCGGCAGGCTGTCGAGCTGCGTGAACAGCGTCGCGGGGATCGCCATGCAGGCGGCGCCGATCGCGCCGGCGCGCATCGGCGCATCGCCGCGGCCGCGCCGCAGCAGCCAGTCGTTGAGCCAGCCGCCGCAGAACACGCCGGCCGTGTTGGCGGCGAGCAGCACGATGCCGAGCGTGTAGCCGGCTTCGACGGCCGTCATCCCGAAGCGGCGGATATAGAACGCAGGCGTCCAGCTCAGCAGGCAGTACAGCGTCATCGCGTAGAACGAGAAGCCGAGGTAGTGGCACGAGAAGGTCGCGCGGTGGGCGCCGACGAAGCGCAGCGAATCGCGCATCGACACGCGCCGCACGGCGCCCGAGCGATCCTGCGCGAGCCCCTTGCGCTGAGGGTCGCGCACGGTCGCGGCGAACAGCAGCGCAACGAGGATCCCCGGCAGCCCGACGATCAGGAACGTGACCTGCCACGCATGCACCTGCCCGACGACCGGCAGCGTGAAGGCGCTCGCATGCTTGAGCAGCGCGATCACGTAACCGCCGATCAGGAACGCGATGCCGCCGATGAACGAGCCGAGCGAATACACGGCGATCGCGCGTCCGAGCTTCTCCTTCGGGAAGTAGTCGGCGAGCATCGAATACGCGCCGGGCGACAGCGCGGCCTCGCCGACGCCGACGCCCATCCGCGCGACGAACATCTGCACGAAATGCTGGCTGAGCCCGCACGCGGCGGTGGCGACGCTCCACAGCGCGATGCCGAGCGAGATGATGCGCGGGCGCGCATAGCGATCGGCGAGATACGCGACGGGCAGGCCCATCACCGCGTAGAACAGCGAAAACGCGAAGCCGTTGAGCAGGCTGAACTGCGTATCGGACAGGTGCAGGTCGCGCTTGATCGGTTCGATCATCAGCACGAGGACCTGGCGGTCGACGAACGAAAAGACGTACGCGAGCATGCAGATGACGACGACATACCATTCGTACGTATAGCGCTTGCCGTCGGCAGCGCGGGCCGTGGATGCGGACATGCGGGTTCTCCAGGAGCGGGCGGTGGAAAAGCGCGGCATCGGCCCGGCGGGCCGGGCGCCGTCGCGGCGCGAAAGCGTGCGGGTGACACGATCGGAGACGCAGCGTAGTCGGCCAAATTCGGCCGCCATAGCCGGAGTGACAGCCGCGCCACACGGACATTTACCGACCCGGATAAAGAAAACACCGAGGCCGTGCGCGCGGGCCGCCGCGCCGCGCGCGTGCGGCGGGGCGCCCGCGCTTCATGCGGCGCATCTATAAGCGTTATAGAGCGCATTGCGTCGACGTCCGAAATTGTCGTTCCTAGACTCGGCCCGTTTTTTATCGGCAGCGTTGGCCGTTCGCGGCGAACGCGCCTCACACCACGCGGCGCGAGGCCGACCGGCGCCGGCACTTCCACGGGACGACGAACATGAACCAACCGAACGGGCGGGCCGACCGGCTTGCCGTACCGCTTGCCGCGCTGCTCGCGTGCACGGCGCTGCCTGCCGTCGCGCAATCGAGCGTGACGCTCTACGGCCGCATCGACACCGCGATCGAATACGCGAACGCCGGGCCGAACCACGTGGCGCGCATGGGCAGCGGCAACCTGTGGGCGTCGCAGTGGGGGCTGAAGGGCGTCGAGGATCTCGGCGGCGGCTACGCGACGATCTTCAAGCTCGAGGACGGTTTCAACGCGGCGAGCGGCGCACTGGCGAACGGTAGCGCGCTGTTCGGCCGCGAAGCGTGGGTCGGCATCACGGGGCCGTTCGGCGGCGTGCAGTTCGGCGAGCTCTACACGATCCTGCATACGACGCTCGTCACGTACAGCCTGCCAGGCCTCGGCGCGGGGCTCGCATGGGGCAACGCGACCAACAACTTCGTCGGGCCCGCGTTCCTGCGCGTGCGCAATTCGATGCGCTACACGTCGCCGCGCTCCGCGGGCTTCGTGCTGCGCGCAATGGCCGCGCGCGGCACGAACGGCGCGGCCGGGCAACCGGCGACGCTGGGCGACACGTACGGCGCGGGGCTCAACTACGTACACGGCGGCCTGTCGGTCGACGTCGACTACATGCAGCAGAAGTTCAGCCCGGTTGCGTCGTCCACGCTCGGCGCCACGAGCACGGCCGCGAACGGCAACTACACGCTCGGTGCGATTTCGTACGACTTCAACGTCGTGAAGGTGGCCGCGCTGTACCTGCGTCATCGCGGCGGTCCCGATGTGGCGACCGCGATCGACAGCCAGAGCGCTTATCCGCACAGCGACATCATGGAACTCAGCGCGACGGTGCCGATCGGGCGTGCGTCGCTGCTGCTGAGCGTCGGCCATTACCGGAAGGTGGCCGACAGCGACGGCAACGCCGATTCGTACGGCATCCGTTTCGACTATCCGCTGTCGAAGCGCACGGTGCTGTACACGGGCGCCGCGATGGTGCGCAACGGCGCGCACGCACGCTTCGTCGTCAACGGCGCGGCCGGCGGCGGCGTCGCGGTGGCGAAATCGGGCGCGACCGCCAGCTCGCTCGTCGCGGGCATCCTCACGTCGTTCTGACCGTGTCGGCGAGCCAGCTTGCGCCGCTACGCGCACGCGGGCGGCTGCGGTGCGAGCCATGCGTCGAACGGTGCCTGCTCGCCGATATTGAACAGTTCCAGCAGCAGCGCACGCAGCCAGCGATGACCGGGATCCGCATCGAAGCGGCGATGCCAGTACGCGTTGACGGCCCATTCGCCGGCGCCGGCGATTTCGTACAGCACGCACGGCTGGCGTGCCGCGAACGTGATCGCGATCGTCTCCGGCAGGATCAGCGCGTAATCGCCGTCCCGCAGCAATGCCGGCACCACCATGAAATCGGGCAGCGCCGCGCGCACGCGCGGCATCAGTTCGTGCCGTTCGAGCAACTGCATCGATTGCGGATGCGACGTGACCGCGACGAAGCGCAGCGTGTCGGGCGCCGTGCCGTCGAGGACGAAATCGTCGGGCAACCCGGCGCGCTGCGCGGTGCGGCGCGGCATCAGCAGCACGCAGCGCTCGTGCAGCAGCGCGGTGCGCTGGAAGTGGCTCGACGCATCGGCGAAATGCCCGAGCGCGAAGTCGATGCGGCCCGATTCGAGCGCGACGTTGAGCTGGCATTCGTCGACGTGCAGCGTCTCGATCACGGCGCCCGGCGCGCGCCGGTCGAACGCGGCGAGCAGCGTCGGCAGGAATGCGCTCGCCGCGAAATCGCTCATGTGCAGGCGAAACACGCGCTGCGTGCTGTCGGGCGCGAAGCGCGAGCCTTCGTCGAGCACGTCCTGCAGGATCGCGAGCGCCTTGTCGACGGAGATCGCGAGCCGTTGCGCACGCGGGGTCGGCTCGACGCCGGTGCCGGTGCGCACGAACAGCGCGTCGCGAAACATCAGCCGCAGCCGGCCGAGCGCGTAGCTGACGGACGGCTGCGTGACGCCGAGCCGCAGCGCCGCGCGGCCGACGTGCCGCTCTTCATACACCGCGCGAAACGTCTTCAACAGGTTGAGATCGAGATCCTGCACGCGCAGGCCGTCGGATGCGTCCGCGTCGTGCGGCGCGGGATCGGAGCGGGCCGGCGGCCGGCCGGGGGCGGAGTGCGTCATCGTGCTTGCCTCGCGGTGACCGAAGGCGCGTGGCCGTAACGTCGCGCATACGCCTTCGCGAAATGGCCGAAGCCATGGATACCGTGCGCGATCAGCACGTCGGTCACGCTGTGCGCGTCGCCGCGTTGCAGCGCCGCGTGCACGGCGGCGAGCCGACGCTCGCGCACGTACGCGGCCGGCGTGGTGTGCAGGAATGCGCGGAACGCATGCTGCAGCGTGCGCGGCGCGACCCCGGCGACGGCAGCCAGCACGGTGAGCGCGAGCGGTTCGCCGAGGTGCGCATCGATGTGCGCGCAGGCACGCCGCACGTAGGCGGGCAGCGGCGGCGTGCCGCGCAGCAGCGCGTCGCTGTACGCGTGCGGCAGGTGCGTGAGCAGCAGCGACATCAGCCACGCGGTGAGGTCGGCGCCGAACGCCGGCGACGCCGCGCCGAGGCCCGGCTGCGCGCCGAGCCGGCACAGGTACTCGAAGGTCGGCAGCACGAGCGCCGCGCCCATGCCCTTGCCGGCACGGCCGGCCGCGAGGTCGAATTGCAGCGGCCGCGTGAGCGTGACCTGCAGCATGTCCTGCAACTTGCGTTCGAGCGCGCCGCGTTCGAGCCGCAGCACGAGATTGCGGCAATCGCGGCTCGTGCGCAGGCGGCTCGCGAGCGCGGGCGACGACACGGTCAGCTCGCCGGGGCCGGCGCGCACGACGACGCTGCCGGCCTGCAACTCGCACGCGCCGGCGAGCGTCAGCCGGAACAGGAAGTGATCGGCGTCGTCGCCGAAATCGATGCGCGTTTCGCGGCCGTAGCAGAGTTCGAGCAGCGCGCCGTGATGCAGCGGCACCTCGTACAGCTCCGCATGAAACGGATCGCGGCCGGACACGGCCATCCGGTGCGGCCCGAACCGGTGCGCGACCGCGCGTTCGACTTCGTCGGGCGCCTGCAGCAGGCCGAGCCGGTTCGGCGCATGGCGGGAAAGGGCGATGTGCATGCGTGGACCTCGTGGCGGATGCGGAGGCGCGGCGGTATGCGCAGCCTCGCGAATGCGTTGCGCGAACGGGCGCGTCGTTGCGCGTTTCGAAGCGACGCGGCGCGGGCGGCCGCGTAGTCTCGGACAAACTCGATCACCGGGAGAAGACGATGAAGGTATGTGTTCTGGGCGGCGGCCACGGCTGCCATGCGGCGGCCATCGACCTGCTCGAAAAAGGCCACGACGTGACATGGTGGCGGCGCGATCGCGAGCCGCATGCGCGGCTGCGCGCGCTTGGCGGGCTGAACGTCACCGACTATCGCGGCAAGCGCGTGGTGCCGCTCGGCGATGGACCAGGCGCGATCCGTCCGACCGACGATCTCGCCGCTGCACTGCATGGCGCACGGCTCGTCGTGGTGCCGCTGCCGGCCACGTCGCACGACGCGCTCGCCGCGCAGGTCGCGCCGCTGCTGGAGGACGGCCAGGTCGTGTTCCTGCCGCCCGGCACGTTCGGCAGCGCGGTGTTCGCGCGTGCGGCGGCCGACGCCGGCAACCGTTCGCGCGTCGCGTTCGCCGAAACGGGCACGCTGCCGTACCTGGTGCGCAAGCATGGCGACAACGATGTCGTGATCAGCGCGTACGCGACGCGCCTGCCGACCGGCGTATGGCCGGCGAACGCGGCCGGCTGGGCGTTCGACGTGCTGCGGGCGGGCTATCCGTCGGTCGAGCCGGTGGAGGATGCGTTGTCCGGCGCGCTGATGAACGCGGGCCCGGTGATTCACCCGCCGCTGATCCTGATGAACGCCGGGCCGCTCGAACACTTCGACGCGTGGGACATCCACAACGAAGGCACGCAGCCGTCGATTCGCCGCGTGACGAACGCGCTCGACGCCGAACGCGTCGCGGTGCGCGAAGCGCTCGGCTACCGCGCGCCGCATTTCCCGCTCGCCGATCACTATGCGACCGAAGGCGACGAGTGGATGTACGGGCGCGGCGCGCACGGCAAGCTGACCGATAGCGGCGACTGGCGCGAGAAGATCGATCTGCGCACGCATCGCTACATGCTCGAAGACACCCGGCTCGGGCTGTCGTTCATCGTGTCGTGCGGGCGCTGGGCCGGCGTGCCGACGCCCGTCGCGCAGGGGCTGCTGAGCATCGCGAGTGCTGTCGCGGTGCGCGACTTGTATGCGGAAGGCCGCACGCTGGAGCGGCTCGGGCTCGCGGCGCTGTCGAAGGACGCGCTGCGCGCACTGCTCGACGCGGGGTACGCGGCATGAAGGCGGCCGCCGATGTGACGCGCATCCACGTGCTCGGCGCGGGACGCATGGGGCAGGGCATCGCGCTCGTGTTCGCGTTCGCGGGCCTCGACGTGACGCTGATCGACTTCAAGCCGCGCGATGTGGCCGGCTTGCGCGCGTTCGACGAACGCACGCGCGGCGAGCTCGCCCGGCCCGTGCAGGCGCAGGTCGCACTGGGCCGCATCGATGCCGCGCAGGCCGACGCCGTCGTCGCGCGTATCGCGCTCGTGGCGCGCGACGGCGCGGCGGACGCGGTGCGCGACGCCGATATCGTGTTCGAAGCGCTGCCCGAAGTGCTCGATGCCAAGGCCGACGCGCTGCGCTGGCTCGGCGAGCACGTCGATGCGCACGCAACGATCGCGTCGACCACGTCGACGTTCGTCGTCACCGAATTGCAGCGCCATGTCGCGCACCCGGCGCGGATGCTGAACGCGCACTGGCTGAATCCCGCGCTGCTGATGCCGCTCGTCGAGGTCAGCCGCAGCGATGCGACCGACCGAGCCGTCGTCGACGGGCTCGCGGCGCTGCTCGAGCGCGTGGGCAAGAAGCCGGTGATCTGCGGGCCGGCGCCCGGCTATATCGTGCCGCGCATCCAGGCGCTCGCGATGAACGAGGCCGCGCGGATGGTCGAGGAGGGCGTGGCGAGCGCCGAGGACATCGACACTGCGATTCGCACCGGCTTCGGCCCGCGCTTCGCGGTGCTCGGGCTGCTCGAATTCATCGACTGGGGCGGCTGCGACATCCTGTACTACGCGTCGACGTATCTGGCCGGCGAGATCGGCCCGCGCTTCGCCCCGGCCGCGAGCGTCGTGCGCAACATGGAAGCCGGACGCGACGGCGTACGCACGGGTGCCGGCTTCCACGACTATGCGGCGGTCGACGTGCCGGCGTACATGCGGCAGCGGCTCGGAGAATTCGCGCGGCTGCTCGATCATCTCGGGCTGGCGCCGGCATTCGACGGCGCGCGGCGCGACGCCGGGCGCTGAGCGTCGCGCGTTCATGCCGAGTGGTCGCGCGAACCGTCGGCGGGCGCGATGCGCGTCTCGCGCATCGCGCACAGCGTCGCGACGGTCACGAGGCCGAGCGCAACGAGGAACAGCGACACCGGCCACGACGCGTGATAGCGCGCGAGCAGCGCGGTCGCGATCAACGGCGACATCCCGCCCGCGAAGATCGATGCGACTTCGTGGCCGAGCGCGACGCCCGAGTAACGCACCTCGGTGCTGAACAGCTCGCCGACGAGCGCGGGCAGCGTACCGATCATCGCGCCGTGGCTCACCGCCGTGCCGACCGTGAGCGCGAGCCACACGAGCGGCGTCGCGCGCGTGTCGAGCAGCCAGAAGAACGGAAACGCGCACGCGACGAGGCTCAGCGCGCCGATCAGGTACACGGGCTTGCGGCCGATCCGGTCGGACAGGCGGCCCCATGCGAGCATCGCGCCCATCTCGACGATCATCGCGATCATCACGCCGGTCAGCATCGTGCCGTTCGGGATGCCGACGTATTTGCCGTAGACGAGCGAGAACGCGAGGAAGATGTACGCGCCGCCGTTCTCGGCCACACGCAGCCCCATCGCGAGCAGGATTTCCTTCGGATGGCGGCGGATGCACTCGACGATCGGCAAATGCGTGCGCGCGCCGCGCTTGCCGGCCTGCTCGAAGTCGCGGCTTTCCGGCAGATGGCGGCGGATATAGAGGCCGATCGCGAAGATCGCGACGCTCGCGAGGAACGGCAGCCGCCAGCCCCACGTGCGGAACATGTCGTCCGGCAGCGCCTGCGCGGCGAGAAACGCGGCCGACGACAGCACGAAGCCGCCGCCCACGCCGAGCTGGCTCCACGCCGCGTAATAGCCGCGCTGCTCGGGCGGCGCGTTCTCGCTGATCATCAGTACGCCGCCACCCCATTCGCCGCCGGACGCGATGCCCTGCAGCAGGCGCAGCACGACGAGCGCGGCCGGCGCCCACAGGCCGACCTGCGCATAGGTCGGCAGCAGGCCGATCGCGAAGGTCGATGCGCCCATGATCAGCAGCGTCCACACGAGCGACGCCTTGCGCCCGTAGCGGTCGCCGACGTGGCCGAACACGATCCCGCCGAGCGGGCGCGCGACGAAGCCGAGCGCGAATGCCGCGAACGCGGCGAGACTGCCCGCGAGCGGCGATGCGCCGGCCGGAAAGAACACGTGGCCGAATACCAGCGCCGCGGCGGTGCCGTACACGAAGAAGTCGTACCACTCCATCGCGTTGCCGGCGACGGAGGCGATGACGATCCGGCGCAGTTGCCGGTCGGCGAGCGGCCGGGCGGCGCTCGGGGATTGCACGGTGTCGGTCGGGTACATGGCGGGCTCTGATGGGGGGGCGGGTGCGTGCCGTCTCGTGCGGCACTGCGGGCTAGTGTTGTCGGCCCGGCTCTCCCGGTCAAATCCACAGAAAAAGGGGAGTGTCATCACTCCCGCAAATGATGGTCGCGGCGTGCGTGGCCGTGCCCGTGCGCGCCGGCGCCCGTCACCGCTCGATCTGCCGGTTCCGGCGCGTGTCCCCGTTCGCCGGCGCGGATCGAGGGGGGGCTTGCGTCATCCGTTCGACGAACCGAAGACGCCGTCACTGGTTGCCTGTATTCGTTTGCGCCGCGTCGAAGCGATGCCGACGGGAGCGGACGGTCAGCGGCGGTAGATGAACTCCAGATCGGTCGATTCGCCGACCTTGAAATCGTACGTACCGACACGCTTGAAGCCTGCCTTCTCGTAGAACGCGATGGCCTTCGCGTTGCCGGACCACACGCCCAGCCATATCGGGCCGGGGCGCGTCGCGGCGAGATACTGGAGCGCGGCGTCGAACAACGCCCGTCCGGCGCCGGTTCCCTGCGTGCCGCGTCGAAGATAGATCTGATGGATCTCGCCCGCACCGTCCGTCACGTCCGGGTGCGGAAGCTTGCACGGCCCCGCATGCGCGTATCCGACCAGCGTGCCGTCGTCGCCTTCCGCGACCCACGTCCGGCACCGCGGGTCGCCGAGCTGCTCGGCGATCGCCGCAACCGAGTACGTCCGGGCTTCGTACTCGGCCAGATCGTCCGGCGGATAGTCGATGCCGAACCCGTCCTGCAGAAAGGTTTCGCGAAACGTATCGCGCTTCAATTCGGCAAGCGGGACGGCATCGGTCAGTGTCGCAACGCGGATCAACATTGAGCCTCTCCAGGTTCGGTGTCGGGCCGACAGTTTATCCCGGACGAGCTCGGGCAGACGCGCCGTCTGCTAACCCGCGACCGTCGCGGTCGGACGCACGACGATCTCGTTCACGTCGACATCGGCCGGCTGCGCGATCGCATACGCGATGGCCGCCGCGATCGCGTCGGGTTCGAGCGCGATGCTGCGGTATCGCGTCATCGCTTCTGCGGCGACCGGATCGGTAATCGTGTCGGCCAGCTCGGACGTGACGACACCCGGGCAGATGCTCGTGACGCGCAGCTTGTCGTTCTCCTGCCGCAAGCCGTCGGAGATCGCGCGTACCGCGTATTTCGTCGCGCAATAGACGGCGGCCGTCGGCGATACGCGCAATCCGCCGATCGACGACACGTTGACGATCTGGCCGAAACCCTGCCGATTCATCACCGGCAGGACGGCCGCGATGCCGTACAGCACGCCCTTGATGTTGACGTCGACCATGCGGTCCCACTCGTCGACCTGCAGCGACGCCATCGGAGACAGCGGCATGACGCCCGCGTTGTTGACGATGACGTCGATCTGCCCGTACTCGGCGAGCGCGGCGTCGACGAAGGCGACGCTGTCGTCGCGTCGCGTGACGTCGAGCGCGCGCCAGGCCGCGGTGCCGCCCTCGGCGCGAATGTCGTCGGCGAGCGCGGCGAGGCGTTCGGTACGGCGTGCGCCGAGCATCAGGCGCGCGCCGCGCGCGCCCAGATAGCGGGCGGTGGCCTCGCCGATGCCGCTGCTCGCGCCGGTGATCAGGATCACTTTCCGTTCGATGTTGTGGCGGGTCATGTCCGTTCCTCGGTGGGAGATGAAGAACCGACAGCATCGCGCGGAAGCATGCGTGACCGTTATTCCGCAAGTCCGCATTTCTTGCACGATTCTCCGAGAATGCGTGGGGCACGATCCCGCGCACGGTCGCGCCAGCGGCTTCCCGATCCGGGAAACGTGCCGATTTTGCAGCGCAGCGAAAGGCGGCGACGCTCCTGCGGCCGGGCCTCCGTAACCCGCCGGAACCCCGGCACGGCAATCATGCGGATGCCGATGGTTGACCGCCCGCGGACATGCTAGGATTTCCGACAAACAACTCCGGAGACTGCGATGCCGTTCATCTGCGAAAACGTCGAATGTCGTGCCGTGCTGGCTCGCGGGCAGGTCAGGCACCATCAGGAGGACGCGGGCTGGTGCTTCTACTGCCCCGACTGCAACGCCAGAAACGAGTTGATGAATATCGGCACGGTCAGCGGCCCTGTCGAGCTGGTTCAGCCGGAGCGGGCCAGCCCGCCGCACAAGGTCGTCGCGACGGCCCGGCCGCTGGACGACGGCCGATACGCGGCGCAATTGAGCGTCCAGCGGGCGCTCGCCGTGAAAGGCACCTACGCGGCCGAAGAGCACTGGGATCAGCTCGGCGTATTCGGCGACGCGCAGGAAGCCGTCGCGCATGCGAAGTCTTTCGCGACGGACCTGCTGCAGCGCGCGGCATAGTCGGCACTTTTCCGTGAATGAGCCAGGGGCGTCGCGCGTTCAGCGCGCGACGCCCCTTTGCGTTTTCCGCGTACGTTCGTCAGTGGTCGATATCGAACGGCACATACTGCTTCGCGATCCGTCGATCCGTCGATCCGTCGATCCGTCGATCCGTGTCGTGCGGAATCACGCTCCCGGGAAAGCCGTGCGCGGTCACACGGCCGGCGCTTGCGCCGTGCTGCGTGCCTGTTCGCGGGCCGCGACGAGCGCCCGGATCCGCTCGCGGTCGGCCGGCGTCGCCGGCGTGAAGATCACGAGGCTCAGGTCCGGGCGGCCGGTGACCGTGAACGCCGAATATTCGAACGCGATCCGGCCGGCCTGCGGATGGCGGATCTCCTTCGTGCCTTCGTGCTGCGAATGGATTGCGTGGTCGCGCCACATCGCGTCGAATTCGGCGCTCGTCGCGCGCATCTCGTCGACGAACGCCTGCACGGCCTGCGTCGCGCCGCTGCGCGCGACGTCCGCACGAAATGCCCCGACCGCGAACCGCGCGATGCGCTCCCAGTTCGGCTGCACGGCGCGCACGCGTGCGTCGACGAAGATCAGCCGCAGGATGTTGCGCGCGGCCGGCGGCAGGGTCGCGTAGTCGGTCAGCGTCGCGGCCGCCGCGTCGTTCCACGCGACGACGTCCCACGTCGCCGTGCGGATGATCGCCGGGCTCGCGTCGAGCGAATCGAGCACGTGCTGCAGGCGCGGCGTCACGCTGGCCGGCGCGTGATAGCGCACCTCGGGCGGGTGGCCGACGCCGAGCAGGAACAGGTGCTCGCGTTCGGCGTCGTTGAGCATCAGCGCGCGGGCGAGCCGGTCGAGCACGTCGGCCGACGGCGCGCCGCCGCGCCCCTGTTCGAGCCACGTGTACCACGCGGCGCTCACGTGCGCGCGCTGCGCGACTTCCTCGCGCCGGAGGCCCGGTGTGCGCCGGCGCGTGGCCGGCAGCCCGAGCGCGGCCGGGTCGAGTTTCTCGCGGCGGTCCCGCAGGTACGCGCCGAGCAGGTTGTCGGGGGCGTCAGCCATATCCTGTTAGTTCGTTTACCGGTAAACCGTCACGACTTCACCGCGAGCGGCCATCCGCACATAGTAAGCCTCCATTTCATCCGGAGGTGCTGAACATGCGTGTCTTTGTTACGGGAGCATCGGGATTCGTCGGCTCGGCCGTCGTGGCCGAACTCGTGGCGGCCGGGCACTCGGTGCTCGGGCTCGCGCGGTCCGATGCGGCCGCGGCGTCGGTCGCCGCGGCCGGTGCCGACGTCCATCGCGGGTCGCTGGAGGATCTCGACAGCCTGACGCGCGGCGCCGAGGCCGCCGATGCGGTGATCCACACGGGATTCAATCACGACTTCTCGCGCTTCGCGCAGAACTGCGAACTCGATCGCCGCGCGATCGAGACGATCGGCGCGGCGCTCGCCGGCTCGGCGCGGCCGCTGGTCGTCACGTCGGGCCTCGCGCTCGTCGCGCCCGGCCGCGCGGCGACGGAGGACGATCCGCACGTGCCGGTGTCGGCGAGCTATCCGCGTGCGTCCGAAGCGACCGCGGTCGCGCTGGAAGCGCGCGGCGTGCATGCGTCGGTCGTCCGCCTGCCGCCGTCCGTGCATGGCGACGGCGATCACGCGTTCGTGCCGCGCCTGATCGCGTTCGCGCGGGAGAAGGGCGTATCGGCGTTCGTCGGCGACGGCGCGAACCGCTGGCCGGCCGTGCACCGGCTCGACGCGGCGCGTGTGTACCGGCTCGCGATCGAACGCGGCGCGGCCGGCGCGCGCTATCACGCGGTCGACGATACGGGCGTGCCGTTCCGCGAGATCGCCGAGGTGATCGGCCGGCGGCTGAACGTGCCGGTCGTCGCGAAGTCGGCGGCGGAAGCCGGCGAGCACTTCGGCTGGTTCGCGATGTTTGCGGGGATGGATGCGCCCGCAACCAGCGAGCGCACACGGGCATCGCTCGGCTGGGCGCCGACGCAGCCGCGGTTGCTGGCCGATATCGACCGGCCGCGGTATTTCGAAAGCTGACGAGCGGCGCGCGCCGCTCGCCATGGGCGCGGCTCAGACCGTGACGACGATCTTGCCGACCTGCGCGCCGGCTTCCATGTAGCGGTGCGCGTCCGCGATGTCGTCGAACGCGAACGTGCGATCGATTCGCGGCTTCAGCGTGCCGGCCGCGAGCCCGTCGACGATGAAGCGCTTCGCGCGTTCGAGCCGTTGCGCGCTGCCGGTGATCTCGAACAGCTCGTAGCCGCGCAGCGTCAGGTGGCGCGCGAGCAGGTCCATCACCGGCACCGGGATGTCGCGCGGGTCGAGCGCGCCGTACTGGAAGAACGTGCCGCCGGTGGCCAGCGCGCGCAGCAGGTTCGCCGCGTCGGGGCCGCCGACCGGGTCGAACACGAGACGCGCGCCGATGCCGCCCGTGATTTCGGCCACCTGTTGCGGCAGGTCGGCGGGGCTGCCGACGATCACGTGCTTCGCGCCTGCATCGAGCAGCGCCCGACGTTTCGATTCGCCGCGCGTCAGCGCGATCGGCACCGCGCCGATCTGGTTCGCGACCTGGATCGCGGCCTGCCCGACGCTGCTCGACGCGGCGCCGACCAGCACCGCATCGCCGCGCTGGAGCCCGCCGAGTTCGATCAGCGCGCCGTAGGCCGTCACGAACATCATCCACGTCGCGGCCGCTTCCTCGAACGACAGGCTGTCCGGATGCCTGACCACCGCATGCGCGGGCACGTTGACCACGTCGCCGTACATCCCGTAGTCGGCGAACGAGAATGCGGGCACGACGCTCACCGCGTCGCCTTCGGCGAACGCCGTCACGTTGCGGCCGACCGCCGCGACCACGCCCGACGCCTCGTAGCCGAGCGACGCCGGAAAGCGCGGCATGAACGTGTATTCGCCGCGACGGAACATGATTTCCGCGCGATTGACGCCGATCGCCTTCACGCGTAGCTGGATGTCGTCGGGGCCCGGCGCGGGCACGTCGACGGTGTCGATCTGCAGTACGTCGGGGCCGCCGACGCGGTGGAAACGAACGATGCGGGCCATGGAGCGCTCCTTCGATGAACGGGTGTCGATGAAGCAGCATCGTAGGCGGGCGCCCGCGCCGGATAAACGCGCGGCCCGATCATTGATTGTTATTCGACGAATAACAATCGACGCGAACCCGCGCTACGCCGGATAACGCCGCGCGAACAGCTCGGTCAGCCAGTCGATGAACGCGCGTACCTTGTCGGGCAGATGCGCGCGGTTCGGGTACAGCACCGACACCGGCTTCGGCACGGCCGGCACGCCGGGCAGCAGCTCGATCAACCGGCCCGCGTCGATGCTCGGCTGCAGCGCGGGCCGCAACGCATGCACGATGCCGAGGCCGGCGAGCCCGCACGACAGCAGCGCTTCCGAGTTGTCGGTGAGCAGGCTGCTCGCGAGTTTCACCGCGACGGTTTCGCCGTGCGGCCGGAACGTCCATTCGAGCACGCGGCGATTGCGGCCGGTGAAGAAGTTGACCGCGCGATGCGTACGCAGCTCGTCGAGCGTGCGCGGCAAGCCATGGCGTGCGATATAGGCCGGCGACGCGCACGTGGCCATGTGCACCGCGCCCACGGTGCGCGCGACCATGCTCGAATCCTTCAGCGTCCCGACCCGCACCGCACAGTCGATGCCTTCGCCGATCAAATCGGCCGGCTGGTCGCTCGTGCCGAGCACGAGTTCGATCTGCGGATAGCGTTGCTGGAAATCGGGCAGCGCCGGAATCACGACCGTCTTCGCGAGCGCGAGCGCGATGTCGATCCGCAGCCGACCCTTCGGCACCGCGCGTTGCCTGGGGAACGACGCGAATGCCTCGTCGATGCTGCCGAGCAACTGCACGCAGCGCGCATGGAACGCCTCGCCCTCGGCCGTCACGCTGACGCGGCGCGTGCTGCGGTTCAGCAGCCGGACGCCGAGCGCCTGTTCGAGCTGCTGCACCGCTTTCGTGACGGCCGGCCGATGCAGTTGCAGCGCATCGGCGGCCTGCGTGAAGTTGCCGCGTTCGACGATCTGTACGTAGATCTGCATCGCTTGCAGACGGTCCATGGCGTTCCCGGATGGCGTGGCGAGCGGCCATCTTCGCATACCGCCGGCGCGCGGTGCGCGGCCGCCCGCCTGTCGTGCGTCAGTCGACCGGATGCAGGTCCTGCAGCAGCGTCGGCACGAGCTCCGACACGGTCGGGTGGATATGCATCGCCCGGCTGATCGTCGTGTACGGCGCGCCGGCGGTCATCACGTCGAGCATGCCGTGCACCACTTCGTCGCCGGTCACGCCGAGGATCGACGCGCCGAGGATCGCGTGGCTGTCCGCGTCGACGATCACCTTCATGAAGCCCTGGCTTTCGCCTTTCTCGACCGCCCGGCCGACGCGCGTCATCGGACGCGTGCCGACCAGCAGCCGGCGGCCCGTCTGCTTCGCTTGCGCGAGCGTCATGCCGACGCGGCCGAGCGGCGGATCGATGTACATCGCGTAGGCCGCGATGCGGTCGGACACCCTGCGCGGGTCGTCGTCGAGCAGGTTGGCCGCGACGATCTCGTAGTCGTTGTACGCGGTGTGCGTGAACGCGCCGCGCCCGTTGCAGTCGCCGAGCGCCCAGATGCCGGGCACGTTGGTGCGCAACTGGTCGTCGACGGTGATGTAGCCGCGCGCGTCGGTGTCGACGCCCGCGCGGTCGAGCCCCAGATCGTCGGTGTTCGGCACGCGCCCGACCGCGAGCAGCAGGTGCGAGCCCGCGACCTCGCGGCCGCCGCCCGTGCAGTCGAGGCCGACCACGATGCCGCCGCCGTCGCGGCGCGCGCTCAGGCAGTTCGCGTCGAGCTGCACGTCTATCCCTTCGTTTTCGAGGATCTCGCGCACGGCCTGCGACACGTCTTCGTCCTCGCGTTGGACGAGGCGCGCGCCTTTCTCGACGATCGTGACCCGCGAGCCGAAGCGGCGGTACATCTGGCCGAATTCGAGGCCGACGTAGCTGCCGCCGACGATCACGAGATGGTCGGGCAGGAAGTCGACGTCCATCATCGTCGAGTTGGTCAGGTACGGCACCGAGTCGAGGCCCGGCATCGCGGGCACCTGCGCGCGTCCGCCGACGTTGATGAAGATGCGTTCGGCCTCGAGCAGTTCATCGCCCACGCGCACCGCGTTCGCGCGTTCGAATCGGGCATGACCCTGAAAGACGGTCGTGTTGTCGAGGCCGCGCACCCATTGCTCGACGCCGCGGTTCGAGCGGCCGGAGATCTGGTCCTTGCGGGCCTTCACCGCTTTCATGTCGACGGTGACGGGGCCGCCGATCGACACGCCGTATTCGCCGGCGCGTCGTGCGAGCTGCGCGGCGTACGCGCTCGCGATCAGCGTCTTGGTCGGGATGCAGCCGGTGTTCACGCAGGTGCCGCCGAAGCGGCCGCGCTCGACGATCGCGACTTTCATGCCGGCGCCGGCGAGCCGCGCGGCGAGCGGCGGCCCGGCCTGGCCGGTGCCGATGACGATCGCATCGAAGTGTTGCGTCATGACGTCCTCCTGTGCGGGGGCAACGAGGAAAGGGGCAGGCGCAAGCCGCATGCCGTGCCGGCGGTCGCCCTCGGGCAACGAGCGCCTATGGTAGACCCGTTGGCCGGGTGTCGCGAGCGGCGCGCGGGCGACGCGCCGGATTGAAAAACGGCGCCGCCGCGGCGCGGGTGCGTACCGGGAAGCTAGTCCTTGCGCTTCCATTGCCCGAACGACACCGGACGGTGCGCGTCGGCGCGCGTGACGGTGACGTGGTCGGGCTTGTCGTCGAGCGGAAACGATTCGGTGACGATTTGGTTCGAAAACAGCCAGCCGTGCGTGCGCGGGTCGTAGCGGAACGTGACGTAGTCGGTCCAGTGCTGCCCGCACGCGACGGCATTCTGCACGGTGAAATAGCGGCCCTTCACCGAAAGGCCGTTGTTGGCCGCGTCTTCAGGATCGAACGGATCGCACTGGCCGCCTTCGTTCGCGCGCAGCACGACCTGGTCGTTGCGCGTGGCGAGCCGGTAGGTGTGGTCGGCCCGTTCCTCGTAGATCAGCAGCGGGCGCGGCGACGGCTGGTCGCGCGTATCGACCGCGCGATGCACGACGACGAGAAAGCTGTGCCGCCCATCGTCGAGACCGGGGCCGGCTTCCGCGAGCAGCGGCTGATAGCCGGGCGGCAGTTGCGCGGCGATCGACGCCGGCAGGCCGTCGGCGCGGGCGCCGGGCGGGAGGGCGGCGAGGAGCGGGAGCAGCGAGAGTAGCAGGCGGAGTGTCGGCATGATTGGGGCAGAATATCGGGAGGGTGACGGATGTGCCGGCGCGCCCGATGTCAGCCGGCTGCGCGCGGGCGATAGTGCCAGGTTGCGAGATCGATTTCGATGCCGAGCTGGTAGGCGACCAACTCAAGCAGCGGATCGAATGCTTGAGGCTCGCCGAATGCCGCCTCACCGGCTGCCGTGATGTGCTCCGCGAAGCTGACTGCCAGCGCGGCCTGGACGGGCAGTGGGGATACGCTGACGTCGAGTTTCCTTGCCGCCCATTCCTGCGCCAACCGGTGGGATTCGAAGGTTTGCTCGGGGTCGAACAGCACGGACACGATCAACTGCCCGCCGTGGCTGACCGCTACCATGCAGAACGGCAAGATCGCGTCGTGGCCCGCATCGTGCTCCTTGATGACCGCGCCGAACGAATGAGCGATCCAACCGGACGGAACGCGGGTAGGCAGACACAGTGTCGAACCCGTGCGCGCGTAAGGAGCCGCCAGATACTCGCTGAATTCTTTCCGGAAGTCCTGGAGTGCAAACGCGAGATAGCGCGTGTCAAACTGGATGGGTGCACCGGGATGGCAAACGTTGCGGGCCATCCTCCAGTGATTCAGCACCATGCCGGCTGAAATTTTCTTTTGCCACAGATGCAGTTCGTCGATGCTCGCGAGGCCGCGTTTGACCTTGTCTTCCAGTGCACCGAACTTCCCGTTGGCGACCGGATCGGCTGGCGAGCGGAACTCCTTCATGGCCGCCTGACGCGTCGTATCGCCCATCTCGATTCGCTGGGCCTGCAGCCCGTAGTCCTCGATGAGCCAGCGCGGGATGACATGCTCGCCTTTCTTCTTACCTTCGATTGGCACGCCCGTGAACAGGCAGCGGTCGTTGAAATCGTCGCGCTCGAACTGTTCGCGCGTCATCGTCGGGTCGGTCACGAGAGTCTCCGGTTCGTCAAAAGTAGGCCGTCGGGCACCGGGGAGGGCGAGCGGCCAGTCGTGCGAGATGTGGTTGTTACAGATCGCGCGAGAAACTCCGTGCCGGGCACCGGATTGAACACGACGGGCGGCGCGGAATGACGGGAAAGAGGGCCAGCATAGCAGCGCACAGCCGCTTTCGGCCACGCGCGAAGCGTGCCAGAATCGACGGCCCCACCCGTCGGAAACGACACGCAGGCGCCGGCGCAGCGGCGTCGCTGACCAAGGAGACGTCGATGACCGCATCGGCTGCCGTACTCGCCATCCTCGCTGCGCTGTTTCTCGGCGCGATGATTCCGGGCCCGAGCTTCGTGCTGGTGGCCCGCAATTCGATCGGGCTGTCGCGTCGCGACGGGCTCGCCACCGCGCTCGGCATGGGCATCGGCGGCATCGTGTTCGGCGGCGTCGCGCTGGCCGGGCTCTACACGCTGCTGCAGGCCGTCGAATGGCTGTACGTGGGTCTCAAGCTGGCGGGCGGCGTTTACCTGATTTACATGGCGTCGAAGATCTGGCGCGGCGCCGATCGGCCGATCGCGATGGACGATCCGCGGGCGATGGTCGGCGGCAGCGCGCGCAAGTCGTTCTGGACCGGCCTCACGACCCAGCTCAGCAACCCGAAGACGGCGATCTGGTACGGCAGCATCTTCGCGGCGCTGCTTCCGCAGCATCCGCCGCTGTGGTGTTACCTCGTGCTGCCGCCGCTCGTGTTCGCGGTCGAATTCGGCTGGTACACGCTCGTCGCGCTGTGCTTCTCGACGCGTCGGCCGCGCGAACTTTACCTGCGCGCGAAGAAATGGGTCGACCGCATCGCGGCCGGCGCGATCGCGCTGCTCGGGCTGCGGCTGATCCTGAATGCACCGAAAGCGGGGATCTGAGCGCTGCTTCGTCAGCGCGTGGCAGCGGCCGGCCATGGCCGTTGCCGATTAGCGGCGGGAACCGGCCGGGCCGCTCGCCCGAACACGCGTCGGCGTGTCGCGAACGCATCGCGTCCCGATGGCGCGGCCGCCCACCGGCCGCCGCCGAGCCTGTCTTCCACCCGTTGCCGCCGCCCGCCGAGCCTTGCGCGACGGGCGTCCGCGCGGGGCGCACGACGCGCCGAACCGCACCGCTTCCCCGATTCCGGCGGTCGACTGCCCGACGACGTGTAAACTGCTGCCTTTTTTGACGGTTTGCAGCATGGTGCAAGCATCTCCGCGCCCGGCGTTGAGCGGTCCGACGCTCGTCCGGCTGCTCGCGCGCCTGGCCGATGCCGACGTCGCGGAATCCCGGCAGACGCTGTCCGATCGGCTGAGCCAGTGGCTCGGCTGGACCGACGCGATCACGCTGTCGTCCGCGCTGAACGCGAGCCCGCCGGGCATTGCGGCCGGCGTGCGCGGCTACGACGCCGAGCGCGACTGCGCGCGCGTGCGCCACGACCTCGCGCAGGCGATCGCGGCCAGCCACCGGCCGCGCGCGCGTCGGCGGCCGGGCGACCCGCCGCCGCCGGCCGCCGACACGGCCGATTTCGCGGACTTCCGCCAGCGTTATCTGACCCTGCAGCAGGACATGGAAACGGCGATCGGCCAATTGCGCGGCCGCCTGCGGGTCGCGCTCGCCGCGCGCTCGTCCGGGATGGCGCGGCTCGCGACGCTCGACACGATCATGGAGCGCGTGCTCGGCGCGCGCGAGCGCAGCCTGCTGTCGGCCGTGCCCGCGCTGCTCGGCACGCGCTTCGCGCGGTTGCGCGACGCGGAGCGGCAGGCGCTGGCCGACGCCGAATCCGCGGCCGCGACGGCCGCCGGTCGCGATGCGCCCGACGCATCCGCGCCTGCCGCCGAAGGCACGGCGGCCGACACCGCGACCGTCGCGGCGATCGTGCCCGGCGCATGGCTCGATACGTTTCGCGACGAGATGCAAAGCATCCTCCTTGCCGAACTCGAAGTCCGGTTTCAAACGGTAGACGGGCTGCTCGCGGCCCTTCGCACCTGCTAATCAACACGCTATGTCCAGAATTCGTCTTGATCTCGTTGTCTTCGTCACCGGTCTGCTCGCAGTGGGCTGGATCGGCGCCGGCTATGTCGCGTCGAACCCGCTGGCGTCGGCCGTCACGCTGCTGATCGGCGTGTGCTACGTCGCCGGCGCATGGGAGCTGCTGCGCTACCGGCAGGCGACCGCCACGCTGTCGCACGCGGTCGCCGGCCTGAACGCCCCGCCCGCGAAACTCGACACGTGGCTCGATACGTTGCATCCGGGCCTGCGCGGCGCGGTGCGCGCACGGGTCGAAGGCGCGCGCGTCGCGCTGCCGGGCCCGGCGCTCACGCCTTATCTCGTCGGCCTGCTGGTGTTGCTCGGCATGCTGGGCACGCTGCTCGGGATGGTCGTCACGCTGAAGGGCACGGGCGCCGCGCTCGAGAGCGCGACCGATCTCGACGCGATCCGCGCGTCGCTGATCGCGCCGGTGAAGGGGCTCGGGTTCGCGTTCGGCACGTCGATCGCCGGTGTGGCCACGTCCGCGATGCTCGGGCTGTTGTCCGCGCTCGTGCGCCGCGAGCGGATCGATGCGGCCCAGCAGCTCGATGCGAAGATCGCGACGACGTTGCGCGTGCATTCGTCCGCGCATCAGCGCGACGAATCGTTCCGGCTGCTGCAGCGCCAGGCCGACGTGATGCCGGCGCTGGTCGACCGGCTGCAGACGATGATGACGACGCTCGAGGCGCGCAGCGTCGCGCTGCACGACCGCCAGCTCGAAAGTCAGCAGGCGTTTTTCGAGCGGACCGAGCGCGCGTACGCGGGCCTTGCGTCGAACGTCGGCGACGCGCTGAAGGAAAGCGCCGCCGAAAGCGCGCGCGTGGCCGGTGCGGCGCTGCAGCCGGTCGTCGCCGCGACGATGACGGGGCTCGCGCAGGAGATGGCCGCGCTGCGCGACACCGTGACGGGTGCGGTGCAGCGGCAGCTCGACGGGCTGACGGACGGCTTCGAGAAGACCGCCGGCAACGTGACGGCCGTGTGGAACCGCGCGCTCGACGAACAGCGCCGCGCAAGCGATGCCATCGCGCAGCAGTTGCAGACGACGCTCGGCCAGTTCGCCGACACGTTCGCGCAGCGTTCGTCGGATCTGCTCGACGGCGTCGCGACGCGCCTCGAATCGACCGAAGGCCGCCTGTCGGACGCATGGCGCGAGGCGCTGTCGCGCCAGGAGCAGGCCGGCGAGACGCTGGCCGGCCAGCATGCGCGCGCGCTGGGCGAAGCCGCCGCGACGTTCGAACGCCATTCGGCCGCGACGCTCGCCGCGATGCGCGAGTCGCACGCGGGTTTGCAGACGCAACTGGCGGCGCGCGACGAAGCACGTCTGTCGGCCTGGAACGATTCGCTCGCGGCGATGGCCGCGAAGCTCGGCGACGAATGGCAGCGTGCGGGCGCGCACAGTGCGGGCCGTCAGCAGGAAATTTGCGACGCCCTCGCGCAAACGACACGCGATCTCGCCGCGCAGGCGTCGACGTTCGAGCAACGCTCGAACGATCTGCTGACGACGATTCGCGAATCGCACACCGGCCTGCAATCGCAACTGGCGGCGCGCGATGAAGAGCGCCTCGCTGCCTGGAACGATTCGCTCGCCGCAATGGCCGCGAAGCTCGGCGAAGAATGGCAGCGTGCGGGCGCGCACAGCGCGGGCCGTCAGCAGGAAATCTGCGACGCACTCGCGCAAACGACGCGCGATCTCGCCGCGCAGGCGTCGACGTTCGAACAACGCTCGAACGATCTGCTGTCGACGATCCGCGAATCGCACACAGGCCTGCAATCGCAACTGGCCGCACGCGACGAAGAACGCCTCGCCGCCTGGAGCGATTCGCTCGCGGCGATGGCCGCGAAGCTCGGCGAAGAATGGCAGCGCGCAGGCGTGCACAGCGCCGGCCGTCAGCAGGAAATCTGCGACGCGCTCGCACAAACGACGCGCGACCTGGCCGCACAGGCGTCGACGTTCGAACAACGCTCGAACGATCTGCTGTCGACGATCCGCGAATCGCACACCGGCCTGCAATCGCAACTGGCTGCGCGCGATGAAGAGCGCCTAGCTGCCTGGAACGATTCGCTCGCCGCGATGGCCGCGAAGCTCGGCGAAGAGTGGCAGCGCGCAGGCGTGCACAGCGCCGGCCGTCAGCAGGAAATCTGCGACGCGCTCGCACAAACGACGCGCGACCTGGCCGCACAGGCGTCGACGTTCGAACAACGCTCGAACGATCTGCTGTCGACGATCCGCGAATCGCATACCGGCCTGCAATCGCAACTGGCCGCACGCGACGAAGAGCGCCTCGCTGCCTGGAGCGATTCGCTCGCGGCGATGGCGGCCGCGCTGCGCGACGAATGGGCGCAGACGAGCGCGCAGGCCGCGGCGCGCCAGCAGGACATTTGCGACACGCTGGCCCGCACCGCGAACGACATCACCGCGCAGGCGCAGGTTCACGCGAGCGACACGATCAACGAAATCTCGCGCCTCGTGCAGGCCGCGTCGGAGGCGCCGAAGGCTGCGGCCGACGTCGTCGCCGAGCTGCGCCAGCGCCTGTCCGACAGCATGGTGCGCGACACCGCGACGCTCGAGGAGCGCAGCCGCCTGCTCGCGACGCTGGAGACGCTGCTCGGCGCGGTCAACCACGCGTCGACCGAACAGCGCGCCGCGATCGACGCGCTCGTCAGCACGTCGGCCGACCTGCTCGATCGCGTCGGCGCGCGCTTCAACGACACCGTCGACGCCGAGACGCGCAAGCTCGATTCGGTGGCCGCGCAGGTCACGGCCGGCGCCGTCGAAGTGGCGAGCCTCGGCGACGCGTTCGGGATGGCCGTGCAGGTGTTCGGCGAATCGAACGACAAGTTGCTGACCCATCTGCAGCGTATCGAAGCCGCGCTCGAGAAATCGCTCGCACGCAGCGACGAACAGCTCGAGTACTACGTCGCGCAGGCGCGCGAGGTGATCGACCTGAGCGTGATGTCGCAGAAGCAGATCGTCGAAGACCTGCAGCAGCTCGCCGGCCGGCGGGCGCCCGTCGGAGCGTAACGCATGCACGACGAAATCGACGGCGGCGCGCAATCGGCGCCGGTGTGGCCCGCGTTCGCCGACCTGATGTCGGTGCTGCTCGGCGCGTTCGTGCTGATCCTCGTCGGCGTGATCGGCATGCAGCTTCAGCTCACGTCGAAGCTCGAGGAAGCGGTGCGTGCACGCCAGCTCGAGGCGCAGCAGCGCAAGTCGCTCGAACAGGCCCTCGCCGGGCCGCTCGCGGCCGGCCGCGTGACGCTCGTGAACGGACGCATCGGCATCAGCGGCAACGTGCTGTTCGCGCTGAACTCCGACCAGTTGCAGCCCGCGGGCCGCGACCTGCTGAAGACGTTGGCCAGCCCGCTGGCCACGTACCTGAAGACGCGCGACGAGATCCTGATGGTCAGCGGCTTCGCGGACGACCAGCAGGTGCACGCCGGTAACCGCCTGTTCGCGGACAACTGGGAACTGTCGGCCAAACGCGCGTTGACGGTCACGCGCGCGCTGATCGATGCCGGCGTGCCGGCCTCGTCGGTGTTCGCGGCCGCGTTTGGTTCCGAACAGCCGGTCAGCTCGAATGCGGACGACGAAGGCCGCGCGAAGAACCGCCGCGTGGAAATCGCGCCGGTGCCGCGCAAGTCGGCGTCGAACGGAGGAAAGGCAAAGTGACGGGCGATGCGACGCACGTGCGCGCGACGCTCGACGCATGGCGCGAGCAGGGCGCCGATCGGCTCGATCCCGTGCGCTTTCACCGGATCGACGCGCTCGAACGGCGCGCGGCCGTGCTCGACGGCGCCGCACGCGCGCTGGTCGATGCGCGGCTGGCGACGCTGCTCGAAGGGTTCGCGGGGCTCGTCGCGCGCGGCAATGACGCCGACACCCCGCGCGAGACGGGGAAAGCCGCTGCGGAGGCGCCCGCGCGCGGCGCGCTTGCCGCGCTCGTCGAAGGGCTCGCGCGCGATGCGCAGGCCGACCGGCGCGGGCTCGATCCAGAACTCGTCGACTACTTCCGCGCGACGTGGTCGAAAGTCCGCACGGAACAGCAATACCGGCAGTCGCTCGACCAGGTGCCGCGCAACGCGGGGCCGCTCAATTCGAACAGCCTCGTGCACCGCTCGCTCGCGACGATGCGCGAGCTGTCGCCGGACTACCTGCAGCAGTTCCTGTCGTACGTCGATGCGCTCGCATGGCTCGAGGATCTCGTCGGCGGCGGCGCGCAGCCCGAGAAGGAAGCGCCGCGCGCGAAAGCGGCCAAACCGGCGAGAAAGACGACGCGCGCGAAGGCGCGATAACGCTACGCCGCACGCGTTCGGCGCGTGGATCGCCTACCGGCCGGCGCTCGTGTCGTCGATCGCCGCGCGCAGCGCGTGCAATGCGTCGACGAGCGCCGACGCGAACGGCGGATGCGCGGCGATGCCCGCCGCATCGAGCCGGCTCCCGAGGATCGGCAGCGCGATCGATGCAGGCTCGACGATGTGCGCCGACATCACCGACAGCGTTTCGCGCAGCGCCGCGTCCGCATGCGTCGCGCGCGGCGACGCGTTCAACACGGCCACGGGCTTGTACACGACGGCCTCGCATCCCACGACCCAGTCCAGCGCGTTCTTCATCACGCCGGTGACGCCGTGCGCGTATTCCGGGCTGGCGATCAGCACGCCGTCGGCCGCGTTCAGGCGGTCGATCAGATCGCGCACCGCGGCGGGCGTCGGGTATTCGGCATCGGGATTGAACAGCGGGAACTCGCCGAGACGATCGAAGCGTGCGATGCGCATGCCGGGCGGGGCGACGAGCGCGGCTGCGTCGAGCAGCGCCGCGTTGCACGACTGCGCGCGCAGGCTGCCGCACAGCGCGACGATGTCGATACGGCGGCGGGGAGCGATGGCCATCGGCGAGGGTCCGGGAATGCGATACGTGGGGGCGGACGCATTATCGCACCGTGCGCGCGATCGCCGGCCGATCCGATCGCAGGCACTACAATCACGGTCTGCTTTTCGTCGGCCCGGAAATCTTTTTTTGCGGAATGATTCGCTCATGAAGCGCTGGAATGCTCTGATTCTCGTTGCCGCCACCGTGCTGGCCAGCGCTTGTGCCGGTCGTTCGTCCACGCGTGACGATGTCGCGCGCCCATCCGACGATCGAAACGTGCAGACTGCGCTCGACAGGATCGCGGCTTCCGCGAACCAACCGGTCTGCGATCCGGCGCATTTGAAAATGGAGATCGCAGAAGCGACCCGGATGATTCAGCAACAGGCAAACCAGGATGCGTTCGTCAAATCCGAGCGTCTTGCCGCGTCGTTCGCATTTTGCGGGCCGAAAAGAAACTGGGGAATGGCCACGACGGCTGAATTTGTCGGCAGCCAACTTGCTTTTGCTGTCCTGTTGCAATCGAGAATGCCGGAGCAGCAGCGAAATCTCGATGCGATCGAGCGGGATGCGCGCTGGGCCGACCTGCTTTTGCAATACGCGCGCAGGTTCCCCGGCGAACGATCGGCGGCCGAGCAGGATTGGCAGATTCTCGAACGCGGTCGCCAGGCGCTTCAGCGCGCAAGTCAGTAACGCACTCGCGCGACCATGCGCGATGGCTGGCCGCGACGGCTGCACGGTCGTCGGATCGATCGTCTTCCGGTACGTGCGGCCCGTGTCCCTGGCAAATCGTGACGACCATCGTCCCGATCAGGCGCCTGCATGGCTTGGGTCCGACGATACCGGCCATCGCATCGTGCCGGATGCCACGCCGGCCATCCCGGCCGCCTGCGCGAATTCGCCGATGCCCCACCCGCGCCCGAGCAACAGCCGCCGCGTATGCAGCGCACCGTGCACGTCGTCGGCAACGGTTTCGCCGAGATAGCGCAGCGCACGGCCTTCGACATCGACGAAGCCATGCTGGTAATCCTGCGCGAGCGCCGTCCACAATTGCGCGGCGCCGATCGACTGGCGCGCGCCGCTGATCAGGCACAGGCCCGCGTCGAGCCCCCAGCGGTACAGCGCCGTCGCGAGGCCCCGGCGTTGCGCCGAGCCGCGCAGCCGCGTATGCGGCGCGCGCAGGTAGCGGTCGGCGCGGCGCGGCAGTTCGGGCAGGCGGTTGAACACCGTATAGCCGGCGAGCTGGCGCGCGGCCGGATCCTCGACATACAGGAAGTATTCGCCGTCCGCTTCGCGGTGGCGGACGATCAGGCCCGAGCGGCCGAGCGCGACGGCCGGCAGTCCGTGCAGGCGATGGCCCGGCTGGTGCAGACGTTCATGAAGGATGTCGAGTTCGTCGTCGATGTCGTGCTGGGAATGCTGTACGTCGATACGCATGGCAAAAGCCGCCCGTCCCGGGCGGTTCGGGAAAGAGGTTCATCGCAAAAGGGAACGGAAGCGGGTGCGGCCCCCGGGCTCGGCGAAGCGAGCCGGGGCCGCGAATCAGCTGGGGATGTGCTGGAAACCGGCGGCGATCGCGGCGAGGCCCGCGATGCAGAGTGCGAACAGGATCAGGACTTTGTGGATCACGCCTCTTTCCTCATGAATGCGCGGCGTCGGCAGGCGGCGTCGCGGAGACGGTGAGCGGCGGGCACGGCCCGCACGGCCGTCGCGCGGGGCGACGGTCGGGTGTCCGGCGACGGATCGTGCGCGGACGGCCAGCACCATACGCGACGCGCCGGAGCCGGGCAATCGGACTGACGGAGAAAGGCGACGAAAAGCGGGGAATCGCGGCGTTTCGCGACAATTGGCCGCATGGGGCGCGCCGACACGTTCGGGAGTTATACGCGAAAGCGCATCGTCGAGCGCTGGAGGGCATGCGCGAAAAAGTGTCGTTGCGGGTGCGAAGCCTGCGACAGGTAAGCCGATGCCCATGCGAGGGACGGGAGCGGCACGGAGGCCGCCCCCGGTCGCGCCGTCACACCGCCTGCCGCGCGCCGAATGCCTGCCTGATCCGCGCGAACAGCCCGTGCTGAGCGATCCATTCGGCATACGCGCGATAGTCGGGATCGCGCATCAGATGACGCTCTTCCGTCTTCGCCCGCACGTAGTAGATCAGGTTGACCGCGACGAGTCCCGCGCAATGCATGAGCCCGACCTGCCAGCCGAGCGGCTCGACGAACGGCACCGACACCATCCAGTACGACAGGTTCTTCGTGATGTACGCCGGATGCTTCGTGAAGCGGTACGGGCCCGACGTGATGATCCCGCGGTTGGTGAGGTTCGAGAACCGCAGCCCGAACGAGATCGTGCACAGCGCGTAGGTCAGCAGCAGCAGGATGATCGTCGCGCCCCAGATCACGCGCAGCGTCGGCGCCGACAGCAGCCAGTTGTCCCAGAACATCGAGCCTTCGTAGCGGATGTAGTTGTTCGAGATCAGCGACCAGAACGGCTGATAGCAGATCAGCGCGGCCACCCAGCCGAGCGTCGTCGGCTCGACGGTGCGCACGTGACTGTCGAGGATGCGGAACGTGCACAGATAGCCGACGGTGCCGAACATCAGATCCATCGTGAACGACAGGTCGTACATGAACACGAAGGTCGCGATCGTCATCGGCGCATGCATCGCGTTCGCGAGCGACGCGCTCAGGTGATCGGCGTCCTTCGACAGGTAGACAGTCATCAGCGGCAGGAAGAACGCCTTCACGCCCCAGCCGGCCAGCATCTCGCGCACCGGCTTCCAGCTCGCGGGCTGCTCGCGGCGGAACAGGAAGCGGCCCCACAGCAGATACGCGTCGTCGGTCTCGCGCTGGTGGCGGTCCATCCACGCGAAGTAGAACGGCGCGGCGACGATCACGTACGGCGCGAGCGAGCGCAGCAGCGACCAGAACGGCAGGTAGAACGCGCCGTGGTATTCGGGCAGCAGCCAGTAGATCGCGCCGATGCCCGCGTAGACCGACGCCAGCGCGCCGAGCCGCGTCGCCACGCGCGCGATGCCGAGCGGCCGGACGGCCTGCCGCGACAGCCCCGCGCTCGGACGCAGGTAGACGCGCGAGACGAAGAGTTCGTGCAGCGCGATCGTGCCGATGATCGCGAGGCTCGCGATGACCGCGCGGGTGGCCGCGTCGAGGGCCGGGTGGTCGCGCGTCACCCACAGCGCGAAGAGTCCGGCCGTGATGCCGAGCAGGCCGGCGCGTAACGGCGTGGCGGAGCGGGGTGGGTGGTCCGGCGCAGCGACGACGCCGTCGAGCGTGGAGTTCATGATCGGATCCTCGTGGGTGTGAGGGCCGGCGCCCCCGCTGGGCGGGTGACGCCGGCCGTCGGCCGGGCTGTTTATGGATGCGCGCCCGGCCATTGGCCTGTCGTTCTGATGCGATGCGTGATGCGTTGCTTACTTCTTGGTGCCGCCGCCCAGCAGACCGCCGAGCAGGTTGGTCACCGGCGACAGCAGGTTGCCGGTGCCGCCCGCGGCGCCGCCGCCCGTGCTGCCGGTCAGGCCGGTCACCACGGAGCCGCTGCCGCCCGGCGTCGTCACGGTGCCGGCTGCGCCGCCGGAGCTGACCGTGCCGGTGGCGCCGGCCGAACCGGCCGGCGTTCCCAGCGCACCCGTGAGCGTGCCGACCGGGCCGCTCGTCAGCACCCCGCCGAGCGTGCCGGACACGTTGCCGCCCGGCGTCGTGACGGTGCCGGTGAGGCTCGCACCGAGCGGCGTCAGCGCGTTGACGAGGTTGGTGACCGGCGCCAGCAGGCCGCCGAGGCCTGCGCCACCGGTGCCGCTGGTGCCGCCGGTCCCGCTCGTTCCGCCCGTGCCGCTGGTGCCGCCCGAACCGATGCCGCCGAGTGCGCCCGTCACCGTCCCGAGCAGGCCGGTGATCGGCGCGAGCGGGCCGCCGCCGGTGCCGCTCGTTCCGCTGGTGCCGCCCGAACCGCTCGAGCTGCCGCCGCCGAGGCCGCCCGTCAACGTGCCGAGCAGGCCCGTGATCGGGGCGAGCGGATTGCTGCCGCCCGTGCCGCTGCTGGAACTGCCCGCGTTGTTGGCGTTGACGAGGCCGCCCGTCGACGTCACCGTATTGCCGAGTTGCCCCAGGACGCCGCCGAGGCTCGTGCCGACCGGGTTGTCGGTCGCGCCGCCGACCTTCGTGCCCGCGAGCGCGATGCCGTTGCCGAGCGTGCTCAACAGGCCGTTGAGCGGCGCGCCGAGCAGCGTGACGCCGCCGAGCGTCTGCGTGACGCCCGGCGTCGTGGCGCCGCCGGTCAGCGTATTCGTGATCGGGTTGATGACCTTGCCGAGCTGCGTTTCGAGCTGCTGGACCGGCGAGCTGTTCAGCGCCGTGTTCAGCGCCGATGCGGTCGAATTGACCGCGGTGCCGACCGTGTTGACGAGACTGCCGACCAGGGTCGTCGCCGGCGCGAGCGGCGACAGCGGACCGGTGCCGAGGCTCGTCACTGCATTGCCGAGGTTGTTGACCGCACCGCCGGCGCCGGTCAGCAGGCCGGTGGTCGACGTCAGCGTCGGCCCGAGCGGGTTCGCCGACACGCCGATCGAACCGAGGCCGGCCGCGACGCCGTTGCCGAGCGATTGCACGCCGTTGCCGAGGCTGCCGACCGCGTTGCCGATGCTGGTGGCCGTCGCCGGGTTCGTGCCGGGAATCTGCACGCCGCCGATCTGACCGCCGCCGTTTACGACCGTCGTGCCGAGCGCCGTCACGAGGTTGCCGGATTTCTGCAGGACGTTGCCGAGAGGGGTGACGCCGGTGCCGGAGGTGCCGGAAGTGCCCGACGTGCCTGAGGTACCGGAGGTGCCCGAGGTACCGGAAGTGCCGGACGTGCCGGAAGTGCCGGAAGTGCCGGAAGTGCCGGACGTGCCCGAGGTACCGGAAGTGCCCGACGTGCCGGAAGTGCCCGACGTACCGGAGGTACCTGACGTACCGGAAGTGCCTGACGTACCGGAGGTACCTGACGTACCGGAAGTGCCTGACGTACCGGAAGTGCCCGACGTACCGGAAGTGCCCGACGTGCCGGAGGTGCCTGAGGTACCGGAAGTGCCCGACGTACCGGAGGTGCCCGACGTACCGGAGGTGCCCGAGGTACCGGAAGTGCCCGACGTACCGGAAGTGCCCGACGTACCGGAGGTGCCCGACGTACCGGAGGTGCCCGACGTACCGGAAGTGCCCGACGTACCGGAGGTGCCCGAGGTACCGGAAGTGCCCGAGGTACCGGAAGTGCCCGAGGTACCGGAAGTGCCCGAGGTACCGGAGGTGCCCGACGTACCGGAAGTGCCCGACGTACCGGAGGTGCCCGAAGTACCGGAAGTGCCCGAGGTACCGGAAGTACCGGAAGTGCCGGAGGTACCGGAAGTGCCGGAGGTGCCGGAAGTGCCGGAAGTGCCGGAGGTGCCCGAGGTGCCGGAGGTACCAGAAGTGCCCGAGGTACCGGAAGTGCCTGACGTACCAGAAGTCCCCGACGACCCCGAGCTACCGCCACCCGACGTCCCCGACGAACCGCCGCCCGACGTACCGGAAGTCCCCGACGTGCCGCTCGTCCCGGACGTGCTCGGCTTGATCGTCGGCGGGGTCGTCGGTCCATCGACCGAGCCGCAGCCGTACAGCGCGAGCAGTGACGAGACGGCCATCGTTACCGTCGTCTTCTTGAAAAGAGTGTGCATGTTGGCCTCGACATTGGAAGTGTGTCGAGGTCTTCACTGCAAATTCTGCGCCATGACAAGTTTCGCGAAACGGTATCGCGATTTGTTGCGGGAATCGGGAATATCGATGCGATTTAAACGGAGGAATGGCGGTTTCGCGCGACGGGCACGCGCGGTGCGCGAACGTCGCGGCTGCGATGTTCCCGTCAGGCGCCGTAACGCCCGGCCGGATGTTACGTAGCGTTCGGCCGTCCGTGCCGCGGACGCGCCGCGAACCGAGCGCCGCGTCTTTGACGAAACCGCGCCGCGCGCATGAACATGGCACGACATCTCCCGGCTGCCGGCGACGCCGAGGCGGCCCCGACTCCAACCAGGACACCGACATGAGCGAACAGGACAGGGAATACGGCAAGGCGCGGCGGATCGACGTGATGGGCGAGGCGTTCGTCGAGCGCGCGATGCGCGACCTCGACGGATTTTCGCGTCCGCTGCAGGACTGGCTGAACGAACATGCATGGGGCAGCACCTGGCAGCGGGGCGGGATCGACCTGAAGACGCGCAGCCTGTGCACGTGCGCGATGCTGGCGGCGCTCGGCCGCGGCACGGAGCTGAAGGGCCATATTCGCGGTGCGCTCAACAACGGCGCGAGCCTCGTCGAGATCCGCGAGGTATTGCTGCACAGCGCGCTGTACGCCGGCGCGCCGGCCGCGGTCGAGGCGTTCCGCAGCGCGCGCGAGGTGCTCTCGGATCTCGGGTTGTCGATACCCGACGACGAAGCCTGATTCGGTCGCTGCGGCGGCTGCCGGCACGGAAACCGGCCCGCCTCGTTGCCGCGATCTACGCGATGCGTACCGGCTGCGCGGTGGCATCAACCGGCGCGGCGGCGACTTCGAGCAGCCAGTCGGCCGTCGCTTCGGGAAGCGTGACCGGCAGCATGTGCCCGCCCTCCACGACCTTCAGCCGCACGCGCGCCGATTTCCGCGCGAGCGCTTCGCCGTGCGCGCGCCAGTTCAGGATCGGATCGGCGTGGCCGTACAGCACGTCGACCGGCAGCGCGAGTTCCGCATAGCGACGCTCCATCGCGGGCAGGTCGACGGGCGCCGACAGCAGGTCCGTCGCCGTCGCGTAGAACACGTGCGGGCGCATCCCGAGCAGGCCGCCGCCCTTGACCGGGAAGTCGCGCGGCACGTCCTCCGGCGCGAACACCTGACGCACGGCCTTGCGGCCCGTCAGGATCGTCAGCGGGATCGCGAAGGTCCACGACACGAAACGGCGCACGAGCGGCGACGGCAGCATCAGCGGCTTGAACGGCGCAGGCGGCTCGGTCTGCTCGTGCGACAGCGGCGCGATCAGCGCGAGCCGGCTCACGCGGTCCGCGTGGTTGAGGCCCACCGCGAGCGCGATCGCGCCGCCGAGCGAGTGGCCGACCAGCACCGGCTTGTCGAGCTTCAGCGCGTCGATGAACGCGGCGACCGTGCGGGCCTGCGCGAACACGTTCGCCTGCGAGGCCGGGCCGCGCAGCGAGCGGCCGGCGCCCGGCCGGTCGATCAGGATCACGCGATGCCGCTGCGCGAGCCGCGTGAGCGGCAGGTACGCGAAATTGCGCCATTGCCCCGCCAGCCCGTGGACGAACACGATCGGCGGGCCGTTGCCGTATTCGACGTAGTGGATGCGGTCGCCGTCGATGTCGACGAAGCGGCCTTCGGGCGGAAACGCGCGCGTCACGCGACGGGCCACGTAACCGGTAAACAGCGCGAGCGCAGCGAGCACCGCGACGACGCCGAGCAGCACGTTCTGGATCAGATGGAGCGTAGGAGTCATGTCGGCCTCAGCGGGTGTCGAGTGCGGGTTCGGCAACCGGCGCGGCTGCTGCTTGGCCGGGTTGGGCGCGGCGTTCGAAATGCATCGCGGAATCGGCGAGCGGGCTGAACTTCAGCGACGCGAGATCGAGCACGTAGTTCTGGTGGAATTTCCACGGCTTGCGGTGCCCCTGCTTCGGCAGGATGCCGGCTGCGCGCTGGATGTAACCCGAACTCAGGTTGACGGCCGGCACGTCGCCGAGATCGCCTGCGCCGAGCCGCGGCACGCACGTGTCGTACCCGTTCGCGCGCATGTGATTGAGCAGCCGGCACACGTAGCGCGCAATCAGCTCGGCCTTCAGCGTCCACGACGCATTCGTGTAGCCGAACGACGATGCGAGGTTCGGCACGTCGCTGTACATCATCCCCTTGTACGACACCGTCTCCGACAAATCGACCGCGCGGCCGTCGACCGTGACCCGCGCGCCGCCGAGCATCTTTATCTTCAGCCCGGTCGCGGTGACGATCACGTCCGCGTCGAGCTGCTGGCCGCTCTTCAGCTGGAGGCCGGTCGGCGTGAAGCGCTCGATCTCGTCGGTGACGATCGATGCACGGCCCGCGCGAATCGCCTTGAACAGGTCGCCGTTCGGCACGAGACACACGCGCTGGTCCCACGGCATGTAGCGCGGCGTCAGGTGCTTCGCGACGTCGAAGTCGGGGCCGAGCTGCTTGCTCGCCGCGCGGATGATGAACCGCTTCGTCCGGTCGGGCTTGCGGCGCGACACGTTGTACAGGTATATCGTCAGCAGGACGTTCTTCACGCGCACGAGCCGGTGCGCGAGCCGCGACGGCAGCACGCGGCGTAGCGCGTTCGCGATCTTGTCGCGCGCGGGCAGCGACACGATGTAGGTCGGCGAGCGCTGCAGCATCGTCACGTGCCGCGCATCGGCCGCCATCGACGGCACGAGCGTGACGGCCGTCGCGCCGCTGCCGATCACGACCACGCGCCGGTTCGCGTACGACAGATCCTTCGGCCAGTGCTGCGGATGCACGAGCTGGCCCTCGAACGTGTCCATGCCTGCCCAGTCGGGCAGGTAGCCGGCGTCGTAGTCGTAGTAGCCGCTGCACATGTACAGGAAGCGGCACGTGTAGACGAGCGTGTCGAGCGCGCCGTCGCGCGTGCGTTCGACGCGCACCGTCCAGCGCGCGCGGTGCGAATCCCAGTCGGCCGCGATCACTTTCTGCCCGTACCGGATCGTCTTGTCGATGCCGTACGCGTGCGCGGTGTCGCGGATGTAGTCGAGGATCGTCTGCCCGTCGGAGATCGCCTTGTCGCTGTGCCACGGGCGGAAGCTGTAGCCGAGCGTGAACATGTCGGAATCCGAGCGAACGCCCGGATAGCGGAACAGGTCCCAGGTGCCGCCGATCGCGTCGCGCGCCTCGACGATCGCCACGCTCGCATGCGGGCAGCGCTGCTTCAGGTGATAGGCGGCGCCGATGCCGGACAGGCCGGCGCCGACGACCAGCACGTCGAGGTCGTTGCCGTCACTTCGGTCGCGGCGGGCGTCGGGGGCGGGCGGCGCGGCGCGCCGGTCGGTCGTCGTCGAGCTCATGCGGGGTCCTTCGTCGGTGGGGTGGGGCGCGCGGCGGCGGGCGCGTAGGCGCGTTCTCCCGCGGAGGCTACCTTCGGGCGGAGATTGCGTGCGCGGGCGCGACGCACGTGGCGCAGCATCAGCCACTGATAACCGGCGCCGAGCAGCCGCGCGATCCTGTCGAGCCGGCGCGCGTCGGCGCCGACCAGCACGCGGCGCGCATTGCGCTCGACGCCCGCGAGGATCTGTCGCGCGGCCTCGTCGGCCGTCGTCGCGTTGATCAGGCGGTTGGCTTGGCGGCGATGGGTCGCTTCGTCCTGCCCCGTCAGCGCGTGGATGCTGGCGTCGACGCGGCCCGCGTCGACGATGCTCGTCGCGACGCCGCCCGGATGCACGCAGGTCGCGCTCACCGGCGCGCCGTCGAGTTCGAGTTCCATCCGCAGCGCCTCGGTGAAGCCGCGCACCGCGAACTTGGTCGCGTTGTACGCGCTTTGCGTCGGCATCGCGACGAGCCCGAACAGGCTCGAGGTGTTGACGACGTGCCCGTCGCCCGACGCGCGCAGATGCGGCAGGAACGCCTGCGTGCCGTGCACGACACCCCAGAAATTGATGCCGACGATCCATTCGAGATCGGCGAGGCGGGCGGTTTCGGCGCTGGCGGCCAGCGATACGCCCGCGTTGTTGAAGATCAGATTGACCTTGCCGTGCTCGGCGCGAACGAAATCGGCCCACGCGAACACCGCGTCGCGGTCGGCGACGTCGACCCGGCGCGTGCTCACGCGCACGCCGTGCCACGCGCACGCGGCCGCCGTGCCGGCGAGCCCGGCTTCGCCGACGTCGGCGAGCGCGACCTCGCAGCCGCGCCGCGCGAGCTCGATCGCGAGGCTTCGGCCCATGCCCGAACCGGCGCCCGTGATCGCGGCGACCTTGCCGGAAAATCCCTTCATCCGTCGTTCCTCCCGTTCCGCTTGCGCTGCATCGGCGGCGCGTCTATTGTGGTGTTGTTCGTCACCACTTTAGTTTTCGGGTGTCCTGATGTCAAATAGCGGAATGGAGAAAGCACTCGAAACGGAAAAAAGAGGCCGGTCGTATGGCGGCGTGGCGCCCGAGGTACGGGCCGCCGAGCGGCGCGACGCGTTGATCCGCGCGGCGACGCGCGTATTCGGCACGGTGGGGTTTCGCAAGGCGACCGTGCGGTCGATCTGCCAGGAAGCGAAGCTGAACGATCGCTATTTCTATGCGGCATTCGACAGCACCGAGGATCTGTTGCGCTGCACCTATCTGCATCACGCGCAGCAACTGCACGACGCGGTCGCGCAGGCGGTCGCCGCGCGCGGCGGCGATCTGCGCGAGCGCGTCGACGCGGGGCTCGCCGCGTTCTTCGCGTTTCTGCGCGACCCGTGCGCGGCGCGCGTGCTGCTGCTCGAAGTGATGGGCGTGAGTGCGGATACCGACATGACGTATCAGCGCATGCTGCTCGACTTCGGCAAGCTGATCATGGCGATCGGCGTGCCGCGCGAAGCCGTGACGCCGGCGGAGCGCACCGAGCAGCGGCTGATCGGGCTCGCGCTGGTGGGCGCGATGACGAACGTCGGCGCCGCATGGCTGCTCACCGGCTATCGCGATCCGGAGGCACAGATGATCGCGAGTTGCAGGAAGGTGCTGTTGGGAACGTTGGGGGAAGCGGGCGGGTAGGCGCGTCGCCAAGGGGCGACTATCGCCACCTCGAGGGAGACTGAATTTGGACTATAATCGGTCTCATCCGGTGCCCGGCCAAGGACGCGTTCCATGAAATTCTCGACTCAAGTCAAGCCCATCAGCTATCTCAAGAGCCACGCGGCCGAGATCGTCAAGGACATCTCGGAGAGCCGCGAGCCGATGCTCATCACCCAGAACGGCGAAGCGAAGCTCGTCGTCCTGGACGTCAAGTCGTATGAGGAGCACGAAGAGACGCTCGCGCTGCTGAAGTTGCTTGCGCTGGGCAATCGCGAGATCGATCAGGGTCACTTCCGTCCCGTCGAGGATGTCTTCGCCGACCTCGACAAGGACGACGATCAATGACGTTACGCGTTGTCGTTCTTCGCTCGGCGGAAAAAGATTTGAAGGCGTTGAGGCGTTATCTTCTGTCGAACTTCGGCCCGGAAACCTGGCAAGTCAGCTATCGACAGATCAAGGACGCCATCGCGTCGATTCGTGCTTTTCCGGCTCAAGGCAGGATTCCCGATGAGCTGGCGCATATCGACCTCAGTCAGTATCGCGAAGTCGTCGCGGGAATGAATCGCATCATTTACGACGTGCGCGGCGACACGGTCCATGTGCATATCGTGTGCGATACGCGCAGGGATCTGAAGTCGTTGCTGATGAGACGGCTCATGCAGACCTATTGAGCGCCGACCTTCGCGTTTCTTCACTTTCCCGCTAGTTCGAACGTGAGCGCCTCGTCGTGGGCGCGACCGGCGTCTGCCCGAGCCGCGCCTTCATCGCATCGATGAACGCCCGCACCTTCGGCGACGGCAGCCGCGTGGACGGGTACACCGCATGAATCCCGGCCGGCGCCGTGCGCCAACCCGGCAGCAGCCGCACGAGCCGGCCGGCCGCGACGTCGTCCGCGGTCGAGAAATCCGTCAGCAGCCCGAAACCGCCGCCCGCGAGCACGATCGCGCGGCACGCGGTCGCGGTGTTCGACACCACCGGCGCGACGCAGCGCACCGACGCGTGGCCGCCGCGCGCGTCGTCGAGGTCGAGCGTATGCGGGCGCGGCAGCGACGACAACATCACGAACGGCAGCGCGGCGAGCGCATCCGGATCGCGCGGCAACCCGTGGCGTGCAACGAACGCCGGGCTCGCGACCAGCCATTTCTCGTAGGTGCCGAGCTGCACGGCGCGATGATTCGAATCGGCGAGGCGGCCGATGCGGATCGCGACGTCGAGGTTGTCCGCGACGAGATCGACGACGCGGTCGTTCGCGACGAGTTCGACGGCGAGCGCCGGATGCCGGTCGCGCAGCGCGACGACGGCCGGCGCGACGACCAGCGCGCCATAGTCGATCGGCACGCTCACGCGCAGCGTGCCGCGCAGCGGCCCGGCGTCGGACGACACCGCGTCGAGCGCGGTTTCGGCGGCGCGCACGATGTCGCGGCACGCGTCGTAGAACGCGCGCCCGGCATCGGTCACGCTCAGCCGCCGCGTCGTGCGCACCAGCAGGTTCGCGCCGACCTCGGATTCGAGGCGCTGCATGTGCGTGCTGACGACCGTCTTCGCGAGGCCGAGCCGCTCGGCCGCGGCCGTCAGCGAGCCGGCCTCGACCACCGCGACGAAGATCGCCAGCCGGTTCAGGTTCACGTCGCGCAGATCGGCCATCGTCGATTGTCCTATGAAAGCGGATAATGTTTCAGCAATTATCCGTCTTCTGGCGGCGAACCGCGAGCGCTACGCTGGGGCCGTTCGTCGCCGATCCCCGGCGGCGCGAGATGCCGGAGTGTTTCCATGTCTGCCGCCAGCAAGCCTGCTTCGCCGATCCGCGTTTATTCGTTCCTGTTGTCCGGGCACGCGCACCGTGTCCGGTTGTTCCTGTCGCTGCTCGGGCTGCCGTCCACGACCATCGACGTCGATCTCGCGGCCGGCGCGCAGCGCGAACCGGCATTTCTCGCGCTCAATCCGCTCGGGCAGGTGCCGGTGATCGACGACGGCGGCACCGTGATCGCCGATTCGAACGCGATCCTCGTGTACCTCGCGAAGCGCTACGGCGACGCGCACTGGCTGCCCGACGATCCGGTCGGCGCGGCCGTCGTGCAGCGCTGGCTGTCGTATGCGGCCGGCCCGATCGCGTCGGGGCCGGCCGCCGCGCGGCTCGTGACCGTGTTCGGCGCGCAGCTCGACCCGGACGCGGCCAAGCGCACGGCCGCGAAGGTGCTCGACGTGATCGATCGCGAGCTGGCCGGCAAGCCGTTCGCGGCCGGCGCGCAGCCGACGATCGCGGACATCGCCGCGTACACGTACATCGCGCACGCGCCGGAAGGCGGCGTGTCGCTCGAACCGTATCCGCACGTGCGCGCGTGGCTGGCGCGTATCGAGGCGTTGCCGGGCTTCGTCGCGATGCCGACGACGCGCGCGGGCCTGCTCGCCGCTTGACGCGCGGCCACCGCACCTGTTCAGGAAAACGCAATGAATGCGCCGGGCGCCGTCGTACCGGGCTGGGACCTCGAGACCCCGCCGTTTCACGCGGGCGAGCTCGCCGTGCAGCAGCGCGCAGGAGTGACGGACGCGGCGGGCGTGGCCGGCCGGCGCGGCATCCGGCGTTTCATGCCGGACCAGCACCGGACTTTTTTCGCGCAACTGCCGTTCTTCGTGCTCGGCGGCGTCGATGCGCATGGGCAGCCATGGGCGACGCTGCGGGTCGGCGCGCCGGGTTTCGTCACGTCGCCGGACGCCCGCACGCTGCGCATCGCGGCGCGCGCGCTGCCGGGCGACCCGCTGGCCGGCGCGTGGCAGGCCGGTGCGCCGCTCGGCGGGCTCGGGATCGAATTCGATACGCGGCGGCGCAATCGCGTGAACGGCGTCGTGCGCACGGTGGACGGCGAGGCGCTGACGATCGCGGTCGAGCAGAGCTTCGGTAATTGCGCGAAGTACATCCAGGGCCGCAAGCCGACCTTCATTGCGCGGGACGTCGACGCATCCGTCGCGCCCAACGTGTCGGACGCGCTGAGCGACGCGGACCGCGCGCTGCTCGCGCAGGCCGACACGTTCTTCGTCGCGAGCGCGAACGCGTCGCCCGACGCGGGCGCGGCGCGCGGCGCGGACGTGTCGCATCGCGGCGGGATGCCGGGCTTCGTTCGCGTCGACGATGCACGCACGCTGACGACGCCCGATTTCAGCGGCAACCGGTTCTTCAACACGCTCGGCAACCTGCAGCACGATCCGCGCGCGGGGCTGCTGTTCGTCGATTTCGACGGCGGCGATGTGCTGTATGTCGCCGCGCACGCGGAGATCGTGTGGGATGGGCCGGTCGTCGCGTCGTTCGACGGCGCGCAACGCGTCGTGCGCTTCCATGTACGGGAAGTGCGGCGCATGCGGGCGGTGCTGCCGTTCCGGTGGTCGGCGGTCGAGCGTGCGCCGCAGTTCGCGGCGATGGCGTCGTCGTCGGGCGGCGCCGCGGCAACGGCCGGGCCCGTGCAGGCCGCGGTCGCGCCGGCATCGGCGCCCGCATGGCGGCCGCTGCGCATCGCGAAGATCGTCGACGAGGCGCGCGCGATCCGGTCGTTCCATTTCGAGCCGGCGGATGGCGGCGCATTGCCTGCGTACGAAGCCGGTCAACACCTGACGCTGCGCATCGCATTGCCGGGCAGCGACGCGCCGTCGATGCGCAGCTACACGCTGTCCGATGCGCCGGGCGGCGTGCATTACCGGATCACCGTGAAGCGCGAGGGGCGCGTATCGGCATGGCTGCACGATCATGCGCGGGTGGGCATCACGCTCGACGCGCAGATGCCGCGCGGCCGCTTCGCGTTCGATCTCGCGAGCCCGCGCCCGGCCGTGCTCGTGTCGGCCGGCATCGGCATCACGCCGATGGTCGCGATGCTGCGCCGGGCACTGGCCGACGACACACCGTCGCGCCGCGTCGTGTTCGTGCACGGCGCACGCGAAGCGGCGGACCGGCCGTTTGCCGCGGAACTGGCGCGCATCGCGGCCGCCGATGCGCGCGTGTCGCTTCACTGGTTCGACAGTCATCCTCACGAAGGGGCGGCCGCGAGGGCAGGCCGCATCGACGTCGGACAACTGAAGCGGATCCTGTCGTTCGACGACTACGACTTCTACCTGTGCGGGCCGTCGGCGTTCATGCGCGACCTGTACGACGGGCTGCGCGCGCTGAACGTGCCGGACGAGCGCATCCGTTTCGAGGCGTTCGGGCCATCGAGCGTCTCGCGCAGTGCGACTCGCGCGGCCGCCGCGCCTGCGGCGGCAAGCGTGCCTGTCGTGTTCCGGCGCACGGGGCGCGAAGCCGCATGGACACCCGCCGACGGCACGCTGCTCGAATTCGCGGAAGGGCAGCGCGTGGCCGTGCCGTCTGAATGCCGCGCCGGTTCGTGCGGCACGTGCGCGACGCGCGTGCTGTCGGGCGCGGTCGACTACGCGCAGACGCCCGATGCGCCGGTCGCACCCGGCTGCGCGCTGCCATGCGTCGCGCGGCCCGTACAAGGGGCCACGGAGCCGCTCGTGCTCGATTGCTGACGCGCTTGCGACAGGCGACCGCGGGCAGCCTGCCGCGCGAAAAGCGCGTGCAACTGCTGCTTTTTCGGATGCCGTCCGGGTCGACGATAGCGTCGACCGATTCGATGAACGAGCCCGTCGAGAAACTGCTCGGCATGGACGGTGACGATGCGGGGGGCTAAAGCGAACGGCTGACGAACCGGTAGCGGGCGGCCCTTCCCGCGCCGGTTCCAGGCGTTCCGCCCGGCGCACGATGACGCCGGTGTCGGGGGCCGGCGCGCGACGCGAATCGCGCCCGCATCGTCGCCGCCGTCGCGCCGCCCGAAGCGCGATTCCGGTTGCCGGCTTCTCCGTTTCCCGTTCCGCCCGATTCCTCGGCCCTGGGCCCCGCCCGGGGTAAAATGCGCGCCACGCCGCGATGTCGCGCGCCGGGCAGGCCGCCGTTCCGACGAACGGCCGGCGCGAGTGCCCGCCGCCCGCACCGGGGCGTTCGAAGCGTCCCCCGCATGACACGATCGCGCGAGGCAGCCGGCCGGCCGACAGGCACCCGACGGACCCGTCGGCCGCTGCGTCGTTGCCGGCGCGTCATCGAATCCGATGCCCCATCCTGCGCTGTTCCGACCGGCCGGCCCGCTTGCGCGCCGCATGGTCTGGTTCGTCCGATGAATATCGCGTCGACGCACGCGTCCGGCGACGGGCGCGGCGGCGGGTGCACGCTTCGCAGCTTCCAACGGGTTTCGACAGGGTCGAGTGGCGAGTTTTCCATCCAGAACAATGACGGTGAATAGAACAACAGCGGCGCCCGCACGGCGGCGGCGCACGAAGGTCGGGCTCGGTGTCGGTCTCGGCGTCACGCTTTTCGCGGTGCAGGCTGCCGCCGCACCGGGCGACACGCCCGCGCCGGGCGCCGACGCGAGCGGCAGCACGACGCTGCCCGCGATCGCGGTGAGCGGCGAGCGCGGCCGCTCGCTGCGGGCGCGCGAAGCGTCGGTCGCGGGGCTCGACGACGCGCCGCTGCGCGACACGCCGGCGTCGGTGAACGTCGTCACGCGCGCGCTGATCGACGATCAGCAGGCGAAGCGCTTGAGCGACGTCGTGCGCAACGATGCGTCGGTCGTCAACGACTATGCGCCGGTCGGCTATTTCGAAGGCTTCGCGATCCGCGGCTTTCCGGTCGATCTCGCGAGCGCGATCCGGATCGACGGGCTGACGGTGTCCGGCGAGCAGAACGTGCCGCTCGAGAACAAGGAGCGCGTCGAGATCCTGAAAGGACTCGCGGGCATCGACGGCGGCGTCGTCGCGCCGGGCGGCGTGATCAACTTCGTGACCAAGCGCTCCGCGAACGTCGCGAGCGTGACGGGCGGCGTCGACAGCCGCGGCTCGACGTCGGCGGCCGTCGATCTCGGCCGCCGCTTCGGCCCCGACCATCAGTTCGGGTTCCGGATCAATGCGGCGAAGGAGAACATGCACTCCTACATCGACGGCACGAACGGGCGGCGCACGTTCGGCTCGATCGCCGCCGACTGGGACATCGGCCCGCGCGCGAGCCTGCAGCTCAATGCCGAATTCCAGCAGTGGATCCAGCGTTCCGCGCCCGGCTACCAATTGCTCGGCGGCACCGTCGTGCCGTCGGTCAAGACGACGTCGAAGGCGCTCGGCACGCAGCCGTGGGCGAAACCGGTGACGACCGATGCGCTGAACCTGAACGCACGCTTCGACTACCGGTTCAACGACGACTGGAAGGCCTACGTCGCCGCCGGCCGCAGCCGCACGATGATCGACGACAACAGCGCGTTCGCGTACGGCTGCTATTACGCGGCAAGCTGCGCGGCCGGCGCGACGTCGCCGTTCTTCTTCGGCGCGAACGGCGACTACGACGTATACGACTTCCGCAGTCCCGGCGAATACCGGCGCAACGACGAGCTGCGCGCGGTCACGACGGGCAAGTTCGCGACGGGGCCGCTGCGGCACGAGCTGACGCTCGGCGTGAGCGTGCAGCGCCGCGTCGTGCACATGGCCGACGCCGTGTACGACTACGTGGGCAGCGAGAACGTCTACGGGCCGGACCTGACCTTCTCGCCGTCGCCGAATTCGCCCGGGCCGTCGTATCCGCGCCTCGACGCGTGGCAGTACGGCGTGTTCGGGCTCGACCGCATCGGCATCGGCGAACACTGGCAGGTGCTCGCGGGCGGCAAGGAAGTGCTGCTGCGCCAGCGCAGCTGGAGCAGCCTCGACGGCGATACGACGCATACCGACCGCTCGGTGTTCCTGCCGCAGGTCGCGCTCGTCTACAAGCCGGTGGACGTGCTGTCGCTGTATGCGTCGTACAGCAAGGCGCTGTCGCTCGGCGATCAGGCCCCCGTACGCGCGACCAACGCGTATGCGTTCCTGCCGCCCGTCGAATCGCACCAGTTCGAGCTCGGCGCGAAATACGACTGGCTCGACCGGCTGAGCCTCACGGCCGCCGTGTTCTCGATCAGCAAGCCGTTCCAGTTCGCCGACCCGGACGCATCGGGCACGGCCTACACGTTCGTGCAGCGCGGCACGCAGCGGCACCAGGGCATCGAGCTCGGCGCGGCCGGGCGCGTGACCGAGCGGCTGGGGCTGACGGCCAGCGTCGCGGCG